>NZ_WBMR01000147.1:0-10645 GCF_008923365.1 Actinomadura montaniterrae
CGTCGCCCGGCGCGGGGACGTCGCCCGGCGCGGGGACGCCGCCCGGCGCGGGGACGTCGCGCTCGGACCGGACGACGAGGTGGTCGGCGCGATGGCGCGGCACCGGCGGGCCCTGCCCGTCCGGCGGCGCCTCCGGCGGCGCGGGAACGGGTCCTCGCGGGATCTGGATGTAGGTGGTCTGCGAACGCTTGGCGAGCCCGGCGGGCAGGCTCCGGTCGTCGACCCAGAACTCGGCGCGGGCCAGCGCCCGGTAGTAGGCCCACGAGCCGCGCTTGACCAGCAGCGCCTCGTCGGGGAAGCCGCGCCGGTCGTCGCGGTAGGACCAGATCGCCCGGTAGGGGGCGGCGCTGTCGCGCAGCGCCCGGAAGACGTACTTGGGGTCGCCGCAGTAGCGGGCGCCGTTCCGGCTCTCGAACACGACCGTGCCCCGGCGGACCGGCAGCCGGACCAGCAGCCGGTTGAACACCGCGATCTTCGTCCGGCGGGCCGAGAACCGCTCGCGCAGCCGGCGCTCCGCCCGGACGAACCGCCGCCACCAGCGCCGCCCGGCGCCGGTGCGGGCGACCCGGCGCAACGCGGGCAGGGTGACGCGGGCGGGCCAGCGCCCGGCCGCCATCCGCAGCGCGAGCTCGCCGGTCGCGGCGACGTAGGCCTCCATCCGGTCCCCGGCCGCGCGGCTCAGCCGCGGCCGGACGGGCACGGCGAGGTCGCAGTGCGCGGTGCCCTCGGACGTGAGCCGCACCTCGACGGGGGTGCCGCCGACCGTCAGCCGGAGCCACAGGCCCCAGGTCTGGTCGACGAGGCCGATCGGGCGGATCACCTGGGCGGGGAAGAACACCGTCTCCCACGCGATCCGGCCGTTCTCGCGCCGCACGGTCGCCGGGACGCCGAACGCGCGGCCGGGCCGGCGCCGGTCGCGGATCTCCAGCCGGCCGCCGAGCTCGGCGTCGTCGGGGATCCGGCCGAGCGGGTTGACGACGGTGCCGGACATCCGCAGCGCCTTGCCGTCCCGGCGCATCGCGGTGACCCGGCCGCCGAGGACCAGCTCGGACAGCGGGGCCGAGTGCACGCCGAGGCCGGTGATGTCGAGGACGCGGCGGGCCGCCGGCGCCCCGAGGTGCTCGCCGGTCCAGTAGATCCGGCCGTCCCGCTCGGCGGGGGCGATCGACAGGACGGGCCGGCCGCCGCCCCTGGGCACGTGGTCGGCGGCGGCCATCGCGGCCTCGATGTCGCGCTCGCGGACCATCAGCGCCGCGATGGCGGGCATCTTGTCCGCGGCCTCGAACACGGCGTCGTCCAGCTCGGCGAGGTAGGGGCGGGCGAGGCCGAGGAACGCCTCGCGGTGCCAGGGGTCGCGGCTGCGCAGCTCGCGCAGGTAGAGCAGCAGGTCGTGGTTGACGAACTTGACGTCCTTGACCAGCGCGATCTCGTCCGCGCCGTGCGCGCGCAGCGCCGCGTCGATGCGCCGGTGGATCTCCAGCCGGTCGGCGAAGTTGCTCAGCTCGGCGCGCCGGTTGGTGATCGACAGGGCGGCGCCGCGCGGGTCCACCAGCCAGTTGTAGACCCGGTGCGGGATGACGGCGATGCGGTTGGCGCCGAGGTAGGCCTGGGCGCTGAACAGCAGGTCCTCGTAGTGCAGCCGGTCGGCGAACCGCAGCCCGGCGCGGTCGAGGAACGCGCGCCGGTAGCACTTGTTGGTCGCCAGCGTGTCGTAGAGGAGGTCGGGGTTGTCCAGGATGCCGTCGTAGACGGCGCTCTCCCGGTAGAGCCGGGGGTACCAGGCGTGCTCGCGGTCGGGCAGGACGCGGACGCAGCGGCCCGACACCAGGTCCGCGCCGGTGCCGTCGGCGGCGGCGACCATGTTCCGGCAGGCGTGCTGGTCGAGGGTGTCGTCGCTGTCGAGGAACATCACGTACCGGCCCTTGGCGTGCCGGATGCCGATGTTGCGCGGCCGTCCGCAGCCGCCGGAGTTCACCGGGAGGGTGAAGGCGCGCACCCGGTGCGGGTCGCGGGCGGCCAGCCGGGCGGCGACCGCGGGCGTGGCGTCGGTGCTCGCGTCGTCGACGATCACGACCTCGACGCTCGGCAGCGACTGCCCGAGCGCCGACCGGACGGCGCGGGCCAGCCGCGACGCGTCGTTGTAGACGATCACCACGACGGTCACGTCGGGTTCGGGTGGCATCGGCCCCACCGCCCTCGCTCCTCGTCCAACACCTACTACCGCGATAGTAAGAGCCTGCGGGTAATCGGAACGTAAGCGCCGGACGAACCTCGCCCGGCCTGGGGATATACCCCGGACCGGGCGGAAACTCATCGATCGGGCACGCCGCGCACGGGTACCGGACGGACACTCGAGCGGCGCCCTTCGGGGGCGGACCTCAGGCTTCGCCGCCGTCGCGCAGCAGCCGCTGGAGCAGCTCCTCGTCCTCGGGCTCCAGCTCGGACACGAACCGGGCCAGCACGGCGGCGCGGTCGCGGCGGCGGCGCAGCAACTCGTTCATCGCGGCGGCGGTGTGTCCGGCCTCGTCGACGGCGGCGGAGTACACGAACCCGCGGCCCGCCCGCTCCCGGCTCGCCAGCCCCTTGCGGGCCAGCCGCGCCAGCGTGGTCATCACCGTCGTGTAAGCGGGGCCGCCGGGCAGGACGGCCTGCACGTCGGCGGGGCTCATCGGGCGCGCGCCCTCCCACAGGACGGCGAGCACGGCGTCCTCCAGCATGCCCGCCGGGCGCCGCCCCCGGTCGTCCTCGTTCACCATGTCCTCGTCCCCGCAACGGGATTACTACGTCGATAGTAGGAGGCCGGGCCGCGGCCGTCCATGGGGCATGGTGTCACGGGAGGGCCGCCAGCCCGGCGGCGACGCGGGCGGCGGTCTCGCGGAGCCAGATGTGCGCCGCGTCCTGGGTGTGGACGGGGTGCCACCACAGCGCCTCCTGGACGGGCACCGCCTCGAACGGGCACGGCAGGACGCGGACGGCCGCGATCGGCGCGACCAGGTCGGCGAGGCGGCGCTGGATGAGCGCGACGCGGCGGGTGCCCGCGACGAGGCTCGGCAGCAGCTGGAAGCTCGGCACCGAGACCTCGACGTGCGGTTCGAGGCCGAGCATGCTGAGCTGGCGGGCGGCCGGCGCGTCGTAGGGGCGCTGGTAGACGACCCAGGGCAGGCGGGCGAGGTCGTCCATGGTGATGCGGTCGCCGACGTCGGGATGGTCGTCGGCGACCATGCAGACCCATTCGTCGCGGTACAGCTCGACGGTCGGCAGGCCGCTGACGATGCCGTGCGGCATCAGCAGCCCGTCGACGGCGCTGAGCGTCGCGTCGGTGTTCTCGTTGATCTCCGGGCCGACCTGCTGGAACACCAGGCTGACGGCGGGCGCGGCGGCGTGCAGGGCGCGGGCGAGCGCGGCGCCGAACACGGCGATCGCGTAGTCGGACGCGATGATCGTGAACTCGCGCGCCTCGGTCGCCGGGTCGAACTCGGCGCGGCTGGTGAACAGCCGTTCCAGCAGCCCGCACGCGGTCGCGCAGGGCACGAGCAGCGCGGTGCCGAGCGGGGTCAGCTCGTAGTTGTTGCCCGTCCGGACGAGCAGGTCGTCGGCGAAGTGGTGGCGGAGCCGGGCGAGCGCGGCGCTGGTGGCGGGCTGGCTGAGCCCGATGCGCCGGCCGGCGCGGGTGACGTTGCGCTCCTCCAGCAGCGCGCGCAGCGCGACGAGGAGGTTCAGGTCGAGGCTCGCCAGGTTCACGGCTCCACTCTATCCGTGTCGTCGATGGCAGCCATCCGAGGAATCTATTTCCCAGATCGGCTCCGTTGTCCCAAGGTTAAGGCAGACATTGAGAGGACACCTCGTGGAAGCACACGCGCACCCGTCCGGCCCGTTCGCGGTCGGCACCTTCTCCAGCGGGGACGGCCCGCGGTTCGCCGGCCTGGTCCGGGACGGACGGGTCCTCGACCTGCGCACCGTCCCGGACCTGCCCGGGGGCGGCGCCACGACCCGCGGGCTGCTGGAGCGCTGGGACGACGCCCTGCCGCTGCTGCACGCCGCCGCGGAGTCCGGCGACGGCGACGGCGCCTGGACGCCCCTGGACGGGCTGGCCGTGCACGCTCCCGTCGAGCCGCGCCAGATCCTGCAGTCGGGCGCCAACTACCGCACGCACGTCATCGACCTCGCGGTGGCGCACGAGCCGGAGGGCGGGCGGCCCGCCGAGCAGGTGCGCGAGGAGACGGCGGCGATGATGGACCGGCGCGCCGCCGAGGACCAGCCGTACATGTTCATCGGGCTGCCGTCGTCGGTGACGGGCCCGTACGACGACGTGGTGATCCCGAGCTGGTGCGAGAAGCCGGACTGGGAGCTGGAGCTCGCCGCGGTGATCGGCCGTCCCGCGTACCGGGTGTCCGCCGGCGAGGCGCTGGAGCACGTCGCGGCCTACACGATCGCCAACGACCTGACGGCGCGGGAGGCGGTGTTCCGCCGGGACATGCCGGAGATCGGCACCGACTGGCTGCGCGCGAAGAACCCGCCGACGTTCACCCCGCTCGGCCCGTATCTGGTGCCCTCGGCGTTCGTCGGCGACCCCGGCGACCTGCGGGTCACGCTCAAGCTCAACGGCGACGTCATGCAGGACGAGTCCACCAAGGACATGATCTTCGACGTGGCGCGGCTGGTGGCGTACGCGTCGCAGACCGTCCGGCTGCTGCCCGGCGACCTGGTCCTGACCGGCAGCCCGGCCGGCAACGGCATGCACTGGGGCCGGCTGCTGCGGGACGGCGACGTCATGGAGGGCTCGATCACCGGCCTCGGCGCACAGCGCAACCGATGCGTCGCCGAATCCGCGGACGCGGAGGAGGCGTGATGCTCGACCGCACCGACCCCGAGGGCGCGATCGCGGAGGCCGCCGCCAAGTACTCCAACTGGGGACGCTGGGGCGACGACGACGTCCTCGGCACCGTGAACTTCATAGACGAGGCGAAGCGGCGCGAGGGCGCGGCACTGGTCCGGCGTGGCGTGTCGTTCTCGCTGTCGCAGCGCTTCGACATGAACGGCCCGCAGAAGGGCTGGCGGCGCCGCACCAACCCCGTCCACACGATGCTGGACACCGGGACGGACGCGGCGCTCGGCAACCAGGGCTTCCCGCACGGCATCGGCGGCGCGGACGACGTCGTCGCGATGCCGCTGCAGTGCTCCACCCAGTGGGACGGCCTCGGCCACATCTTCGACCACGGCAAGGCGTGGAACGGGCGCCCGGCGGAGAAGGTCGTCACGTCCGACGGCGACCTGGTCACCGGCATCGAGCACATGGCCGCCCCGGTCGCCGGACGCGGTGTGCTGCTGGACGTCGGCCGCGTCGCCGGCGAGGACGGCGAGCTGCCCGACGGCTTCGCCATCACCGAAGAGCACCTCCAGGCGGCCATCGACGCGCACGGCGTGACGGTCGGGCGCGGCGACATCGTGTGCGTACGCACAGGGCAGCTGACGCGCGCGCGCCGCGACGGCTGGGGCGACTACGCGGGCGGGCCCGCGCCCGGTCTTTCGTTCACCACGGCCGGATGGCTGCACCGCACCGAGATCGCGGCGATCGCCACCGACACGTGGGGGTTCGAGGTGCGGCCGAACGAGTTCGACGACGCGTTCCAGCCGCTGCACCAGGTCGCGATCCCGAACATGGGGCTGCTGATCGGCGAGCTGTGGGACCTGGACGCGCTCGCCGCCGACTGCGCGGCCGACGGCGTGCACGAGTTCTGGCTGGCCGCCGGGCCGATCCCGGTCACCGGCGCCGTCGGCGCCCCCGTCAATCCCATCGCGGTGAAGTGAGGTCGGCATGGCAGCAGTAGGGAACGTCCTGATCGTCGGGGGCGGCACGGCCGGGTCGGCGCTGGCCGTCCTGCTGGCGCGGGGCGGCGTCGCGGTGGACGTCGCGGAGATCAAGCCGGACGCGACCGCGCTCGGCTCGGGCATCACGCTGCAGGGCAACGCGCTGCGGGTGCTGCGCGACCTCGGCGTGTGGGACCGGCTGAGCGCGTCCGGGTACGCGTTCGACGTCCTCGGCCTGCGGGCGCCGGACGGGACGCTGATCGCGGAGATCCCGGACGCGCGCACCGGCGGCCCCGACCTGCCCGCGACGCTCGGCATGAACCGTCCCGAGCTGGCGGCGGTGCTCGCGGAGGCGGTGCGGGACGCGGGCGCGACCGTCCGGTTCGGCCTGACCGTCACCGCGCTCGACGACTCCGGCGAGCACGTCGCGGTGCGCTTCTCCGACGGGACCACCGGCACGTACGACCTGGTCGTGGGCGCGGACGGGATCCGCTCCGCGGTGCGCGGGCTGCTCGGCATCGACGCGTCGCCGAAGCCCACCGGCATGGGGATCTGGCGGATCCACACGCGCCGTCCCAAGGACGTCGAGCGCACCGACCTCATCTACGGCGGGCCGTGCTTCATCGCCGGGTACTGCCCGACCGGTCCCGACACGATGTACGCGTACCTGGTGGAGAAGGCGCGGCCCCGCGAGTCGATCGCGGACGCCGACAAGCCGTCGCACATGCGCGCCCTCGCCGAGGGCTACGGCGGCGCGTGGGACGAGATCCGCGCCGACATCACCGACCCGGACCGGATCAACTACACCTGGTTCGAGTCGCTGCTGGTGGACCGGCCGTGGAACCGGGGCCGGACCGTCCTGATCGGCGACGCCGCGCACGCGTGCCCGCCCACGCTGGCGCAGGGCGCGGCGCAGTGCCTGGAGGACGCCGCCGTCCTCGCCGAGCTGCTGCTCGGCGGCGACCGGCTCGACCAGGCGCTGTTCGACGCGTTCATGGACCGGCGGTTCGAGCGCGCGAAGGCGGTCGTGGAGGCGTCGGTGCAGCTCGGTGAATGGCAGCTGAACCCGTCCCCCGACGCCGACGTCCCCGGCCTGATGGGCCGCATCAGCGCGATCGTGAGCGAGCGCCCGTGAACATCCCCACCGTCGACGTGCACGCGCACGTGCTGCTGCCGCAGATCGAGGAGACCGTCGCCGGGGCGCCCGGCCACACCGAGCACCGGGAGCTGGACGCGCGCCGCAACGGCCCGGAGTCGTTGCAGGCCGGCGGCAAGATGATCGGCGAGCGGTTCGCGCGGCTGACGCGGATCGAGGCGCGGCTCGCGGACATGGACGCCGCCGGGGTGGACGTGCAGATCGTCAGCCCGTCGCCGTCGCACTACCACTACTGGGCCGCCCCCGACCTGGCGCGGACCGTGTACCGGACGGCGAACGAGGCGACCGCCGCGCACTGCGCGCAGGTCCCGGACCGGCTGCACGGGCTCGGGCTCGTCCCGCTCCAGCATCCGGACCTCGCCGTCGAGGCGCTCGACCATGCGCTGTCGCTCGGGTTGAAGGGCGTCGAGATCTCCTCGCACGCCCCCGGCCGCGAGCTGTCCGACCCGGAGCTGGACCCGCTGTGGGCGCGGGCCGCCGAGACCGGCGCGGTGGTGTTCCTGCACCCGTTCGGCTGCACGCTGGACGAGCGGCTCGACCGGTTCTACCTGTCCAACATCGTCGGGCAGCCGACCGAGAACGCCGTCGCGCTGTCGCATCTGATCTTCTCCGGGGTGCTGGACCGGCACCCCGGACTGAAGATCGTCGCGGCGCACGGCGGCGGCTACCTGCCGACCTACCTCGGCCGCGCCGACCACGGCTGGCGGGTGCGGCCCGAGTCCCGCACCTGCGCCGAATCGCCGAGCACCTACCTGCGGCGGATCTGGTTCGACTCGCTCGTCTACGAGCCGGGCGCGCTGCGCGCGCTGATCGCGGCGGCGGGCGCGTCCCAGGTCGTCATGGGCTCGGACCACCCGTTCGACATGGGCGTGGACGACCCGCTCGACCGGCTCCGCGCCGCCCTGCCCCCCGGCGACGACCTGGACGCCGTGCGCGGCGGCAACGCCGTCGCCCTCTTCGACCTCAAGGAGAACTGATGCCCGAAAGGCTCATCACCCATCTGCGCCATGTGGACCTCGCCGTCCCCGACTACGACCGGCAGCGCGAGTTCTACTCCGGTGTCTGGGGCCTGACCGAGGTCGCGGGCGACACCGGCATCTCGTTCCTGGCGGCGGAGGGGTCGCCGGAGCAGTACGTCGTCCGGCTCCGCAAGGCGGACGAGAAGCGCCTCGACCTGGTGTCGTTCGGCGCCGCGTCCCCCGCCGACGTCGACGCGCTCGCCGAGCGGCTCGGCGCGGCCGGCGTGACGATCGTCGCCGAGCCCGGAAAGCTCGCCACGCCCGGCGGCGGCTACGGGTTCCGGTTCTTCGACATCGACGGCCGGACCGTCGAGGTGTCGGCGGACGTCGCCGTCCGGGAGCACCGGAAGCTGGAGGAGCGCGAGGCGGTGCCGGTCCGGCTGTCGCACGTCGTGCTGAACGCCCCCGACCTGGACGCCACCCGCGCCTGGTACGAGACGCACCTGGACTTCGCGCTCAGCGACACCCTGACGTCGCCGCACATGGGCAAGGTCATGCACTTCATGCGCTGCAACCCGCAGCACCACAGCATGGCGATCGCGAAGGGGCCGCACACGTCCCTGCACCACGTGTCGTTCGAGATGCGCGGGCTGGACGAGTACATGTTCGGCACCGGACGGCTGCTGCGCGCGGGCGTCCGGATGATCTGGGGACCGGGCCGGCACAAGGCGGGCGACAACACCTTCTCCTACTTCCTGGACCCGCACGGCAACACCGTCGAGTACACCACCGAGCTGGAGACCCTCGACGAGGACGCCTGGCACCCGCACCTGTACGACTTCTCCGACCCCGACGTCACCGACCAGTGGGGCACCGCCAACCCGATGAACGAGCTGATCGCCAAGGAGTCGTTCAACGACCCCGACCGCGGCGTCTTCGTCGCCCCGCCGGTCTGATCGGAGGGAGACGCGATGCGACTCGCCACCTACCTGCATCAGGGCGTCCGCCGCTGCGGCGTCGTGGAAGGCGACCGGGTGCTGCCGTTCCCGGACGGCACCGACCTGCTCGGCGTCGTCGCCTCCGGTCCGGTTCCGGAGCCGGCGGGCGCGGCCGTGCCGCTCGCGGACGTCCGGCTGCTGCCGCCGATCGAGCCGCCGTCCGTGCGGGACTTCGTCGCGTTCGAGGAGCACGTCGAGGGCGTCCGGAAGGCCGTGGACGGCGCGTCCGGCGTCCCGGACGCCTGGTACGACGCCCCGACCTTCTACTTCTCCAACCCGCACGCGATGGTCGGCGCGCACGACGACGTCCCGCTCCCTCCGGGCTGCGGGGCCCTCGACTTCGAGCTGGAGGTCGCCGCCGTCATCGGGCGCTCGGGCGCCGACCTGTCCCCCGAGCAGGCGCGCGACCACGTGTTCGGCTACACGGTCTTCAACGACTGGTCGGCGCGCGACCTGCAGTCCCGGGAGATGCAGGTCGGGCTCGGCCCGTGCAAGGGCAAGGACTTCGCCACCACGCTCGGCCCGTGGATCGTCACCGCCGACGAGCTGGAGCCCTACCGCGACGCGGACGGGTTCCTGCGGCTCGGCCTGACCGCCGAGGTCAACGGCGAGGTCGTCGGCCGCGACCTGCTGTCCAACATGGGCTGGCCGTTCGACGACCTCGTCGCCTACGCCTCGCGCGGCGCGCGGCTGCGGCCCGGCGACGTCCTCGGCTCGGGGACCTGCGGCAACGGCGGCTGCCTCGCCGAACTGTGGGGGCGGCGCGGCGCGCAGGACCCGCCGCCGCTCAAGCCGGGCGACACCGTCACCCTCACCGTCGAGGGCATCGGCACGGTGTCCAACACGATCGTCCCGGGCGCGGCGCCCGTCCCGATCCCGCGCGCCCGCAAGCGCGCGCGGGAACGCCCGTGAACCGGGTCGCCGGGAAGGTCGTCGTGGTCACGGGCGCGGCGCAGGGCCAGGGCGCGGCGGAGGCCGCCGCCCTGGCCCGCGAGGGCGCCGCGGTCATCGCGACCGACCTCGCCGACGACGCCCCGGCGCTGCCGGACGGCGTCGTCTACCGGCGGCTCGACGTCACGTCCGAATCCGGGTGGGCCGGCCTCGCCGCGTGGCTCCGCGAGACCCACGGCCGCGTGGACGGCCTGGTCAACAACGCGGGCGTCACCTGGCGGGCCCGGCTCGGCGAGGTCACCGTCGCGGACTGGGAGCGCGTGCACCGTGTCAACGTGACCGGCGCGCTGCTGGGCGTCCAGCACCTCGCGCCGCTGATGCCGCCGGGGTCGTCGATCGTCAACGTCGGGTCGGCCGCCGGGCTGACCGGCCACTATCCCGTCGCCTACACCGCCAGCAAGTGGGCGCTGCGCGGCCTGTCCGCGACGGCGTGCACGGAGCTGGGACGCGCCGGGATCCGCGTCAACACCGTCCATCCCGGGTTCATCGAGACGCCGATGACCGCGTCCGCCCCGGCGGCGTTCCGCGAGGCGAACAACGCGCAGACGCCGCTCGGCCGGCCCGGCACCGTCGACGAGGTGGCCCCGCTGATCGTCTTCCTCGTCTCGGACGAGGCGTCCTACATCAGCGGCGCCGAGATCCCGGTCGACGGCGGCTACACCGCCCACGGCGGCGCCAAGCCCATCTCCGACGCCCTTCGCTGAGCTGCGGCGGGGCCGGGGGCGCCGGGGCCGGGGGGGGGCGGGCGGGCCCCCCCCCCGGGGGGGGGGGGG
>NZ_WBMR01000147.1:10655-22971 GCF_008923365.1 Actinomadura montaniterrae
CCCCCCCCCCCCGCCCCCCGCCCGGGGCCCCCCCCCCCCCCCCCCCCCCCCCCCCCCCCCCCCCCCCCCCCCCCCCCCCGCGACTCAGGAGGCGGGGGGCGAGAGCGGGACGGCGCGGAGACGGGCCTTCTGGACCTTGTTGGAGCCGGTGCGGGGAAGTTCGTCGACCACGTCCAGGTACACGGGGATCTTGTACTTGGCCAGGCGGGTGCCGAGGAACGACCGCAGTTCGGCGAGGTCGAGGGCCGCGCCGGGCGCGGTGATGACGAACGCCCGGCCCACCTCGCCCCACCGGGTGTCGGGCACGCCGACCACCGCGGCCTCGGTGACCGCCGGATGCTCGAAGATCGCGGCCTCCACCTCCGCCGGGTAGACGTTCTCGCCGCCGGAGATGAACATGTCCTTCACGCGGTCGACGATGTAGAAGTAGCCCTCGGCGTCGACGTGGGCGAGGTCGCCGGAGCGGAACCAGCCGTCGTCGGTGAACGCGGACCGGGTCGCGTCGGGGGCGTTCCAGTAGCCCGGCGTGACGTTCGGCCCCTTGATGATGACCTCGCCGGGCTCGCCGGGCGCCGTGTCGGTCAGGTCGGTCCGGACGCACCGGACGCCGGTGAAGAACACCGGCACGCCCGCCGACCCCGCCTTGCGCTCGCTCTCCGCCGCTTCGAGGAACGTCGCGCCGGGCGCCGTCTCGGTGAGGCCGTAGCCCTGGCAGAAGACGAGGCCGCGTTCCTGGTAGGTGTGGATGAGCGACGGCGGCACCGGCGCGCCGCCCGACATCAGGCTGCGGACCGACGACAGGTCGGCGGCGTCCCAGCGCGGCGACTGCGACAGCGCCGCGAACATGGCCGTGACCCCGAACATCCAGGTGACGCGGTGCCGCTCGATGAGGTCGAGGCATTCGTCGACGTCCCAGGACGGCATGATGACCGAGCATCCGCCCTTGAGGAACGTGGGCAGCAGGCACTGGTTCAGCGCCGCCACATGGAACAGCGGCGCGCTGACCAGCGTCACCTCGTCGCCGGCGACGTCCACGCCGACGAGCAGGTTGTAGCAGTTCCACACCAGGTTCCCGTGGGTGAGCATCGCGCCCTTGGGACGTCCGGTGGTCCCGGAGGTGTAGAGGATGCACGCCACGTCGTCGAGCGAGACCTCGGTGTCGATCGGGGACGGGTCGCCGGACGCGAGCCAGTCCTCGTAGGCGAGTTCGCCGGCGGCCGGCTCGCCGACCGCGACGACGGTGCCCGGCGCCTTCTCCGCCGCGCGGACGACCGCCGCGCATTCGGGGGCGTAGACGAGCACGGACGCGCCGCTGTGGCCGAGCATGTAGTCGATCTCCGGCGCGGCGAGCCGGAAGTTCAGCGGGACGAAGATCGCGCCGAGCACGTGCGCGGCGAACATCGTCTCGACGAACGCGGGGTGGTTCGGCCCGAGGTAGGCGACCCGGTCGCCCTTGCCGACGCCGGCGGCGCGCAGCCGGGCGGCGAGCCGCGCCGTCCGGTCGTGGACCTCCCCGTACGTCGTCGGGCGGTCCCGGAAGACGAAGGCGGTACGGCCGGGCGACATCACGGCCCGCCTGGCCGGCCATCCCCCGAGTCCTGCGTTCACCACGGTGTTTCACTCCTCTTGCTGAGCAGCGTGTGCGGATGGCCGGCCGTGCGGGCCCGTCCGGGCCGGCGCCGGGCCGGGCGGGTCAGGCGTAGTGGCGGTAGACGGCCTGGGCGACGCAGGCGGGCTTGGCCTCGCCGTCGATCTCGACGGTGAAGTCGCAGACCATCTGCACGCCGCCGCCCGGGACGTCGGTCACCTCGGCGACCTTCCCGGCGAGCCGGATCTTCGCGCCGACGCGGACGGGACTCGGGAAGCGGACCTTCTCCAGCCCGTAGTTGATGCTCATCTTCGTGCCCTGGATGTCGAGCAGGTCGTTGAACAGCGGGATGACCAGCGACAGCGTCAGGTAGCCGTGCGCGATGGCGGCGCCGAACGGGCCGTCCTTGGCCTTCTCGGGGTCGGTGTGGATCCACTGGTGGTCGTCGGTGGCGTCGGCGAAGGTGTTCACCCGCTCCTGGGTGATGTCGAGCCATGCGCTGTGGCCGAGGTCCTGGCCGGCCAGGGCCTTGATCTCGGCGAGCCCGTTGGCG
The DNA here is from genome assembly GCF_008923365.1 of Actinomadura montaniterrae. GTDB lineage: Bacteria > Actinomycetota > Actinomycetes > Streptosporangiales > Streptosporangiaceae > Spirillospora > Spirillospora montaniterrae. The sequence continues at coordinate 12,797 of NZ_WBMR01000147.1, forward strand.
GTGATCATGCGTTCTCCTTGCCGGTGAGCCCGAGCAGGCGGGCGGCGTTGTCCTTGAGGATCTTCGGGCGGACCTCGGGCTTGATCTCCAGCTTCCCGAAGTCGGCGAGCCAGCGGTCCGGGGTGATGACGGGGTAGTCCGAGCCGAACAGCACCTTGTCCTTGAGCAGGCTGTTGGCGTACCGGACGAGCTGCGGCGGGAAGTACTTCGGCGACCATCCCGACAGGTCGATGTACACGTACGGCTTGTGGTTGGCGACGGCGAGCGCCTCGTCCTGCCAGGGGAAGGACGGGTGCGCCAGGATGATCCGCAGTTCGGGGAAGTCCACCGCGACGTCGTCCACGAGCATCGGGTTGGAGTACTTCAGCCGGATGCCGCCGCCGCCCGGGACGCCCGCGCCGATGCCGGTCTGCCCGGTGTGGAACAGCGCCGGGACGCCCAGCTCCTCGATCGCCTCGTACAGCGGGTACGCGAGCGGGTCGTTGGGGGCGAAGCCCTGGATGCTCGGGTGGAACTTGAACCCGCGCACCCCGTACTGCTCGACGAGCCGCCGCGCCTCCCGCACGCCCGCCTTCCCCTTGTGCGGGTCGACGCTGGCGAACGGGATGAGGACGTCCGGGTGCTCGGCGCAGCTCTCGGCGACCTCCTCGTTGGAGATGCGCGGCCACCCGGTGGCGTGCTCGGCGTCCACGGTGAACACGACCGCAGCCATGCTCCGCTCGCGGTAGTACGCGGCCATCTCCTCGATGGTCGGCTGCCGGTGCCCGTGCGCCTTGAAGTACTCCTCGGACGCGCCGAACAGCTCCGGGCTCAGCGAGCCGTGCCCGTCCTTGCTGATCTCGGCGTGCGTGTGCACGTCGATGGCGGTCAGCGCGTCGACGTCGATCATGAGGTCGGCCATGTCAGCCCTCCGGTGCCTTCGGCGCGGGCATGCCGTAGGTCTCCGGCTCGGCGCCCACGCCCGTGCTCCATTGCTCGGCGATCGCCTCGGCGCTCCAGCCGCCGTCGGCGAACGCGACCGCCTTCTCCTTCGGGTGCGCCCACAGCGCCAGCCGGTCGCCGCCGATCCCGATCGCCTGCCCGGTCACGTCCTTGGACGCGTCCGAGGCCAGGAAGGTGATCAGGCCGGTGACGTCCTCGACGGTGCCGAGGCCCTCGTCCTTGCGCAGCCAGTCCGGCAGCGGCTCGCCCGTGCGCTCGGACTCCTCGATGACCGGGCCGAACGCGGGGATCGTCTTGGTCATCTCGGTCGCCGCGACCGGCACGACCGCGTTCACGGTGATACCCGCCCTGGCCAGTTCCATCGCCCACGTCCGGGCCATCGCCGCGATGCCGGCCTTGGCCGCCGCGTAGTTGGTCTGGCCGAAGTTGCCGCGCTGGCCGGCCGGGGACGAGATCAGGATGATCCGCCCGCCGGTCCCCTGCTCGCGCATCCGCGCCGCCGCGGCGCGCGCGCAGGTGAAGGTCCCGCGCAGGTGGACGCGGATGACGTCGTCGAAGTCCTCGTCGGTCATCTTCCACAGCACCCGGTCGCGCAGGATGCCCGCGTTGGTGACCATCACGTCGAGCCGGCCGAACTCCCGGACGGCCGTGCCGACCAGCTCGTCGGCGGTCTCGGTGCCGCCGACCGCCGCGACGACCCCGGTCGCGCTGCCGCCCGCCGCGGTGATCTTGCCGACCGCCGCGTCGACCGCGTCCCGGTCCACGTCGTTGACCACCACCGACGCGCCGGCGGCCGCCAGGGCCTCGGCGTAGGCGAGGCCGAGGCCGCGCCCGCTCCCGGTGACGACGACGACCTTCCCGTCCAGTTCCATAGCTCCCCACAATCGACAGGAATCCTGTTGATGGCAAGTGTTCACATTCAACAGGTTTCCTGTCAATGCCCTACCCTGGACGCGTGCACCGCGAACGGGGAGAGCCGATGACCGACAGCCCGCCGCCGCAGGCCGACGGCAAGGCGCCGCCGTCGTTGCTCTACCTGGTCAAGCGGCTGGAGCTGCTCGTCCGGTCCCGGCTGGAGGAGCTGGTCAAGCCGGCCGGCATCACGGCGCTGCAGTACACGGCGCTCACCGTCCTGGAGCGGCACGACGGCCTGTCGGCCGCCCAGCTGGCCCGCGACTCGTTCGTCACCGCGCAGTCGATGGCCGACATGGTCCGCGCCCTGGAGACGCGCGGCCTCGTCCGCCGCGAGCGCAACCCCGCCAACCGCCGCGAGCTGCTCATCCTGCTCACCGATTCCGGACGCGCGCTGCTGGACGATCTCGCCGGGCCCGTCGGCGAACTCGAGGAGCGGATGATCCGCGAACTGCCCGCGCGGCAGGTCGGCGAGTTCCGCCGCACCCTCACCGACACCTGGCGCGCCCTCTCCTGACCCAGGGCCGCGATCGGCCGCCGCACCCGAATCACCGTCCCGGACGCCGCTCCCATGGCAAGATCAGCCGATCCCCCTGAAGAGCGGAGGCGGCGGCTGTGCAGCCACCATCGAACCCGACGCCGTACGGACACGGCGGACCCGGCTATGGCGCTCCCCAGCAGGCGCCCTACGCCGGACAGCCACACACCGGCCAGCCCTACGCCGGTCAGCCCTACGCCGGTCAGCAGCAGGCCCCGTACGGGCCGCCGCCGCAGCAGGCTCCGTACGGCGCGCCACCCGCCCAGCCCATGCCGTACGGTGCTCAGCAGCCCTCGCACCACGGGCCCCAATGCCGTTTCTGCGGCTGCGTCCCGGCGGCCGAGACCACCTTCCGCGGCCACCGCGGCATGATCCTGATCATGTCGTTCCTGCACACCAAGGGCCCGTTCTGCCGGGACTGCGGCCTCGCGGTGTTCCGGGACATGACGGCCAAGACCCTGATCGGCGGCTGGTGGGGCTACATCTCCTTCATCGCGACGCCGGTCACCGTCCTGATCAACCTCACCCGGCACGGCAAGGTCGCCTCCCTGGCGCCACCGATGCCGCCGCCGGACGGAAGCCCGCACCGCCACCCCGCCGACCCGGGTCCCCCGCTGATGTCCCGCCCGATCGCCGTCATCGGCGCCCTCGTCCCCGTCCTGCTGATCGCCCTGGTCGTCCTGATCAACATCGCCGGCGCCTGACGGGGATGCCGGCGGCGGCGTACCCGCAGCGCTCGGGGCCGCGGTCGCGCTCGGGTGCGGGTGGGTCACATGAAGTTGCGGGTGTGGAGGGCGGACAGGGCGGCGGCCTCGTCGTCGGGGAAGCCCAAGTGGGCGAGGCGGCGCCGGCGGCCCTCGTCCATCTCGCGGCGCAGGGCGAGGACCGCGTCGTGGCCGCGGCGGATCGCCTGCGGCGACCACCCGCCGGCGGCGAGGAGGATCAGCGCGTCGAAGACGTCCTGGTTGAGGCCGGTGGACGTGGCGAGGGCGTCGTGGCGGCGCTCGACCGCGGCGCGCAGCCGCGGTCGCAGATGCGGATCGGTCTCGGAGCGGTGGCGCAGGTGCGCGACGCCGAACGCGACGTGGCGCGCCTCGTCCTGCCGGGCGAGGCGGACGGCCTGCCGCGTCACCGGGTCGGGGGCGTGCCGGTCGAGGAAGGCGAGCAGGGCGAGGAAGGTGCCCTCGCCGAGCACCGACAGCAGGAAGGACGCGAGGGAGAAGTCGGGTTCGGTGAGCAGGGTCGCGAGGGACTCGCGGCCGCCGGCGGCGGACGTGCCGAGCGGCCCGCCGGTGAGCGCCGCGCGGCGGGCGAAGACCTCGACGTGCCGGGCCTCGTCGGCGGCCTGGACGGCGAGGAGCTGCGCGACCTCGCGGAAGTGCGGGTGGACGCGGGCGAGCAGCCGGGCCGGGACGACCAGCGCGGCCTGCTCGTTCTCGACCAGGTACGTCATGATCTGGACGACGGCCCGCTCGATGTCGGGCGGGAGGGCGACCTCGGCGTCCCACGGGATAGCGGTCGCCGGGTCCCACTGCGCGGACGCGGCGTGCGCGTAGAGCGCGGGGGCGATCTCGGTCCAGAGCAGGTCGCGATCGGCGAGGTCGAACGCCGGTTCCGGGCCGCCGGGTTCGACCAGCGCGCCGCGGGCGGCCAGGCCCCAGTGGGCGGGGGCCTTCGCGACGACGTCGTCCGGGGAGCCCGCCCGTTCGGCGCGCGCCCAGCGGTCGGCGCCTCCCGGGACGACCCACGCGAGCACGGGCTCGTCGGCCGGGACTACGGTGTGGCCGCGCGGCCGGCACCATGCGCGCAAGTGCGGGTCGAGCAGCGGGTCGCGGCCCCGGACGCCGAGCCGGGCGCCCGGCGGCAGTTCGCGGAGCGCCCGCTGCACGAGCAGGTGCGCGCCGGTCTCGAAGCCCAGGTCTTCGAGGTCGAGGACGGGGTCGGTCAAGGCCGGTAGCCCGGTGCGGTGATCGCGCCGGCCGGGTCGTAGAACCCCTCGTCGTCCACGGCCTGCTCGAGGAGCGCGTAGCCGCTCGTCCGGGCGGGACGCCAGGCGGTGAGCCCTTCGAGGTCGAACAGCGCGCGGACGTCCGGGTCGGCCGCGTCCATCGACAGCAGCAGGTCCCGGAACCGGTCCGTCTCGGGGGTGGCTGCGGCGGCGGTCATGGTGCAGTGGTCGTAGGGACGCGTCCGGCCGATCACCCGCGTGCCGCCCGCCGGCAGCGTGCCCTCGCGGACGAACAGCAGGTGATTGGCGTCGATCAGGCACGCCGCGGCGACGTCGCCGGACATCATCGCGCGGGCGGCGTCGCGCTCGCCGCCGATGTGGTCGCCGTGCAGCCCGACGCCGACGTCGAAGCGCCGGACCGCGACCTCCTCCCCCAGCCGGAGCCCGCGCTCGCGCAGCAGCGCGGACGGGATCAGCGTGGCCTGCGGCGAGTCGATCGCGCCGGTCCCGACCGTCTCGCCCTTGAGGTCGGCGACGTCCTTGTACGGGGAGTCCTCCCGGACGACGACCACCGAGGTCAGGTCCCGGTCGGTGTCCCGCATGACGAGCGGCGCGACCCGCCCGCCGGCCAGGCGCCGGGCGCGGATCCACGCCAGCGGCGAGTTCCACGCGGCGTCGATGCGGCCGGCGGCCAGGTCGTCGACCTGCCGCTCGTAGTGGGAGTAGAGGACGAAGTCGAAGTCGAAGCCCTGCCGGGCGAACCAGGCACGGAACCCGGCCCAGATCGTCACGACCTTGGGGTCGTAGGCGACGGCGCCCATCACCAGCGTCATCCGGACCCCCTAGAAGAGCGGCATGCCGAGGCTCGCCCGGCCGACGAAGTCGTGCAGCGCCTGCGTGGTCGGCGCCATCACCCGCGCCGCGAGCGAGTCGCGGAAGAGCCGCTCGACGCCGAACTCCTTGCGGAACGCGGCGCCGCCGCAGAGCCGCATCGTCGCGTCCGCGACCTCGGAGGCGGACTCGGCCGCGACGGCCTTCACCTCCAGGACGCGCAGCGTCGCGTCCGCGCGCCCTTCGGCGAGCGCGGCGAGCGCGTCGCGCAGGAAGGCGCGGACCTGGTCGGTGCGGATCCGCAGCTCCGCGAACCGCGCGCGCTGCGTCGGCTGGTCGGCGAGGGTCTGCCCGAGATGCTCCAGCCTCGTCCGGGTCAGGTGCTCGGCGGCCTTGGCGGTGAGCGCCTCCATCAGCCCGAGCGAGAACGCCGCGCTGAGGACCAGGAAGTGCGGCAGCGCCGTCCCGAGGGCGAGGTCCAGGCCCTCCCCGTCCGGCCCGAGCATGGCCTCCCGGTCGACGAGCACGCCGTCGGCGCTGACCGGGCTGGACGCGTTGCCGCGCAGCCCGAGGCCGTCGAACGGGCCGCGGACGCTCAGCCGCTCCCGGTCCCGCGGCACCAGCCACAGCGTCATCGGGCCGTCCGCCGCGAGGGGGCGGCTCGACCAGACGTAGCTGTCGGCCTCGCCCGCCGACGTGACCCAGCTCTTGTCCGCGTCGAGCAGCACCCGCCCGTCGGCGGCGGGCGCGGCCGTGCCGAGCGGCGCCCAGAAGTGGCTGCGCGATCCCGCCTCGGAGAACGCGAGCGTGCTCAGGTGCGCGTCCCCGGCGATCGCCTCCCGGACGTCCTTCGGCCCGTGCGCCTCGATCAGCGCCGTGGCGGCGTAGTGCATGAGCAGCACCATCGCCGTGGACCCGCAGGCGCCCGCGAGCCGCTCGACGACGTGCGCGGCGGCGCCGAGCCCCGCGCCCCGCCCGCCCGCGTCCTCGGCGCTGACGAGGCCGAGCAGGCCGGCGTCCGCGAGCGCGTCGATGTTCGCGCGGGGAAAGGCCCCGCCGCGGTCCACGTCGGCGGCCCGCGGGCCGGCGGATTCCTCGATGACGTCCTGAATGGCGCGCGCGTAGTCGTAGGACGACACGTCCGCTCCTTTTCGCGTTGAATTCACGGAGCGCCGGCGAAATGGCCGGAATCACCGGCGGCGCCGACGCGGCGGTGCCCGCCGGGCGCTATTCGAAGTCGTCGGGGCTGAGGTCCTCGAGCCGGCCGCCGCGCCCCTCGGGGGAGGTCGGCGAGAACCCCTCGGCCTCGTCCGGGCGTCTCCGGCGCCGGGGCTCGTCCTCCCCCTCCTCCGCGCGGGAGCTCTCCGGCTCCTCGTCCCCGACACCGCCGTCCGCCGTCGGCTCGCTCATCGTCCCCCCGGGAAATTCGCTGGTCAGGACCTTCCCTTACCCGTGGCGCGCGTCACGGATTCGGTGCGGAGACCCCGGGGTAGACAAAATGCGGCTGTCATGACCACCGGTTGGTTCAAGCGAGGCTCAGGAGTTCGTTGTGCTCATCGTCACGGGAACGGCCGCCAGCGCGATCCGCGATCTGTCGTCCCGGCCGGACCTGCCCGGCGGCGCCGGCATGCGGATCGCGCCGCTCGACGACGCCGCCTCCCTCCTCGCCGTGACGCCGGCGGAGCGCCCCGCGTCCACCGACGAGGTCGTCGAGGCGGAGGGCGCCCGCCTGTTCCTGGACTCCGCGGCCGCCGCGTACCTGCACGACAAGGTCCTCGACGTCCGCCTCGACGACCAGGGAGCGGTGTCGTTCCTCATCACCGCCCCCACCCGCTGAGCACGGTCCGGCCGAGAACGGCTCAGCGCCACCAGTCGTCGAGCGGGGTGACCGGGACGGTCCGCTTGTGCCGGGTCGCGAGGTAGACCGACTCCACCTTCGCGGCCACCTCCGGGGCGACGTCGGCGCCTTCCAGGTAGCCGTCGATCTCGCTGTACTTCAGGCCGAGCGCCTCCTCGTCGGGCAGCGCGGGCCGGTCGTCCTCCAGGTCGGCGGTCGGCACCTTCTCCGAAACGCTCGGCGGCGCGCCCAGCTCCCGCAGCAGCGCCGCGCCCTGCCGCTTCGTCAGGCCGGTCAGCGGGGTGACGTCGACGCCGCCGTCGCCGTACTTGGTGAAGAACCCGGTGACCGCCTCGGCGGCGTGGTCGGTGCCGACGACGATCAGCCCGAGCTGCCCGGCGATGGCGTACTGGATCACCATCCGCTCGCGGGCCTTGATGTTGCCGCGCACGAAGTCCCGCAGCCGCGGCTCGCCGTCCAGCAGCTCCCGCAGCCCCTCCGCCGCCTCGCCGGCGACGGCGTCCGCGCTCGGCTTGACGTTCACCGCGATCGACCGGTCGGGCCGGATGAACTCCAGCGCGACCTGCGCGTCGTGCTCGTCGGCCTGCACGCCGTACGGCAGCCGGACCGCGACGAACGTGGCCTCGCGCCCCTCGGCGCGCAGCTCCTCGGCGGCGAGCTGGCACAGCCGCCCGGCGAGCGTGCTGTCCTGCCCGCCGCTGATCCCGAGCACGTACCCCGTGGCCGCGGTCGACCGCAGGTAGTCCTTGAGGAAGTCGACCCGCGCCCGGATCTCGTCGGCGGGAACAATGGACGCCTTGACGCCGAGCTCGGCGATTATCTGCTTCCGTAGGTTCGTCACCGGGACACTCTAGCCGAAACCACCTCAATGTCCAAATAACCCGGAATGCGACCGCGTCCGAAGAAGGAACGATGAGACGGGGACGATGCCCGGAATCGCGATCACGGAAATAGTCGCGCAATACGCCGACGCCGCCCGGACCGATGAGATATGCCGCCGGCTTTGCCGGGAACTCGGCGAGAGAGGCGTGCCGCTGCTGCCGCTCGAAGCGGCTCCCCCGCCGGGCGCGAAGTCGGGCGCCGCGGCCGCGACCGGCACAATCACGGCCGTCCTCGCGTCGAGCTCGGTGACCGCCGCCTTCGTCAAAGGGGTGTTCACCTGGCTCGCCGCGCGCGAGGGCCGGACCATATCGAATGGCTGACGAGCGACCGCGGCACCGGCCCCGGGCGAGCACTCCTGATCATCGCCGACCGGTACACCGACCCGAAACTGCACGGCCTCCGGTCGCCCGCACAGGACGCGGCGGGCCTTTCCGCCGTCCTTTCCGACCCGGCCGTCGGCGACTTCGCGGTCGCCACGATGGCCAACGGCCCGGCGCACGAGATCATAGGCGCATTGGAAGACCATTTCGCCGACGCGCGCCCCACCGACGTCCTTCTCGTCCATTTCTCATGCCACGGATGGAAGGACGAAAGCGGCCGGCTCCTCTTCGCCACGACGGCCCGCGGCTGGACCGGCCGAACCCGCCGCACCAGAACCCGACCAAGTACCTGGACGTGCAAGGCGATCTGGTCATCGCCCGCAGCCCTCGCGGCCCGCGCCCGGCGAGCCGGCCACCGGACCTGCTGTCGGCGGCCACGAGCCCGCTCGCGGACGTGCGGGGCGGTGCCGTCGAAGCGCTGCGGCGGCTCGCACGGGCGGGCGACGCACCCGGCGGCGCGTCCGGCGGGTTGCCGCAGCACAGCGCTCTGCCTGGCAGCGCGTCCGGCGGCGGGACGCCCGCTCCGGGCGTCGAGGTCCGCTGGGCGTTGGTGCCTTCTGCCATGCCGCCGGATCTTGACGCGGCGCGGGCGCGATGTTCAGACGGCGCGGTTCGAGGACCACGACGTCCCCGCACCGCACCCGGTCGAGCGGCCGGCGCCGCGCCAGCACGCGGTCGCCGCCACGCAGCGTGGGCAGCATGCTCGACGCGTCGACCGTGACGACCACCCGGTGTTTGCGCGCCCACCCGAGCGCCACCAGCGCGCCCGCCGCCGCGAGGCCCGCGCCGCCCAGAAGCCGTCCCCGCGAAATCGACATTCGGCTCAAGGCCGACCGATGGCAGCCGCCATATGGGAACTGCTCACATCCGCGGCAGGACGGTGGTGCGTTCAATCGTGGCGGTGCCGCCGACGCGAACCGCCGGCCCCGGCGTGGCCTGCCGAGCGGTGGCGGTGATGGTGGACGGGGCGCCGAGCGCGTCGCCCATGTCGACGCTGATGCCGGTGATGCCCCGTCCGGCCAGGTGCGCGGCGAGGCATGCGGTGCTGTTGGCGTTCGCGATGTCCTCGGGGACGCCGATGGACGGGGCGAACAGGCGGGCGGCGAGGCGGCCCTCGGCGGTCGGCGGGGTGTGGACGTAGGCGCCGAGGAGGCCGAGCTCGTCGCAGGCGGCGCGGAGCCCGGGCTGGTCGGGCGCGAGGGTGCTCAGGGCGGACCGGGTGGTGACGGGGACGAGCATCCGGGGCCGTCCGACCGACGCGACGGACAGGCCCGAACCGAGGGCTCCCGGCGCGATGCCCAGTGCGCGGACGACGAGGTCGCGTTCGCGTGCCGTGGGCTCGCGCAGTTCGACGGGCCCGGGATCGAAGGCCGCCGTGAAGTGGTCCGCTCCCCTTACGCAGTGGCCGGTGAAACTCCGCCGGGACGTGCGCAAGACCGCGTGATGGTCGTCGTCTCCGGCACGTTCGGCGAGGACGGCCAGGGCGGCGACCGTCCCGTGACCGCAGGCCGGCAACTCGCCTTCGGCCGTGAAGAAGCGCACCGAGACGGCGGGGCCATCGTCCGCCCCGGAGAGGAAGACGGCGTGCGAGGTCCCCATCAGCGCGGGAACGGCGCGGCGCTCGGCGTCGGTCATGGGGCGGTCGTCCAGGACGGCGGTCGGGCTGCCCCCGCGCCCGTCCCGCCGGCACGCGTTCACGATCGTGACGGCATGCCCGCGCGCGCTCATGAGCCGGATCCTACGGCGGCCCGGCTAGTTGTACTCGGCCGTGAGGTTGGTGACACGCCGGGTTGGTGGTTGATCAAAGCGAAGACCTCCGAGTGCGGTGGAGATAGCCGTCTTCACCCGTCTCGGAGGTCTTCATGGGCCACGCTAATGCACGGT
>NZ_WBMR01000148.1 GCF_008923365.1 Actinomadura montaniterrae
AGCTGGTCTGCGCGTTCGACCACCGGCACATCTTCCTCGACCCCGACCCGGACCCGGCGGTCTCGTTCGCCGAGCGGCGCCGGATGTTCGAGCTGCCGCGCAGCACCTGGGCCGACTACGACACCTCTGGACCGCCGCGATCTACGGGGCGCTGGAGCGGATCGTCGCGCGCGGCGCGGGCCGCGTCCTCGGCGTCTCGCCGGACCTGGAGGAGCGGATGCGCTCGCTCGGCGCCCGCTCGGTGGGGTACGCGCTCGTCCCGGCGCCCGCGCCGCGCGAGCATCCGGGCCCGGCCGTCCGCGCCGACCTGCGGGCCGAGCTGGGCGTGGGGGACCGGCCGCTGATCCTCACCGTCGGCCGGCTCGCCGAGCAGAAGGGCCTGCCGACGCTGCTGGACGCCTCCCGCGCCTGGACCGGCCGGACCCCGCCGCCGCTCGTCGCGATCGCCGGCGACGGCCCGCTCGAGGACGAGCTGCGCGCCCGGATCGAGGCGGAGGACCTGCCCGTCCGGCTGCTCGGCCGCCGCGCCGACGTGCCCGCGCTGCTGACCGCCGCGGACGTCGCGGTGGTGCCGAGCGTGTGGGAGGGGCAGCCGCTCATCGTGCAGGAGATCCTGCGGGCCGGGCGGCCGCTGGTCGCGACGCGGGTCGGCGGGATCCCCCGGATGGTCGGCGCGGACGACCGGCCCGCCGGGAACGGGGCGCTGCTCCAAGGGCCGGAGAGCGAGGCGGCGCTGCTGGTCCCGCCCGGGGACGCGGACGCGCTCGGCCGCGCCGTCGGCCGGATCCTGGACGACTCCGCGCTCGCGGTGCGGCTCGGCGCCGCCGCCGCGCAGCGCGCCGCGGAACTCCCGGACGAGGCCGACGCCGTCGACCAGCTCGCCGCCGTCTACCTGGAACTGCGCGCCGCGCGCGGCTGAACCGCCGGCGCCGCGCCTTAGATGCGGCGCTCGGGGGCCGGGTTCGCGGGAAGGCCGAGAATTCTCCGCGAACCTGGAACCCCGGGACGGCGTGCCTCGTCAAACATGACAAGTGGAGGGGAGTATCCCTGCGCGCGGGTGTCGTCAGCACGGCCGGTCCGCACCGGCCCGGGGCCCGCGGCCCTCGCTCCGGGGGCGGGAGAGACCTCCGGCGCTCGACCACGTCCGCCGGAGGTTTCACGTTGTCCGTCGCACCCTGGGTGTGGATCCTGACGCTCGCCGGGATCCTCGCCGTCATCGCCGCCGACCTGCTGGTCATCCACCGCAACGACACGCGGGAGTTCACCACCCGCAGGGCCGCGTTCTGGTCGGCCGTCTACATCGGCCTCGCCGTGCTGTTCGGGCTCGGCGTCTGGCTGTTCTCCGGAGGGCAGCACGCCGCGCAGTACTTCGGCGGGTTCGTCACCGAGAAGAGCCTCAGCGTCGACAACCTCTTCGTGTTCATGGTGATCCTGACGCGGTTCGCGGTGCCCAAGCACGCCCAGCACACCGTCCTGATGGCGGGCATCGTCATCGCGCTGGTGCTGCGCGGCGCGTTCATCGCCGTCGGCGCCGCCGCGATCTCCACCTTCACCTGGGTCTTCTTCATCTTCGGCGCGTTCCTGCTCTGGACGGCCTACGGGCTGGTCCGCGGCGGTGACGACGACGAGTTCAAGGAGAACGCGGTCCTGCGCTGGGCCAAGCGCGTCATCCCGACGTCCGACGACTACGACGGCTCGCGGTTCCTCACCCGGCGCGGCGGCCGCCGCATGGTCACCCCGCTGATGATCGTGATGATCGCGATCGGCTCCACCGACGTGCTGTTCGCGCTGGACTCCATCCCGGCGATCTTCGGGCTGACCACCGAGCCGTACCTGGTGTTCACCGCCAACGCGTTCGCGCTGATGGGCCTCGTCCAGCTGTACTTCCTGCTGGGCGGGCTGACGGACCGGCTGGTCTACCTCGGGCACGGGCTGGCGTTCATCCTCGGCTTCATCGGGGTCAAGCTGATCTTCCACGCGCTGCACGAGTACGGTGTCGGCTGGGCGCCGGACGTGCCGATCTGGCTGTCGCTCGCGGTGATCGCCGGCACGCTGGCGGCCACCACCGTCGCGAGCCTCACCGTCGGCGGCCGCGGCCGCGGTGCCGCTGACCAGGGGCGGGACGAGCCCGCCGGGCGGATCGCGGGCGGGGACGCGCGGGCCTCGGAGGGCTCCGAGCGGTGAGAGCGGAATCACTGCCCCACGCGACCAGAATCCTGTTCTAGAATCGCTGTCAACAAGCGGTCTGAGAGAGGGTTCGACACATGGCCATCGGGCTGACCGAGGAGCACGAGGCGCTCGCCGATTCGGTGCGCGGTTTCGCCGAGCGCAACATCCCGGCGACGGCGGTCCGCGCCGCGCTGGACGCGGACGAGGAGACCCGGCCCGGGTTCTGGCCGGCCCTGGCCGAGCAGGGCCTGCTGGGCCTGCATCTGGACGAGGAGCACGGCGGGCAGGGCTACGGCCTGCTGGAGCTGTCGGTGGTGCTGGAGGAGCTGGGCCGGGCCGCCGCGCCCGGCCCGTTCCTGCCGACGGTGCTGGCGAGCTCGGTGATCGACGCGTCCAGCAACGCCAAGCTGCGCGCCGAGCTGCTGCCGGGGCTCGCGGACGGGTCCAGGACCGGCGCGGTCGCGCTGTCGGGGAGCCTGACCGGCACCCGGCAGGGCGGCGCGCTGGTGGTGTCGGGCTCGTCGGCGACGGTGCTGGGCGCGCTGCTCGCCGACGTGGTCGTCCTGCCGGTGACGGCCGGGGACGAGGAGCAGTGGGTCGCGGTCGACGCCGCCGACCTGAAGGTGACCGCGGTGGCGAGCCTGGACAAGGTCCGCCGCGTCGCCGCCGTCGAGGCCGACGGCGTGACGGTGGCGGCCGACCGGGTGCTGGACGGGGTGACGACCGGCCGCGTCCGCGACCTGGCGGCGACGCTGTTCGGCGCGGAGGCCGCCGGCCTGGCGGGCTGGCTGGTGAACACCGCCGCCGAGTACGCCAAGGTGCGCGAGCAGTTCGGCCGTCCGATCGGGCAGTTCCAGGGCGTCAAGCACAAGGCCGCCCGCGCGCTGATCGCGCTGGAGCAGGCCCGCGCCGCCGCGTGGGACGCGGCGCGCGCGCTGGACGAGGGCACCGAGGAGGCCGGGTTCGCCGCCGCCGTCGCCGCGGTGATCGCGGCGGACGCCGGCGTGCAGACCGCCCGGGACGCGATCCAGATGCTCGGCGGCATCGGGTTCACCTGGGAGCACGACGCGCACATCTACCTGCGCCGCGCGCTGACGCTGCGGGCGCTGCTCGGCCCGGCCAAGGACTGGGCCGCCAAGGTCGCGGCGCTCGCGCTGGACGGCGGCCGCCGCGAGGTCGAGCTGGAGCTGGACGAGGGCGCGCAGCCGCTCCGCGAGCGGATCCGCGCCGAAGTCGCCGAGCTCGCCGCGATCGAGGACAAGGACGCCCTCAAGGTCAAGATGGGCGACGAGGGCTGGACGGTCCCGCACTTCCCGAAGCCGTGGGGCCGCGGCGCGGGCCCGGTCGAGCAGATCATCATCCAGCAGGAGCTGAAGGCCGCCAAGGTCAAGGCGCCGAACCTGGTGATCGGCGCGTGGCTGGTGCCGTCGCTGGTCCGCTACGGGTCCGAGGAGCAGAAGGAGCGGTTCCTGCGGCCGACGCTGCGCGGCCAGATGGTGTGGTGCCAGCTGTTCTCCGAGCCGGGCGCCGGCTCGGACCTGGCGTCGCTGTCGATGAAGGCCGAGCGCGTCGAGGGCGGCTGGAAGCTGACCGGCCAGAAGATCTGGACGTCGGTGGCGCAGCACGCCCAGTGGGGCTTCTGCATCGCTCGCACGAACCCCGACGCGCCCAAGCACGACGGCATCACCTACTTCCTGGTCGACATGAAGTCGCCGGGCGTGGACGTCCGTCCGCTGCGGGAGCTGACCGGTGACGCGCTGTTCAACGAGGTGTTCCTGGACGGCGTGTTCGTCCCGGACGACTGCGTGGTCGGCGAGGTGAACCAGGGCTGGCAGGTCGCCCGCAACACCCTGTCCAACGAGCGGGTGTCGCTGTCGACCGGCGGCGGCCTCGGCATGGGCGTGCCCGAGCTGCTGAACTTCTTCAAGGGCCGGACGCTGGACGCGGTCGCGGCCGCCGAGGTCGGCAAGCTGGTCGCGCAGGGCCAGTCGATCGACCTGCTGGGGCTGCGGACCACGCTGAAGCAGCTCAACGGCGTGGAGCCGGGCGCCGAGGCCAGCGTCCGCAAGCTGCTCGGCGTGCAGTTCAACCAGGACGTCGCCGACTACTGCTGGGCGGCGCAGGGCGAGGCGGCGGCCACCGAGACGCCGATGGCGGAGAGCGGGATCATCGCCCGGGCCATGCTGTTCAGCCGCGCGATGACGATCTACGGCGGCACCACCGAGGTGCAGCTGAACATCATCGGCGAGCGGCTCCTCGGCCTCCCCCGCGACCCCGAGCCCGGCAAGTAACGGGCGCGCCGGCCTAGGGGGTCGTCCCCCTGGGCTAGCGCGGCCGGAAGTTGTAGGCGACGTTGATCAGGACGATCGCCGACCAGGCCAGGAAGAGGCCGACGCCCCCGGCGTTGACGACCGCGATGGCGCTGAGCGGGATGGCGGCGACCATGGACAGCACCGCCAGCAGCAGGCTGTGGTCGCCGTCCCCGGACACGCGGGGCGCTCGGGGGCGGCCGCGCGGGGCCGGGGCGGGGGCGGCGGGACGCGCGTCGAGGGCCTCCTCGATGCGGTCCACGACCGTCTCGATGAAGGCCGCGTCGTAGTCGGGGCCCAGCTCGCGCCGGGCCGCCAGCGCCGCGGCGAGGTCCTCGCGAGGCAGTCGTCGGGTCGTCATGGTTCGGTTATAGGCGGGCAGGGGTCGGTGCCGCCTCACCCCCCGGTGCCAACCGGGGCGTACCCCGCAGGGATGAGCGCGGGCAGGGCGCCCCGCGCCGGTAAACTGCCGCTTCGTCCGAGAATCGCCGGAGGTTTCCGTGACCGTGCGGGTCCGCTCGACCGTCCTGGCCGCCTGCGCGGTCTCCGCCGTGCTCGCCCTGGCCGGATGCGGCGGGGAGAAGGCGGACGGCGCGGGAGAGAGCGCGTCCTCCGGCGCGTCGACCGCCCCGCTCGGGCCGATCCCAGCGATCAAGCCCGCGGACGTCAAGCCGCTCGTCGGCCGCTGGGTCGGCACCGCCAAGGACTACTTCCAGTTCACGGCGGACGGCTCCGGCGTGTGGGTCAGGGGCGGGCAGAAGCTCTGGAGCGGGACGGCGATCCCCGAGGGCGGCGGCAAGTACCGCTTCTCCTGGCAGGGCGGCGACCCGAAGACCGCGTCCTACTGGGGCGTGACGCTGTCGGAGAAGAACACCAAGCTGGTGTTCGCGGGGACGAACCAGACGTACACCAAGGCAGTCGCACACAAGGGCAAGGGCAAGGGATGACCGTGACCAGCCAGAACGCCGGGGACGCAGCGAGCGGCGCGGGCGCCGGGAGCGACGGCGCGTTCGCCTCGCCCGCCGACGTCGAGCGCAGGCTGGCCGGCGTCCGCTACCTCGCCGACGAGGCGATCGCCACCACCGTGTTCCTCGCGCAGGCGCTCGGCAAGCCGCTGCTCGTCGAGGGCCCCGCCGGGGTCGGCAAGACGGAGCTGGCCAAGGCCGTCGCGGCGGCCACCCGTGCGGAGCTGATCCGGCTGCAGTGCTACGAGGGCCTGGACGAGGCGCGCGCGCTCTACGAGTTCAACTACAAGAAGCAGCTCCTCGCCATCCAGGCCGCCCCGGCGGACCGCGCCTGGCAGGAGACCCACGACGACATCTTCTCCGAGGAGTTCCTGCTGGAGCGGCCGCTGCTCGCGGCGATCCGGCGCGCGGAGCCGACCGTCCTGCTGATCGACGAGGCGGACAAGGCCGACGTCGAGGTCGAGGGCATGCTGCTGGAGGTCCTGTCGGACTTCCAGGTCACCATCCCCGAGCTCGGCACGGTCAGCGCGGTCCGCCGCCCGTTCGTGCTGATCACCTCGAACGCGGCGCGGGAGCTGTCGGAGGCGCTCAAGCGCCGCTGCCTCTACCTGCACCTGGACTACCCGGCGGCCGAACGGGAACGTGACATCGTCCTCGCGCAGGTGCCCGGCATCGAGGCGGAGCTGGCCGAGCAGCTCGTCCGGACGGTCGGGACGCTGCGCGCGCTGGAGGTCAAGAAGGCGCCGTCGATCGCCGAGACCGTCGACTGGGCGCGCACGCTGCTCGCGCTCGGCCTGGACGAACTGGACGAGGCGGCCGTCGCCCGCACCCTCGGCGTCGTCCTCAAGCACGCCTCCGACCAGGAGCGCGCCGCCAAGGAACTGGGCCTGAGGGGCTGATCGGATGGCCTCGCTCGTCGACCGGCACACCGGGTTCGTCGCCGCGCTGCGGGAGGCCGGGCTGCCGGTGTCGGTCGCCGAGGGCCTGGACGCGGTCCGCGCGATGCAGGCCGTCGACCTGCTCGACCGGGGCGCGCTGCGCGCCGCGTACGCGGCGACGGTGGTGAAGCGGCCCCAGCACCGTCCGACCTTCGACACGCTGTTCGACCTGTGGTTCCCGGCGGCGGTCGGGGACGGCGCCGGGGCGGTGAAGGACGACGACCGCCCGGTCCGGACGCTCGGCGCGGACGGCAACCCCGTCCCGCCCGCCCTCGACCCGGAGGTGCAGCGCCGCCGCGAGGAGCTGATGGAGCTGTTCCTGTCCGGCGACGACGCGGCGCTGCGGCAGTTCGCGCGGACGGCCGTCGCCGAGTACGGGCGGACGCCCGGCCAGGAGTCGTGGTTCTCGTCCGGTGTGCTGCGCGCGCTGTCGCCCGAGACGCTGATGGCCGGGCTGCTCAACGCGGTGCTGAACGGGCAGGAGCGCGGCGGGATGGCCGAGCGCGTCGCGCGCCGCACGTTCCGCGACCGGATCGCCCGGTTCGAGGACCTCGTCGCGAGCGAGGTGCGCCGCCGCATCGCCGAGGACACCGGCGTCGAGCGGACCGCGCGCCTCGCCGTCCGGCCGCCGCTGGAGCGCCTCGACTTCTCCAGCGCGAACCGCGCCGACCTCGCCGCGCTGCGCCGCGAGGTGTACCCGCTGGCGCGCAAGCTCGCGTCCAAGCTCGTCCAGAAGCAGCGGCACGGCAAGCGCGGCCGCCTCGACTTCCGGCGGACGGTCCGGGCGTCGCTGGGCAGCGGGGGAGTGCCGCTGACGACGCACTACCGGCCGCGCCGCCCGCACAAGCCGGAGCTCGTCGTCTTGTGCGACGCCAGCGACTCGGTGTCGGCGTTCGCGCACTTCACGCTGCTGCTGACGTTCGCGCTGCGCGAGCAGTTCAGCAAGGTCCGCGCGTTCGCGTTCATCGACGCGACCGACGAGATCACCAAGTACTTCGCGCCGGGCGCGGACGTCACCGACGCGATGACGCGCATGGCCGCCGAGGCCGACCTCGTCTGGATCACCGGCCGCTCGAACTACGGCCACGCCATCAAGGTGTTCGACGACAAGTACCGCGACGCCATCACGCCGAAGACGTCCCTGCTCATCCTCGGCGACGCCCGCTCCAACTACGGCGAGCTGTCGCTGCCGATCCTGCGGTCGATGGTCGACCGGGCCCGGCACGCCTACTGGCTGAACCCGGAGTCGCGCCGGCTGTGGGACACCGGCGACTCCGCCGCGTCCCGCTACGGCGACCTCGTCCCGATGTTCGAGTGCCGCAACCTCACCCAGCTCGCCGCCTTCATCGAAGAGCTCGCCTAGCGCTCGCGGATGGCGGCGGCCAGGGCCGCGCCGGCGAGCGCGACGACGGCGGAGACCAGCATCGCGACGTCGGTGCCGTGCGCGAGCGCGGACGGCCCGTCCCCGGACCCGGTCGCGATCGCGCCGACGACCGCGACGCCGATGGACGCGCCGACGTAGCGGGCGGTGTTGTTCGCGCCCGAGCCCATGCTCGCCCGGTCGGCGGGCACGCTCTCCACGGCCAGCCGCGCGAGCATCGCGTTCGCCAGCCCGCTGCCGACCCCCGACACGACCAGGCCGGGGACGAGCCGCCACCAGTGCGAGTCGGGGGCGAGCCCGAGCATCGCGAACTCGCCGGCCGCGCTGAGCGCCAGCCCCGCGCCGAGCAGCCGCCCCGCGGGCAGCCGTGCCGGGAGCCTGCGGGCCTGCAGCGCGGCGACGAACGACAGCCCGGACCAGATCGCCAGCACCAGCGCCGACACCACCGGCGACAGGCCCAGCACCAGCGTCATCACGGTCGCCAGGTAGCTCATGATCCCGATGACGGCGAGGCCGGTGACCAGCGCGCCGGACACCGACAGCAGGAACGCGGGACGCCGGAACAGGCCGAGGTCCAGCATCGGCTCGGTGCGCCGCGCCTCCACCGCGGTGAACGCGGCCAGCAGCACGGCCGCCGCGCCGAGCAGCGCCAGCACGCCCGGACGCGTCCAGCCGGCCCGTCCCCACGTGATCGCGGCGACCAGCGCCGCCACGCCCAGGCTCATCGTGACCAGTCCCGGCAGGTCGAGGCCGCGCGGCCGCTCGGACCGCGACTCCCCGAGCGTCCGGACCGCGACCGCGCCGAGCACCGCCGACGCGACGGCGGCGACCCAGTACCACGCCCGCCAGCCGGCCGCCGAGGTCAGCTCGGCCGACGCGATGGGCCCGAGCGCGATGCCGAGGCCGAGCATCGCGCCCCACACCCCGGTGGCGTGGGCGCGGCGCGGGCCGGGCGGGAACGCGGCCGCGATGATCCCGAGGCCCGTCGCCAGCAGCGCGGCGCTCGCCACGCCCTGCACGATCCGTCCCGCGACGAACAGGCCGGTGCCCGGCGCGACGGCGCAGGCGACGCTGGACGCGGCGAGCGCGGCGGCGCCGATGGCGAACACGCGCCGCCGGCCGTGGTCGTCGGCGAGGCTCCCGGTCGCCAGCAGCGCCGCCGCCAGCCCGAGGCTGATCGACGACATCAGCCAGATCCGGCCCGTCGGACCGGCCCCCAGGCCGTGCGCCGTCTCAGTGAGCGTGGCCATCGGCGCGGTGTAGTTCATCAGCGCCAGCAGCGTCGCGGCGGCGGGCAGCGCGAGTGCGGCGGCGGTTCCCGCCGCGTGCCGCCCCGCGCGCGGTGTCGCCAGAGTCGTCATGGGAGCCCCCAACGGTTCAGTCAATGAACTCAATGGGGAGACGGTAGCACGACCGGTTCGTTCAATGAACCGCCAGGGCGGTACTGTGGGGCCATGGCACTCGGCAAGGACTACGCGGCCCAGGACTGCTCCCTGGCCCGCGCGCTGGAGGTCGTCGGCGAGCGGTGGACGCTGCTGATCGTCCGGGACGCCTTCTACGGCGTCCGCCGGTTCAGCGACTTCCTCGCCCACCTGGACGTCCCGCGCGCCGTGCTGTCCGCGCGCCTCCAGTCGCTCGTCGAGGCCGGCGTGCTGGCCAAGGACGGCCACGACTACGTGCTGACGGACATGGGCAAGGAGCTGTGGCCCGTCGTGCACACGCTCGCCCGCTGGGGCGAGGAGCACCTGTCCGCGGAACCGTGCCGGCTGTTCCTCCACGCGGACTGCGGCGGCCGCGTCGGCACCGACGGCGTCTGCCCCGCCTGCGGCCGCGGTGTCCCGCTGGAGGACATCGAGATCCACGTCGGCCCCGGCGGCCGCCACCGCGACGACCCCGTCAGCCGCCTCCTCCGCACCCCCCACCGCCTCCTGGAGCCCCTGAGGCCCCTCTAGAAGGCGCGCGTGATCAGGTCGGCGACCGCGTCGGGGTCGAGGTGCTGGCCGGTGAGGCCGGCGAGGTTCTCCTGGTAGATCAGCACGGCCGCGAAGGTGGCGGCGGCGGCCTCCAGCCGGGCCTGGTCGCCGCGGGCGCCCGGCAGCGCGATCTCCAGCGCGCGGCGGGCGCGCAGGAACAGCGCCCGGTTGAGGTGGCCCAGCCGGTCGCGGACGGACCGGTGCGTGTCGGCCTCGCGGAACAGGATGCGGCGCATCGCGGGCGAGGCGCGCAGCGGCAGCCGTCCGGCCAGCCGCGACAAGGTCCCGGCAGGGTCGCCCGGGACGGCCTCGGCGGGCTCGTCCGGCGGGTCCTCCACGAAGGTCCGCTCGTCGACCAGCGCGACGAGCACGTCGATCTTCTGCGGGAAGTAGTGGAAGACCAGGCCCTTCGGCACCTGGGCGCGGCCCGCGATGCGCGCCGTCGAGCTGGCCTCGTAGCCGCGGTCGGCGAACAGCGCCTCCGCCGCGTCGAGGATGCGCGTGCGCGAGTCCGCCGCGCCCGTCCGCCGCACGCCCATCGGCACCGCCCCCCGGCAGGCCCGTGCGGCCCCGGAGCGCGGTGCGCCCGAGGCCGTCGCGGGATCTCGATCAGGCCGCGGCGGGCCTGCCGCCGTGCGCCTGGGTGGCTCCCCACAGCCCGACGATAGCCGCCACGCCGCCGGCGATCCATGCCGTCCACGCGGAGGCGTGCGCGCCCGTGAAGCCGAACGCCCACGGCGCCACGAAGATCAGCAGCGCGAACGCGGTCGCCGCCCACGACGGGACGCCCTGGCCGCCGAGCAGCGCCCACAGGCCGGCCGTCATCAGCAGCGCGCCGAGCACCATCAGCGGCTGCTCGCCCGCGTTGTCGCCCCACAGCTCGGGGGCCACCAGGACGACGAGGCCGGCCACGAAGGCCACCCCGTCCTGCCATGCGAACCTGTCCATCCGTCCTCCTCCGGGACGATCACCTTTGGACCTCTTTGTCCACTTCAGTGATTCCTGATTGACCGACCGGTCAACCTTCCGCCGGAGACCGGGCAGGGCGTCCCCGGGGTGACGCCGGCGGGACGGAGGGTGAGGTGCCCGCCAGCGGATACCCTGCACGCTCATGGAGACCGAACCGCCCGGACCCGCGCCGTGGGCCGGGCGCACCCTGCTCGGCCCCCTGTGGCGGCTGATCGACGGCCGGCCCGGCGACTCCCGCGCCGCCGTCGCCCGCCGCGCGAGGATCCTGGTGCCGATCGCGACGGGCCTGGCGAACCTCGGCGGCGCGCTGGTCGTGCTGGCGTTCGCCGTCGTGGTGCCCGACCCGGTGGGGCGGGTCTCCGACCGGCTGCAGACGATCAACGTCGCGGTGTTCACGGCCTACGTCATCGCGGCCCTGCCCGTGGGGCTCGTCCTCGGCGAGCGGTTCTTCCGGCGCGTCCGGCGGCTGGTGGAGCGGCACGACGAGCCGGACCGGCACGAGCGGTCGCTGCTGCTGTACGGGCCGCTGCGGCTGATGGCGCTGCACCTGACGCTGTGGGGGATCGGCACGGTCGGCTGGGTGGTGATCAACGCGCCGTTCTCCACGCTGCTGGCCGTCAAGCTGGGCCTCACCAGCCTGCTCGGCGGCCTGACCACCTGCACCATCGTCTACCTGCTGACCGAGCGGCTGCTGCGGCGCGCGGTGACGACGGCGCTGCACAGCCGGATGCCGCGCCGCACCGGGCTGCCCGGCGTGGTGGCGCGCTCGGTGCTGGCGTGGGGGCTCGGCACGGCGGTGCCGATCCTCGGGCTGATCACCCTCGCGGTCGGCTCGTTCGTCATCGCGAGGATCACCGTGCGGGACTTCGCGCTGGCGGTCCTCGCGCTCGGCGGCACCGCGCTGGTCATCGGCCTCGCCGTCACCTACGGCGCGGCGCGCGCGATCGCCGACCCGGTCGAGTCGGTGCGGCTCGGCCTGGCCCGGGTCGAGCGCGGCGACCTGGACGTGGAGGTGCCCGTCTACGACGCGACCGAGGTCGGGCTGCTGCAGGCCGGGTTCAACCACATGGCGGCGGGGCTGCGCGAGCACGCCCGGCTGCAGGACCTGTTCGGCCGGCAGGTCGGCGAGGACGTGGCGCGCGTCGCGCTCGAGCGCGGCATCGACCTCGGCGGCGAGACCCGCGAGGTCGCGGTGCTCTTCGTCGACATCGCCGGCTCCACCCGGCTCGCCGCCGACCGGCCGCCCGCCGAGGTCGTCGGGCTGCTGAACGCGTTCTTCGCGGTGGTGGTGAAGGTGGTCGGCGCGCACGGCGGCTGGATCAACAAGTTCGAGGGGGACGCCGCGCTCGCGGTGTTCGGCGCCCCGCTGGCGCTGGACGGCATGCACGGCCGCGCGCTGGCCGCCGCCCGCGAGCTGGCCCGGCGGCTGCGCGAGGAGGTGCCGGACCTGCGCGCGGGCGTCGGGGTGTCGGCGGGCGAGGCCGTCGCCGGGCACATCGGCGCCGAGGAGCGGTTCGAGTACACGGTGATCGGCGACCCGGTGAACGAGGCGGCCCGGCTGACCGACCTCGCCAAGGCGACCGAGGCGCGCGTCCTCGCGTCCGGCTCGCTGGTCGCCGCGGCGGATCCGGAGGAGGCGGCACAGTGGGAGCTCGGCGAGGAGGTCACCCTCCGCGGCCGTACCCGGGCGACCCGGCTCGCCTCGCCGCGCCCCGCGTAGGGATCAGGACGGTCCGAGCGTGGCGCCGCTCAGCGTCGTGTAGAACGGCGAGCCGGCGAAGCCGGGGCCGGTCTCCTCGCCGATGTACACGTCGGCGTGGTTCTCGCCGCCGTAGCCGGGACGGAACAGGTCGGTGACCGTCCAGCGCGCCTTCCGGAACGCCGCGCACACCGCCGCCTCGATGCGGTGCCCGTTGCCGTCCCTGCCGCATTCGACGATCGCGAACCGCTGCCCGCGCGCGAGCACCGACCTGTCGGCGGCGGCGGACGACCAGGGCCGCAGCGGGTGGCCCGCCGAGTCGCGGGTCGTGTCGTCCAGCCAGTACCCGACGCTGTGCGACCAGTTGAGGTACCGGCCGCGCTGCGGCCCGGACGTGATCCGCCCGCTGCCCTCCTCCTGGATGACCGCGAGGAAGTCCTCCGGGTACGAGCCGAGTGGCGCCTTCCCATGCGAGCAGTGCAGCTCGGGGCAGCCCTTCACGGCCTTGAGACGTCCGTTGTGCAGGCTTTCGACGGCCGTGTAGTAGGTGGTGATCCGCCACGCGCCGGGCCTGCCGAGCGGCGCCACCCGCTCGGCCTCCGGCGACACGCCGGACGAGTCGGTCGGCGAGGCGGCGGGGGAGGACGCGCCGGTGGCGGTCGGCGGCGGGACGTCCAGCGCGCCCGCGGAGCTTCCGGACGCCCGGCCGCAGCCGGCCAGGGCACCGCACAGCGCCAGCGCGGCGGCGAGCGATGCCCTCGGCCGCATCAGCGCCCCCTCACCTCCGGTCGGCGCGTGTGCGCTCCGGCTCGTCCGCCACGGGCGACGATATCCCGGACGCGGCGGCCGGGCGGCCCGGGAGCGAGAATCCGGCCAGGAGCAGCACGGACGCGGCGGCGACCATCCACCAGAACGCCGTCCCGAACGCCTCGGCCGGCGTGGCCCCACCGGAGACGCGGTGCTGGAGGAGCAGCGTCACGACGGTGATGCCGAGCGCCGCGCCGATCTGGTTGAGGACGTAGAGCGTCCCGGTCGCGCTCGGCGTCGACTCGGCGGGGACGCTGCGGTACACCGACGCCATCGTGGGCGCGCCGATCAGGCCGAGCCCGAACCCGCACACCGCCGAGCACGCGCCGAGCCAGAGCAGGCTCGCGCCGGTGCCGGCCTGCGTGTACGCGAGCGTGGTCAGCGCCACGACCGCGCCGCCCGCCGGAACGAGAGCGCGGGCGCCGATCCGGTCGCTGAGCCGTCCGGCGATCGGCATGCCGAGGAACGCGCCGGCGCCCTGCGGGACGAGCAGCAGCCCCGCCGCGAGGACGCCGTGCCCCCTGACCTGCTGGTAGTAGAGCGGGACCAGGAACAGCAGCGCGAACAGCACCCCGCCGACCAGCGTCATCACCGCCACGCTCGCCGCGTACGGGCGCAGCGCCAGCAGCCGCAGGTCGACCAGCGGCGGGACGGACGCGCGCAGCGCGTGCAGCACGTAGGCGAGCAGGAACGCCGCGCCCAGCACCAGCCCCGCGACCACGCGCGGAGCGCCGAACCCGGCGGTCGCGGCCTGCGACAGCCCGTACATCACCGCGACCGAGCCGGGGCTGAGCAGCAGCACGCCGAGCACGTCGAACGGCTTGCGCTCCGTCCCGTCCGGGACGGCGGCGGGCACCGTCCGCACGGCCAGCGCGATCGCGACCGCGCCGACCGGCAGGTTCACCAGGAACATCCACCGCCACGGCAGGTACTCGTTGATGAGCCCGCCCGCGACCGGTCCGAGGATCGGGCCGAGCGTCATCGGGATCGACATCAGCGCCATCAACCGGCCCGCGCGGCGCGGCCCGGCGGCGCGGGCGAGGACGGTCAGCATCGTCGGCTCCATCAGCCCGCCGCCGACGCCCTGCACCACGCGGAACCCGATCAGCGCGCCCGGCGCCCAGGCCAGCGCGCACAGCAGCGACCCGCAGGTGAACAGCGCGAGGCCGGCGAGCCAGACGGCGCGGCCGCCGTACCGGTCGACGGCCCAGCCGCTCACCGGGATCGCCGCGGCGAGCGTGAGCATGTAGGCGCTGGCCGTCCATTCGATCGTGTCGAGCGGCGCGTGGAAGTGCCGGGCCAGGGTGCCGATCCCGACGTTGACGATCGTCGCGTCGAGCAGCGCCATGAACCCGCCCAGCACCATCACGCCGATGAGCCGCGCGAGCGGCCCGTCGATCCGGTCGCCGGTGTCCGCGTCCATGATCACCTCCCGTGAGATCCGTGTCGGTTCATTGAATTTAACCGACCAGTTCAATTTGAGGAACGTCACGGTAGCATGGCGCCATGAGCGCGGGGGAGACCACGAGGGAGCGGACCGGGCGGCGCGGCCGGGTCGACAAGCGGGAGGCGATCCTGGACGCGGCGCTGCGCGTCTTCTCCCGGGAGGGCTACGAGCGGGCGAGCATCGACATGATCGCGGCCGAGGCGGGCGTCGCGAAGCCGACGATCTACAACCACCTCGGCGGCAAGGAGAACCTGTTCCGGCAGATCATGGTGGACGCGGCGCGGGAGACCAGCGCGAAGTTCATGGCCGCGCTCGACGGGTTCCCGACCGACCCCGCCGGCGCGGCGGAACTGCGCGAGCGGCTCCTCACCGTCGCGCCCGCCATGGTCGAGTGCTTCCACCACCCCGAGTCGTGGGCGCTGCAGCGGCTGCTGTACGCCGAGTCCGTGCGCTTCCCGGACCTGTACGGCGACGTCCGCGCCAACGGCGCCGGGCAGGTCGCCGACGCCCTCGCCGGGCGGCTCGCGCGCCTCGGCAACGCCGGGCACCTGCGGATCGCCGACCCCGACCGGGCCGCCGCCCACTTCATCGCCCTGCTCACCCACGAGCTGGTCGGGCTGTCCGAGCTCGGCAACCGGGAGGTGCCGCCCGCCGAGGTCGAGCGGGTGGTGACCGCCGGCGTCGACGCGTTCCTTCGCGCCTACGCGCCCGCCTGACGTCCCTCGCCAGGAACGCGCCCGGGAACGCGGAAGGCGGCGACCCCCGCATCCGGGGATCGCCGCCGTACCGCCGCGCGGGCCTGGCTCAGTGGCCTCGGGCGATCCATTCGTCGAGGTGCGGTGCCTCGCCGCCGATGGTGGTGGAGTCGCCGTGGCCGGTCCGCACGACCGTCTCCGGCGGCAGCGTGAGCAGCCGCTCCCGGATCGAGTCGATGATCGTCGGGAAGTCGGAGAAGGACCGGCCGGTGGCGCCCGGGCCGCCGTTGAACAGCGTGTCGCCGGAGAACACGGTGCCGAGGTCGGGTGCGTGCAGGCAGACCGCGCCGGGGCTGTGGCCCGGCGTGTGAAGGACGGTCAGGCCGGTGCCCGCGACCGTGATGACTTGTCCATCGGACAGTTCGCCGTCGGGGCTCTTGTCCGGGTGCTTCTGCTTCCACAGCATCAGGTCGCCGGGGTGCAGCAGGACGGGCGCGCCGGTGCGGGCGGACAGGGCGGGCGCGGCGTCGATGTGGTCGTCGTGGCCGTGCGTGGACACGATCGCCACCAGCCGCCGGTCGCCGACCGCCGCCGCGATCGCGTCGGCGTCGTGCGCGGCGTCGATGACGATCGCCTCGGTGTCGTCGCCGACGATCCAGACGTTGTTGTCGACCTCCCACGTCCCGCCGTCCAGGGAGAACGTCCCGGAGGTGACGACATGGTCGATGCGCGCCTGTGGTGAAGTGAGGGCCATCAGAGGACCACCACCGAGCGCAGCACGTCGCCGTGGTGCATCTTGTCGAACGCGGCCTCGACGCCGTCCAGCGCGATCGTCTCGGACACGAACGCGTCCAGGTCGAGGCGGCCCTGCAGGTACAGGTCGATGAGCATGGGGAAGTCGCGGGACGGCAGGCAGTCGCCGTACCAGGACGACTTCAGCGATCCGCCGCGGCCGAACACGTCCAGCAGCGGCAGCTCCAGCTTCATCTCCGGCGTCGGGACACCGACCAGGACGACGGTTCCGGCGAGGTCGCGGGCGTAGAAGGCCTGCTTGTAGGTCTCCGGGCGGCCGACCGCGTCGATGACGACGTCCGCGCCGAACCCGCCGGTCAGCCCCTGCACGGCCTCCACCACGTCGGTGCCCTTGGCGTGGACGGTGTGGGTGGCGCCGAGCGAGGTGGCGGTGGCGAGCTTGCGCTCGTCCAGGTCGATCGCGATGATCTTCGCCGCGCCGGCCAGCCGCGCGCCCAGCACCGCCGCCGCGCCGACGCCGCCGCAGCCGATGACCGCGACCGAGTCGCCGCGTCCCACGTTCCCGGTGTTGATCGCCGCGCCCAGGCCCGCCATCACGCCGCAGCCGAGCAGGCCCGCGACCTCGGCCTTGGCGGCCGGGTCGACCTTGGTGCACTGCCCGGCGGCGACGAGGGTCTTGTCGGCGAACGCGCCGATGCCCAGCGCGGGCGACAGCTCCGTCCCGTCCTCAAGGGTCATCTTCTGCGCGGCGTTGTGAGTGTTGAAGCAATACCAGGGACGGCCCCGCAGGCACGCCCGGCACTGCCCGCACACCGCGCGCCAGTTCAGGATGACGAAGTCGCCCGGCGCCACCTCGGTCACGCCCTCGCCGACCGACTCCACCACGCCCGCCGCCTCGTGCCCCAGCAGGAACGGGAACTCGTCGTTGATCCCGCCCTCGCGGTAGTGCAGGTCGGTGTGGCACACCCCGCACGCCTGCACCTTCACGACCGCCTCGCCCGGACCCGGGTCGGGAACGATGATCGTCTCGATCCGCACCGGCTCGCCCCGCCCGGGTGCGACGACCCCGCGTACCTGCTGCGCCATACTGCCGCCTCTCGTCGTGTCTCCGTCCTTGCCCCGACCCTATAGACCGCGGCCCCGGCCTCTGCGCAGGTCTTCTGCCGGACGGAACATCCCGGCACCCCCGCGGGAGGGAGGCCGCCGCCCTCCGAGGTAGCGGATGGAAGATCCCCAGATGGCGCGATGCCCGTCCGGGCGCGCGGGCCGGAGGCTGGTGGCCGTCCGTTCCCCCATGTGAAAGAGGACCGCCATGTCACGCCGCCTGAAGATCGCCGCCGCGGGCGCCGCCGGTGCCGCGATCATCGCCGCCGGTGCCGTGCCCGCCCTGGCCGGGGAGGGCGCCAAGGACCGCCCGGCCGTAACGCACGAGCAGGAGGCCGCCCGCGGGCAGCTGATCTCCGCGCGCTACCTCGGCACCAGGTCGGCGGAGGAGGTGCGCGCCTGGCTGGCGACCGAGGGCTTCGACGCCTCGTCCGTCCGCTACGGCGTCGACTCCTACCGCCTCATCTACCGGACGGTCGACGCGCGCGGGCGCGCGACCATCGCCAGCGGCCTGTTCGTGCTGCCGCGCAACGGCGAGCGGAAGCTGCCCGCGGTCTCCTACACGCACGGCACCACCAGCTACATCGGCGACGCGCCGTCGATGGCGCAGGACGTGTGGGGCCCCGGTCCGGCCGTCACCTACGGCGCCGCCGGGTTCGCCGCCGCCGCGCCCGACTACCTCGGCCTCGGCGAAGGGCCGGGCGTCCATCCGTGGAAGGACGTGCCGACCGAGACGTCCGCGTCGCTGGACATGCTCCGCGCCGCCCGGCAGTTCGCCCCGCGCGAGCACCGGGAACTGGACGGGCGGGTGTTCGTCACCGGGTTCTCGCAGGGCGCCTCGTCCGCGCTCGGCCTCGCCCGGGCCCTCCAGGACGGCGCCGACCCGCACTTCCGGCTCCGCGCGGTCGCCCCGATCAGCGGCGGGTACGACTTCGGCGGCGTCGAGCTGCCCGCGCTCCTGGACGGGCGGGTCGACGCGAAGACGTCCGTCGCGTACCTCTCCTACCTGCTCACCTCGTGGAACCGCGTCCACGGAGGCATCTACGGGAAGCCGTCCGAGGTCTTCAAGGAGCCGTACGCGAGCCATGTCGAGAAGTACTTCGACGGCACCACGCCCGGCCAGGTCATGCTGAAGGGGCTGCCTGGGACCCCCGACGAGCTGCTCACCGCGCGCGGGTTCGAGGTGCTGCGCCACCCGTCCGGGACGTTCGCTAAGGCGCTGCAGGTGGACGGCGAGGTCTGCACGGCGTGGACGCCGCGCGTCCCGCTCCGGCTCTACAAGATCACCAACGACGACCAGGCGGTCACCGCGAACACCGACCACTGCGCCGCGGGGTTCCGCGCCCGCGGCGTGGACGCGCCCGTCGTCGACGTCGGCGACAAGGTCTACGGCGGCTCGCGGCACCTCGGGTCGAACCTCGCCGGCACCGCCCTCGCCGTCCGCTGGTTCGCCGGACTGCGCTGAGCGGCGCGCTCGGCCGGACCGGCGGCCCGCTCGGGCGGGCAGACGGCGCGGACCGGCGGCGCGCTCAGCCGAACCGGATCGCCCGGAGGCGGTCGGCGGCCTCCCGGTCCAGCACGGTGACCCCGGCGGCGGGCGGGAGGGCGCCGCCCCGGGCGCGCTCGATGAGCGGCACCCAGCGCCGGCAGTGCCGTGCGAACGTGACGCCGGTGACGGCCCGCCCGCGCGCGAACTGCCCCGCCCGCGCGGTCTCCGGGTCGACGTCGATGAGGATCAGGTGCAGCCGGCCGCCCCGGCGGCGCGCCAGCCAGGCGAAGCAGTGCAGGATGTGCGGCCAGGTGCCGCGCGTGTGCGCGACGACCCCGTGGCCGGCCAGCACCGCCCGCCCGATCCGCCACACGTGCGTGACGTGGACGAGCGGGGTGCGCAGCCGCACCGGCAGCGGGCGCAGGAACCGCGCCCACCAGTTGCGGGACTGCCGCGAGTCGATGATCCGGACGTCGCCGGCGGGCACCGGCGCGGTCTCCTCGCCGCTCAGCCCGTACAGGCGGTTCAGCAGGGTGCTCTTGCCCGCCCCTGGGAGCCCGGCGAGCAGTACCAGCGAGCCCCGCGGGTAGCGCAGGGCGGTGCCCGGTTCCGTGTCGTCGATGATGCGCTCCTGGTCTCGGCCCCCGGATCGGTGCGGATGTGGTGGTCAAAACGAACACCCCGCACCACTGGTTCCGGCGGGCCGGCGCACCCGGGTCGCGCCGCGTACGCCGCGGCGGGCCGTCAGGACGGCCGCGTCACCAGCCGCGCGAGCGCCACTCGGGCAGCGACGGGCGCTCCCGGCCGAGCGTGGAGTCCTTGCCGTGGCCCGGGTAGAACCAGGTGGCGTCCGGGAGCCGGTCGAAGACGCGCTCCTCGACGTCCGCGAACAGCTGCTTGAACAGCGTCGGGTCGCCCCAGGTGTTGCCGACGCCGCCCGGGAACAGGCTGTCGCCGGTGAACAGGTGCGGGCGGTCGGCCAGCTCGCCGCCGGCGTCGTACAGCAGCGCGATCGAGCCGGGCGTGTGGCCGCGCAGGTGGATGACCTCCAGCGACGCCCGCCCGACGCGGACGGTGCCGCCGTGCTCGACGGGTTCGGCGACCGGCTCCGGCAGCGCCTCCGCGTCGTGCGGGTGCGCGACGACCGGCGCGCCCGTGGCCCGCACGACCTCGCTCAGCGCCGTCCAGTGGTCCTCGTGGCGGTGCGTGGTGACGATCCGCGCGAGCGGCCCGTCGCCGATCAGCTCCAGCAGCCGCGGCGCCTCGTTGGCCGCGTCGATGAGCAGCTGCTCGCCGGTCGCGGTGCAGCGCAGCAGGTAGGCGTTGTTGTCGTACGGCCCGACCGCCACCTTGGTGACCGTCAGGCCCGGTAGCTCCCGGACGTCCGGGCGGCCGCCCGCCTCGACGTTCCCCGTGTAGGTCATGGGCGTGTCCTCCCATCGGCGGTACGCGCCGTCGGTGGTGCGCCCTGTCGGCGGTGCGCCCGTTGGCGGTGCGTGCAGACCATCTTCCCCCATCGCCCGCCCGCCGGGCGCGCCCGGGCCGGATGAGTCACGTGACTCAGCCGAACCGTGCGCCCGGCGGCGGACGTTTCCGCCTTGCCGTCCCACCATGGTCATTGGAAGATCAGGATCGACCCGTGAGGACGGTGCCGCGTTGATCACCGCTTTCCGTCCCGGTCCGGACCGGGAACGCCCGGAGGAGCTGCTCGGCCACGCCTGCGCGCTGGTCCGGCTCTGCGGCCGCGACGCCGCGATCGCCGCCGTGTTCCTCGCCCTGGTCCTGGTCGGGACCGTGAGCCGGCTCGCCGCCGGGCTCCCCGGCGTCGTCGCCCTCGCCCTGCTGCCGGTGCTGGGCGCCGCGTTCGCGATCTCCGCCGGGTACGCGGTGCGGTCCCGGCGCACGCTGGTGGCGGTGCTCGGCGAGGTGCGCGGCCGCACCGGCGCGCCGGTCGACCCGTCCGCGCCGTGGACGCCGTTCGGCGCGGCGGCCGCGCTGGACGCCCGGGTCCGCGACACCGAGCTGCGCCGGCTGCTCGCGGCGGCGCACCGCTGCGGCGAGCTGTCCTGGCTGGCGGTCGCCTGGTCGGCCGCGACCGCCGTGCTGTTCCTGTTCTGGTGGCTGGCGACGGCGATGGCGGGCGGGTGACCGGGGTGATCGACCACGACGTCCGGCCGGGCAGCTTCTGGGAGCGGCTCGGCCCGGACGACCGGCAGGCGCTGCGGGCGATGGGGCGGCGCACCAGCATCCCGCCCGGCGGGACGCTCTGCCACCAGGGGGTGACCGCCCCGTCGGTGTGGGTGGTGTTCAAGGCGGCGCCGCGCGCGGCGAGCAACGCCGTGGCGAAGGAGTTCGTCGACTCCAGCGAGGGCGACGAGTCGATCATCGACCTGTTCGGGTCCGGTGACCTGGTCGGCGCGCTCGGGGCGTGGGGGCACCCCGAGCGCGGCACCGTCGCGGCGCTCGACCATGTCGAGGCGCTGCGCCTGGACCGCCGCGGGTTCCGCAGCCTGCTCGCCGCGAACCCGCAGGTCGCCGAGGCGATGATGCACGCGGTGTCGGAGAGCGTCGGGTACGGCGGGCGGCGCCACGCGGTCCGCGCGGCCGAGCATCCGCAGCGCCTCGCCTACCACCTGCTGGAGCTGGCGCACCGGTTCGGCGTCCGCACCGCGCGCGGGACGGAGATCCCGCTGCGGCTCAGCCAGGCGGAGCTGGCGAACTGGGCCGGGATCTCCCGCGAGACGCTGGTGCGCTGGTTCCGGCTGTGGCGGCAGAAGGGCATCATCGACCGCCGGCCGCGGCCGCTGACCGTCCTCGACCCCGAGAAGCTGCGGCGCGCCGCCAGCCCGTGGGGCGACGAGTGGCCGGCGATCGAGGCGGAGCCGGACGCCCCCGCCGCGCCGCCCGCGCCCCGCCCGGAACCGGACGAGCCCGGCGGCCTCGCCGCCCGGACGCCCGTCCGGCTCGACGCGGCGCGCGGGAAGCCGCCGGTCCGGCTCCCTGCCGACAACCCGTTCTTCGCCGGGCGGACGGTCAGCCTCGGCAAGCTCGACCTGCTCGTCGCGCAGGCCGAGTGGCCGCGCGCCGTGATCGTCCAGGGGATGGCGGGCGTCGGGAAGACGACGCTCGCGCTGCACTGGGCGCACCGGGTCGTCGACCGGTTCCCCGACGGGGTCGTGTTCGCCGACCTGCGCGGGACGACCCGCAGCCCCGTCACGCCCGCCGAGGCGATGGGGCAGGTGCTGCGCGCCGCCGGCGTCCCCGGCGACCAGCTGCGCAGCACCGAGGCGGAGCTCGCCGCGCAGTGCCGGTCGCTGCTGGCCGACCGGCGGATGCTGCTGATCCTCGACAACGCGGCGCGGCCGGAGCAGATCAGGCCGCTGGTGGGGGCGATGGCGTCCGGGCTGGCCGTGGTGACGAGCCGCCGCCGCCTGCCGGCGCTGCTGGAGGGCGCCGACGTCCGCACCCTCGAACTGCGGGAGATGGTCACGCAGGAGGCCGTCGACCTCATCTCCAACGTGCTCGGTCCGGCGGACGCCCGCGTCCGGGAGGAGCGCAAGGCGGTCGCGCGCCTCGCCCGCGAGTGCGGGCATCTCCCGCTGGCGCTGTCGGTCATGGCCGGGCGGCTGGCCGAGAACCCGGGTGAGTCCATCGCCGGGACCGTCCGGGAACTGGCCGAGAGCGACGCGCAGGCCGCCTCGTCCTACGGGACGGTCCTGCCCGGGCTCGGGCGCGGGCCGTCGCCGGACGGGGCGGGACGGGACGCGGGGGAGCCGGCCGCCCCGGAGTCCGCCGGCAGCCCGCTGACCGGCATCGAGCTGCACACGGGGGCGGGGCACGGCACCGCCGTCCCGGGGCTGCGGGGCGTGCTGAACCCGACG
This sequence comes from Actinomadura montaniterrae, assembly GCF_008923365.1. Classification (GTDB taxonomy): domain Bacteria; phylum Actinomycetota; class Actinomycetes; order Streptosporangiales; family Streptosporangiaceae; genus Spirillospora; species Spirillospora montaniterrae. The sequence continues at coordinate 22,580 of NZ_WBMR01000148.1, forward strand.
TTCGACGTCGCGTACCGCAGTCTGCGCCGCGACCACCGGGAGGCGTTCCGGGTGCTGGCGCTCGTCGCGGGCCCCGACTTCACCCCGTCCGCGCTCGCCGCGCTGCAGGACCGGACGGTGGACGAGGCCCGCGAATGCCTGGAGGGCCTGCGCCAGGCGTACCTGGTGCACGATGTCGCGCCCGGGCGGTACCGGATGCACGACCTGCTGCGCGACTTCGCTCGCGACCGGGGCCTGGCGGAGGACGCCGATACCGACCGGCTCGCCGCGCAGCGCCGGCTGCTCGCCGGCTACCTCGCCGAAGCGCGCGCGGCCGGAGACGCGCTGGCGGG
>NZ_WBMR01000149.1 GCF_008923365.1 Actinomadura montaniterrae
CGCGACGGCGGCGGCCGGCAGCGCGGCCAGAGCCAGGGCGGCGGCGGCCAGCACGACGACGACGAGGGCGGCCGGAGCCGGCGCGGGCGCCGGTTCCGCGAGCGCAACCGGGGCCGCGGCGGCCGCGAGCGCTACGAGGAGCCGGTGATCACCGAGGACGACGTCCTCATCCCGGTCGCGGGCATCCTCGACATCCTCGACAACTACGCGTTCGTCCGGACCACCGGCTACCTGCCCGGCCCGAACGACGTGTACGTCTCGCTGGCGCAGGTCCGCAAGAACGGCCTCCGCAAGGGCGACGTCATCACCGGCGCCGTCCGGCAGGCCCGCGAGGGCGAGCGGCGCGAGAAGTTCAACGCGCTCGTCCGGCTCGACACCGTCAACGGGATGGAGCCGGAGCAGGCCAAGGGCCGCGTCGACTTCACCAAGCTGACCCCGCTGTACCCGCAGGAGCGGCTGCGGCTGGAGTCCGACCCGGGCATCCTGACCACCCGGATCATCGACCTGGTGTCGCCGATCGGCAAGGGCCAGCGCGGCCTCATCGTGTCGCCGCCGAAGGCCGGCAAGACGATGGTGCTCCAGGCGATCGCGAACGCGATCACCAAGAACAACCCGGAGTGCCACCTGATGGTCGTCCTCGTGGACGAGCGTCCGGAAGAGGTCACCGACATGCAGCGGACGGTGAAGGGCGAGGTCATCCACTCGACCTTCGACCGTCCCGCCGAGGACCACACCACGGTCGCCGAGCTGGCGATCGAGCGCGCGAAGCGCCTCGTCGAGCTGGGCCACGACGTCGTCGTGCTGCTCGACTCGATCACCCGCCTCGGCCGGGCCTACAACCTGGCGGCGCCGGCGTCCGGCCGGATCCTGTCCGGTGGTGTCGACTCGACCGCGCTGTACCCGCCCAAGCGGTTCTTCGGCGCGGCCCGCAACATCGAGAACGGCGGCTCGCTGACGATCCTCGCCACCGCGCTGGTCGAGACCGGCTCCCGGATGGACGAGGTCATCTTCGAGGAGTTCAAGGGCACCGGCAACATGGAGCTGAAGCTCAACCGGTCGCTCGCGGACAAGCGGATCTTCCCGGCGGTGGACGTCGACCAGTCGTCCACCCGCAAGGAGGAGATCCTCATGGCGCCGGAGGAGCTGCGGGTCGTCTGGCAGCTGCGCCGGGTGCTGCACGCCCTCGACACCCAGCAGGCGCTGGAGCTCCTCATCGAGAAGATGAAGGAGACCAAGTCCAACGCCGAGTTCCTGCTGCAGGTGCAGAAGACGACGGTCTCCGACGACCGCTGATCCACGCGCCGCGACGCCCCCGCCCGGTTCCCGGGCGGGGGCGTTCCGCGTTCCCGGGGCGCCGCCGGCGGGCCGATGGTGGGGTTAGCCCCACCCCGATCCGGCGGGGACCTCCATGGTGGCCGCGCGTCCCGGAAGGCAGGCTTGCACCGTAGGTTGGAACGGGCGTGGAGGGACGACGTGGGCGAGCTGAGCAGGGACATCGGGGCCGCCGGTGGCGGGGCGACGCGGGCGGGCCGCGCGGTGTCGGTCATGGACGGCCCGTGGCATCCCGCGGCGATGGCCCGGTCCGCGGTGACCTGGACGTCCGCGCTGTACCTGGCGGTGAGTTTCGCGTTCGGGCTCACCTGGTTCGTCGTGCTGGTCGTCGGCCTCGCGGTGTCGCTCGGCACGCTGATCATCTGGGTGGGGTTCCCGCTGCTGGCGCTGCTGATGGTGGCGTGGCGGTTCGGCGCGCGGCTGGAGCGCCGGCTCGTCCGCGCCGCGTTCGGCGTCGCCGTCCCGGACCCGTACCGGCCGCGGCCGGAGAGCCCCAACCCGTTCGCCCGGGTGAAGGCGATGGCCGCCGACCCCGCCACCTGGAAGGACCTCGTCTACCTCGGGCTGCTGTTCCCCCTCACGCTGGTCGAGTTCGTGGCGTCGGTCGCGCTGTGGGGGCTGACGGGCACGCTGCTGTTCATGCCGCTGATCGTGCTGGCCGGCGGCGGCATGGAGATCAACCTCGGGTGGGTGACGTACTGGTCCGGGAACCCGGTCGAGGCGCTCCCGGTGTTGCTGGCGGGGCTGGTCGTCCTCGCGGGCGCGCTGTACGTGACGCGGGGCATGGCGATCGCGCACGGGGCGTGGGCGCGGCTGATGCTCGGCCCGAACGCGTCCCAGGCGGAGAACCTGGAGCTGCGGGAGCGGACCGCGCACCTGCGGGCCAGCCGGGCGCGCGGCGTCGACGCCGCCGAGTTCGAGCGCCGCCGCATCGAGCGGGACCTGCACGACGGCGCGCAGCAGCGGCTGCTGGCCGTCGCGATGGACATCGGCCGGGCCCGCGCGAAGCTCGACGAGGACCCGGAGGGCGCGCGGGCGCTGATCGAGCAGGCGCACGCCGGCACCAAGGAGGCCATCACCGAGCTGCGCGACCTCGCCCGCGGCATCTACCCGGCGATCCTCACCGACCGCGGCCTCGACCCGGCGCTGTCCGGGCTCGCGGGCCGGGCGCCCGTCCCCGTCGAGGTCGACGTCGACCTGCCCGAGCGGCCGCCGGCCGCGGTGGAGAGCATCGCCTACTTCATCGTCGCCGAGGCGCTCGCCAACATCGCCAAGTACGCGCGGGCGACCCGCGCGTCCGTCCGGGTCGCCCGCGAGGACCGCTGGGTCGTCGTCGAGGTGACCGACAACGGCGTCGGCGGCGCCGTGGCGCGGGCCGGCGGCGGCCTGTCCGGGCTGGCGGACCGGGCCGCGACCATCGACGGGATGCTCATCGTGGACAGCCCGCCCGGCGGCCCCACGATCGTCCGCGCGGACCTGCCCTGCACCTGGTGACCCCGGACAGCGCCCGGTGACCCGGACAGCACCTGGTGACCCCGGACAGCACCTGATGATCCCGGACAGCGCCTGGTGACGCGGCCCGGCGCCGGCCGCGAGGCCCGATAATGGGCGCATGCGGGTAGTGATCGCCGAGGACTCGGTGCTGTTGCGCGAAGGGCTCGTCCGGCTGCTCGCGGACGCGGCGATCGAGACGGTCGCGACGGTCGGCGACGGCCCCGGGCTGCTCGGCATCGTCGAGGAGCACGAGCCGGACCTCGCCATCGTGGACGTGCGGATGCCGCCGTCGTTCACCGACGAGGGGCTGCGCGCGGCGCTCGCCGTCCGCGAGCGCAGGCCCGGCACGCCGATCCTCGTCCTGTCGCAGTACGTGGAGGAGCGGTACGCGACGGACCTGATCGGCGGCGGCGCCGAGGGCGTCGGCTACCTGCTGAAGGAGCGGGTGTCGGACGTCGCGGAGTTCATCGACGCGGTCCGCCGGATCGCCGCCGGCGGGACCGTCATCGACCCGGAGGTGATCGGGCAGCTGCTCGGCCGGCGCCGCGCCGACGACCCGCTGGAGGCGCTGACGCCGCGCGAGCGGGAGGTGCTGGGGCTGATGGCGCAGGGCCGCTCCAACGGCGCGATCGCCGAGGGCCTCGTCGTCACCGAGGGCGCGGTGGAGAAGCACATCTCCAACATCTTCGCCAAGCTCGACCTGCAGCCCGCGCAGGGCGGGCACCGCCGGGTGATGGCCGTGCTCGCCTACCTGGGCCGCGCCGACGCCTGACCCGGCCGCGCCCCGCCCCGCCCCGGGCGGCCCCGGTCCCGCCCCGATCCAAGATCGGGAATGACCGATGACCTCGGCACGTTCGGGTATCTGGCACACTTGGAGTGCAACCGCTGCGGTACCGGTTCACGCCTCCCACATCTCCCATGGCGCCGTCACGTGGAAACGACCACGCGGAACGGCCGTGCGAGCGGGGGCGCCCGGCGACCGCCTCATGCGAGGAGAACCCATGAAGCCCGACATCCACCCGGACTACGTCGTCACGACCGTGACGTGCACGTGCGGCAACACCTTCGAGACCCGCAGCACCGCCGAGAACGGCGTGATCCACGCCGACGTGTGCTCGAACTGCCACCCGTTCTACACGGGCAAGCAGAAGATCCTCGACACCGGCGGCCGGGTGGCGCGCTTCGAGCAGCGCTTCGGCAAGAAGAAGGCCGGCAAGTAGCGCGAGCCGGCAGCGCAGAGCGCCGCACAGCGACCAGGGACGGCCCGGGGACTCTCGAGGTCCCCGGGCCGTTCGGAGTCGGCTTCCGGAGGCCGCCGCGGCCCCGGGCCGGAACGGGCCAGGACACACCGTGAATCTCGACGAACTCATCAGCGAATACGCCGACATCGAGGGGCGGCTCGCCGACCCGTCCGTCCATGCCGACCAGGCCCTGGCGCGCCGGCTCGGCAAGCGGTACGCCGAGCTCCGGCCGATCGTCGAGACGCACCGGGAGCTGGCGGCCACCGAGGACGACCTCGCCACCGCCCGCGAGCTCGCCGGCGAGGACGAGACGTTCGCGGCCGAGGCCGCCGACCTCGGCAAGCGCAAGGACGAGCTTGAGGAGCGGCTCCGGCGGCTGCTCGTCCCGCGCGACCCCAACGACTCCAAGGACGTGATCCTGGAGGTCAAGGCCGGCGAGGGCGGCGAGGAGTCGGCGCTGTTCGCCGGCGACCTGCTGCGGATGTACCTGCGCTACGCCGAGCGGGTCGGCTGGAAGACCGAGGTCCTCGACTCCCACCCGTCCGACCTCGGCGGCTACAAGGACGTCACGGTCGCGGTGAAGGCGAAGGGCTCCCAGGAAGAGGGAGTCTGGACGCGGCTGAAGTACGAGGGCGGCGTCCACCGCGTGCAGCGGGTGCCCGCGACCGAGTCGCAGGGCCGCATCCACACCAGCGCCGTCGGCGTCCTCGTGACGCCCGAGGCCGAGGACGTCGACGTCCAGATCGACCCGAACGACCTGCGCATCGACGTGTACCGCTCGTCCGGGCCCGGCGGGCAGAGCGTCAACACCACCGACTCCGCGGTCCGCATCACGCACCTGCCGACCGGCGTCGTCGTCTCCTGCCAGAACGAGAAGAGCCAGCTGCAGAACAAGGAGCAGGCGCTGCGGATCCTGCGGTCCCGGCTGCTGGCGATGGCGCAGGAGGAGGCGGACGCGGCGGCGGCGGCCGAGCGCAAGAGCCAGGTCCGGACGGTGGACCGGTCCGAGCGGGTCCGCACCTACAACTATCCGGAGAACCGGATCTCCGACCACCGCGTCGGCTACAAGGCCTACAACCTCGACCAGGTGCTCGACGGCGACCTGCACAACGTGACGCAGGCCCTCGTCGACGCGGACATGGAACGCCGGCTGGCCGAAGCACAGGGACAATGAAGCTGCTGCTGGACGAGATCGCCAGGGCCACCGCGCGGCTCGCGGACGCGGGGGCCGCCTCGCCGCGCGCCGACGCCGAGGAGCTGGCCGCGGCCGTGCACGGGGTGAAGCGCTCCGAGCTGCACGGCGTGCCCGACAGCGCGTTCGACGCCCGGTTCTGGGAGTACGTGGCGCGCCGCGAGGCGGGGGAGCCGCTCCAGCACATCACCGGCCGCGCCTTCTTCCGCTACCTGGAGCTGAAGGTCGGGCCCGGCGTGTTCGTGCCGCGCCCGGAGACCGAGGTGATGGTCGGCTGGGCGCTGGAGACGCTCCGGGACATGGACGTCCGCGACCCCCTCGTCGTCGACCTCGGGACGGGCTCCGCCGCCATCGCCCTGTCGATCGCCCTGGAGGCGCCCCGCGCGCGCGTACACGCCGTGGAGAAGGACCCCAAGGCGTTCGTACACGCGACCCGCAACATCGAGGAACTCGACGAGCGGGGCCGCGTCCGCCTGCACCTCGACGACTTCGGCACCGCCCTTCCCGAGCTGAACGGCACCGTCGACCTCGTCGTCAGCAACCCCCCGTACATCCCGATGAGCGAATGGGAGTACGTGCCCCGCGACGTCCGCGACCACGACCCGGCGGACGCGCTGTGGGGCGGCGGCGACGACGGCCTCGACGCGATCCGCGTCGTCGAGCGCACCGCGCGCCGCCTGCTGCGCCCCGGCGGGTACGTCGCCGTCGAGCACAGCGACCTGCAGGGCAACGGCGTGTACTGGATCTTCGCGGAGGAGAACGGCTGGCGGGACGTCCGCAACCGCCGCGACCTCACCAACCGGGACCGGTTCGTCACGGCCCGCCTCGCCACCGACTAGCCGCACAGGGCGCGGGGACCGCGCGGGGCGCGGCTATCCTGGGGCGTGCCAGAGGACGAGCGCCGCGAGATGGGAAGACGGGCGACCGTGAGCCGACGTTATGACTGCTCCGAGCCGATGGAGCGCACCCGTGGAATCGCCGAGGCCGTCTCGGCCGTCCGGCGCGGCGAGCTGGTCGTCCTGCCGACCGACACGGTGTACGGGGTCGGCGCCGACGCGTTCACGCCCGCCGCCGTGCAGGCGCTGCTGGACGCCAAGGGCCGCGGCCGGGACATGCCGCCGCCCGTGCTGGTCGGGTCCGTCCGGGCCGCGACCGCGCTGGTCGAGGACCTCGGCACCTACGGCCAGGACCTCATCGACGAGTTCTGGCCGGGCGCGCTGACGCTGGTGTTCCGCGCGAACCAGAACCTCATGTGGGACCTCGGCGAGACGAAGGGCACCGTCGCCGTCCGGATGCCGATGCACGAGCTCGCGGTCGAGGTGCTCAAGGAGACCGGGCCGCTCGCCGTCAGCAGCGCGAACCTGTCCGGGGAGCCCGCCGCGCGCACCGCCGAGGAGGCGGAGAAGATGCTCGGCGACTCGGTCCAGGTGTACCTGGACGGCGGCCGTTCGGGGCACGCGGACCCGTCGACGATCGTGGACCTGACGGGGTCGGTGCCGCGCCTCCTGCGGGTCGGCGCCATCCCCGAGGACAAGATCCGTTCGGTCGTCGGCGTGCTGCTCACCGAGGAGGACGAGGCGCCCGAACCGGCGGAGCTCACAGCGGCCCCCTCCGCCGCCGTGGAGGCGAAGCCCTCCCTCACCAAGGAGCCCGCGGCCGACGCGCCCCAGGCGCCCGCTGAGCCCGCCCCCGCCCCCACTGAGCCCGCCCCGTCCGCGGAGTCCGGCGCGGCCGACACCCCCGCGGAAGCAGCCGACGCGGCGAACACCCCGGAGACGCCCGCGAAGCCGAAGGACGACTAGACCCCGAAGACGCGGAAACGGCCGGGCAGGAGAACCTGCCCGGCCGTTTCATGTCCGGCCACCGCCGGCCGTCACGGACACGTCCGTAACCTCAGCCGACGGCGACCTCAGCGTTGCGATCGCGTGCGAAGCCAGATTCGAGCGAAGCGAGAATCTGATCGCGCAGCGAGCCCCCAGGGCGAGCCGGAGCGATGCAGCGATCGCCGCAGTGCCCGCCGAAGGAAGGGCGTTCAACGCCCGACCGCCAAGGGCAATGCAATCAGAACAGCTTCTTGCCCTTGCCGTAGAGGTACTTGCCGGTCTTCTTGTTGCGGCCGCACTCCTGGACCCACAGGTGCCAGCTGTAGGAGGAGCTGGTCTTGATCTTGACGGTGGCCTTGCCGTCGTAGTTGTACTGGGTGCCGCCGGAGGTGTAGCCGACGATCTTGAAGCGGGACCAGTACTTCTTGTTGCCCTCGGTGAAGAGGAACCGGACGCAGGCGGTCCAGCCGTTCTTCTTGCTGTCCCGGAGGTATCCGGTGACGTAGGTGCTGCCGCCCTTGCGGGTGTAGGTGCCCCACGCGCTGATGTTGGAGTAGGAGTTGTAGGGCGCCCAGCTGTGGGTGGTGGCGGCCTGGGCTGCGGGGGCCCCGGTGAGGGCGGTGCCGGTCAGCAGGGTGCCGGCGGTCAGGGCTACGGCTGCGAATCGCCGCATTGGTCCCTCCATGCTCATGAATCACGGGTTAGCGGCGGATAACCTAGCAGCGATATCAAGATCATCTTTACGGTTTTCTTACCGGCGGCCGGGGGCGGCCGAAAAGATCGCTTGGGCCGAACCGGAGCGGCCTCCGCCGCGTCCAACAGTCCGGACGCGGCACGCGCCGGGGCCGGGCCCCCGCTTCGGGAGGGTTTCCGGACGGGTCTCCCGGCGCGCCACGGGCGCCGCGGCCGGCCGGTGATGACGAAGATCTCATTCACCCGGCGGGGCCTCCGCCGGACGGGGCGCGGCGGGTTGTGCCGACACGGAGCGGGCGACGGTGAGACCATTCGGGGAATGCGCGGCCGTGTTCGAGGGCCCGTGATCGCCGCGGGCGTGGTCCTGGTGACCGTGGTGTTCCTGCTGCCCGCCGCGGCGGCCGCGCCCCTGCCCCGCGAGAGCATCCCGACCTACGATGTGGTCCTCACGCTTGGCAGGGACGGGGTCGTGTACGTCCGGGAGACGATCACCTACGACTTCGACCGGGGCGGCGAGCACGGGATCGTCCGGCGGGTGCCGTTCCGCAAGGCGAACCGGCTGTTCGACGTGCGGGACGTCAGCGCGGGCTCGTCGACGGGCGCCCCGGCCCGCGCCCGGACGATGCGGCTCCTCAACGACCTGCAGATCACCGTCGGGGACCGGCACCGCGAGGTCCGCGGCCGCCAGGCGTACGTGATCGAGTACGCGGTGGGCTGGGCGTTCACCCCGTACGCCGACCACGACGAGCTGGTCTGGGACGCGATCGGGACGAGCTGGGACGTGCCGATCGGGGACGCCGTCGTCCGGGTGGAGTCGCCCGTCCCGCTGCGGCACGCCACGTGCCGGGCGGGCGCGCCGGGGGCGACGACGCGCTGCCTCGGCGTCCACGACGGGCGCTACGCGATCGACTTCACGCAGAGCGCCCTCGCCCCGCACGAAGGGATGACGGTGCGGGTGCGGCTGCCGAAGCGCGCGGTCGCCGTCGCGCCGCCGCACTACGCCCGGCCGCGCTGGGCGGGCACCTGGACGGGCTCGGCGGTGCTCGCGCTGGCCCTGTTGGCGGTGGTCGTGGCGGCGCGGGGCCCGGTGCCGCACCGCCGGGCGGGCGCGGCGCTGGCGGTGGCGGGGGCGCTGCTGATCGCCTCGGACGCCGCGGACGACGTGCTGGACCGCGGGCCGTGGGCGTTCTCGCTGGGGGACCGGTGCCTCGCCGGACTCGCGCTGGTGATCGCGGGGGCGGCCATGGCGCGCTCCCGGTCGTCCGAGACGGCGGGATATGCGGCGGATGGGGTCAGGTGGGACTAGAGTTGGTCGGTCGTGACGGCGAACCGATCACGATCGACGGTCGTCTTACCCGGTCGGGAACCCCGTCCAGGTGACGGTGCGTTCACCCGGGGCATGCCGCAGTGGTGATCGCGGACGGTTCCGCCGCGGACGGCGGTGACCGGCGAAGGGTCGGCTGAAGGATCGGCGAAGGGAGGCGCGGAGGAGTTGCGGGAGTACCTGCTCACCATCCTGGTCGCCGCGCTGGTCGCCTACCTGCTGACCCCGGCGGTCCGGCGGTTCGCCGTCTGGTTCGGCGCGCAGGCCGTCCCCCGGGACCGCGACGTGCACGTGATCCCGACGCCCCGGCTGGGCGGGCTGGCGATGTTCGGCGGGATGGTGGCGGCGCTGGTCGTGGCGTCCGGGCTGCCGGAGATGCGCAAGGTGCTGGCCAACGGGGACCTCAGCGTCGGCAAGGCGCTGCTGATGTCGGGCGGGCTGATCGTGCTGGTCGGCATCGCCGACGACCGGTGGGAGGTCGACCCGCTCACCAAGTTCGCGGGGCAGGTCGCCGCCGCCGGGATCTTCATCATGCAGGGCATCCAGATCTACTCGATCCCGCTGCCGAACGGCGAGTCGCTGTCGCTGCCGCCCGCCTACGGGGTGCCGCTGACGGTGTTCGTGGTGGTCGCGACGATCAACGCGGTGAACTTCATCGACGGCCTGGACGGGCTGGCGGCGGGGGTCGTCGGGATCGCGGCGCTCGGCCTGTTCGGCTACGCCTACCTGCTGACCAAGACCAACGGCATGACGACGCTGAGCGGGGCGACGCTCACCGCGGCGGTGCTGTTCGGGATGTGCCTGGGCTTCCTGCCGCACAACTTCAGCCCGGCGAAGATCTTCATGGGCGACACCGGCTCGATGCTGATCGGGCTGCTGCTGAGCGCGTCGACGATCCTGCTGACCGGGCAGTTCGACCCGGCCGTGCTGGCGAACGGGCTGTTCCCGCTGTACGTGCCGCTGCTGCTGGTGCCGGCGGTCGCGGCGGTCCCGTTCATGGACATGCTGCTGGCGGTGTGGCGCCGGACGAACCAGGGCAAGTCGCCGTTCTCGCCGGACAAGCAGCACCTGCACCACCGGCTGCTGCAGCTCGGCCACTCCACCCGCCGCGCCGTGCTGATCATGTACTTCTGGGTGGGGCTGCTGGCGTCCGGGCTGGTCGGGCTGGCGCTGTTCAACGCCGCCTGGCTCACCATCGGGGTGACGCTGGTGGTGGCGATCCTCGGGGTCGTGCTGATGCTGCGGCTCGGCCGGCCGCGCGGGAAGCGCCGCGGCGCCGCGGCGGAGCCGGGGGACACCGGGCAGCAGCCCGCCGCCCGCCCGCAGCTGCCGGTCTGACCCGGCCGCTCCTCCCGGGCCGCGCCCCCGGCCCAGCATTACCCCCTTGACCTGGGCTTTTGATCGAGGCGGCGGGCGCCGGGCGCGGTGACGAGGGCCACCCGGCCGTCCGGACGGTGTACTACACGGCGTCGAATACCATTCGGGTCGAAGGTGCGAAGCGGGCGGGGGCGTGCGTCCCCGCCGGTGTTCACGCCTCGTGTCCGCGGCGGCCCCCGGCCCGCGGCGCGTCCCGGCCGTTCCCCGGATGGGGCGCCGTGACCTGGGTTAAGGTCCGTGGTGCGAGCGTGGCCCCGCGCCCGGGACGCGACCGGGCGGGGCGTTACCTCTAGGGTAATTGTGGACATTCCGGACGCTTGTGATACCTTTCACGAACAAGAGACGACCACTGAACGTGACCAGCCGGAGCCCTCATGCAACCTTCCGACGCCCGGAACCTCCGCGGCGCCGCGATCCCGACCGGGGCGGTCGGGGTGGGCGCCGTCCTCATCGGCCTGCTGACGGCGGGCGGCAAGGGCGCGCTGGCGGCGGCGCTGGCCACCGTCGTGGTCCTCGTCTTCTTCTCCATCAGCGCGATCGCGGTCTCCTGGGCCGGGAAGATCTCCGCGCAGACCATGATGCTGGCCGCGCTGGCCAGCTACATGGTGAAGATCCTCGCGGTGATGGTGCTGGTCACCGCGATGGACGGGGTGTCGATCTGGAACACCAAGGTGTTCGGCTGGGCGGTCATCGCGCTCGCCCTGTGCTACATCGCCGCCGAGTTCCGCGTCGTCCTGCAGCGGAGGCCCTACGTTGACGAGCCCGAAAGCGCCCTGGACCGGAGTCCGTGATGTCCCCGCGGCGCACGGTCCTGGCGGACTACTCCAATATGACCACCGCAGGCATGGCCTGCTATCGTCCGGAGCGCGATGAGCGAGCAGAAGCGCCGGCCGGAGGAGGGCCAGCGGGAATTCGCCGACGTCGCCTGGTCCGTGCCCAGCTACCTCCTGTCCGGAATGATCATCTGGGGCGGGATCGGGTGGCTGCTGTCCTGGTGGACCGGGTGGCCCTGGCTGATCCCGATCGGGCTGATCATCGGTGTCGCGCTCGCCGTCTACCTGGTCTACGTGCAGTACGGTCGCCACTCCTCCTGAGCGGCCCCGCCGCCGAGGAAGCCTACGTGAAACATCACCACATTGACGAAGGGAACGCCGCGTGAACGCGCTGACGGTCCTCGCCTCCTCCGGGGGAGATGAGTTCCAGGCCCCCGGGCCTGAGATCTTCGACTTCCCGCCGCTGTTCTCCGGTGGCCCGGCCTGGCTGACCAAGCCGGTGCTGTTCGCGGTCGTCGGCTCCCTGCTGATCTGCGCGTTCTTCTGGACCGCCTTCGCCAAGCCGAAGCTCGTGCCGCGCGGCGCGCAGAACCTCGGCGAGGTCGGCTACATGTTCGTCCGGGACCAGATCGCCCGGCCGTTCCTCGGCAAGAACACCGAGCGGTGGATGCCGCTGCTGATGTCGCTGTTCTTCCTGATCTGGTTCTGGAACATCTTCTCGGTCATCCCGATCATCCAGTTCCCGATCGCCTCGCACATCGCGTTCCCGATCGTCCTGGCGATCTTCGTGTACTGCCTGAAGGTGTACCTGGGCCTGCGGCACCAGGGCGCGAAGTACTTCACGAACATGATGCCCAAGGGCCTGCCCTGGCCGGTCTACATCCTGCTCGTGCCGATCGAGTACCTCTCGACGTTCATCATCGCCCCCTTCACGCACGCGGTGCGGCTCTTCGCCAACATGTTCGCCGGCCACATGATCCTGGCGTTCTTCAGCCTCGTCGGCTTCTGGTTCATCTTCGAGAAGCCCACGGTCGCCGGCTTCGGCGTCGGCGTCGTCGGCGTGATCGTCACGATCCTGATGACCGCCCTCGAGCTGCTGATCCAGTTCCTGCAGGCCTTCCTGTTCGCGCTGCTGGCCGCGATGTACATCCAGAGCGGACTCGAAGCCGACCACTAGCCCTCCGGGTCGGACGGTGCCCCCCGGCACGCGGCCCGAAACCGACAACCTCGTCTCAAGCCCAGACCGGCGGACACTCCGCCGGCCGACAGAAAAGGAATGAACCCATGACGGGAGTCCTCGCCGCCGTCGACGGTAACGTCACCGCGATCGGTTACGGCCTCGCGGCCATCGGCCCGGGCATCGGCATCGGCATCATCTTCGGCCAGGGCGTCAACGCGATCGCCCGCCAGCCGGAGCTGACCGGCGTGATCCGCACCAACATGCTGCTGGGCTTCGTCCTCACCGAGGCGCTCGCCCTGATCGGCCTGGTCGCGCCGTTCATCTTCAAGAGCGTCTGACCACCCCTGCCACCTGAGGAAGGGCTGCAGACATGATCACAGCAGCTTCCGTCCTTGCGGCGGAGGAGAACAACCCTCTCGTCCCGCACCCGTACGAGCTGGTCGTCGGCATCTTCTCGTTCCTCGTCGTGCTGATCGTGGTCGGGAAGATCCTCACGCCGCGCATCCAGCAGACGCTGGAGGAGCGGACCGACGCGATCGAGGGGGGCCTCAAGCGCGCCGAGCAGGCGCAGGAGGAGGCCCGCCAGACCCTCGAGCAGTACAAGGCCCAGCAGAAGGACGCCGCGATCGAGGCGTCCCGGCTGCGCAAGAAGGCCGAGGAGCAGGGCGCTCAGATCATCGCCGAGATGAAGGAGCAGGCCCAGGCCGAGGCGCGCCGCATCATCGACGCCGCCAAGGCGCAGATCGAGGCCGAGCGCCAGCAGGCGCTGACCTCGCTGCGCGCCGAGATCGGCTCGATGTCGGTGGAGCTGGCCTCCCGCGTGGTGGGCGAGTCCCTCGAGGACAGCGCCCGCCAGAGCCGGGTGGTCGACCGGTTCCTCGAGGAGCTCGAGGAGCGCGCCCGCACGCAGGAGCAGATCACATCATGACCATCACGGGAGCGGTGAGCAGGGCGTCGCTGGCCGAGGCCAAGGACCGGCTGGAGACCGTCATCTCCTCCGCCGGCGCGGGCCTCGACGGGCTCGGCGGCGACCTGTTCGCGGTGCTGCACCTGATCGACCGCGAGCACGGCCTGCGGCGGGCGGTCTCCGACCCGGCGCGGGACGGCGCGGACAAGGCGCAGCTCGTCCGGATCCTGCTGGAGGGCAAGGTGTCGCCGGCCGCTCTCGGGCTGGTCGCCGACGTGGTCCGGATGCGCTGGTCCACCCCCTCGGAGCTGTCGGACGCGGTGGAGACCCTCGCGGTCATCGCCGAGTCCGCCCGCGCGGAGGCGGCCGGCCGGCTCGACGACCTGGAGGACGAGCTCTTCCGGTTCTCCCGGGTCCTCGAGGGCGAGGTCGAGCTGCGCGGCGCCCTCGCCGGCCCCGGCCTGCCCGCCGACCGCAAGGCGGGCCTGGTCGAGGCGCTGCTGGACGGCAAGGTCCAGCCGGCCACGCTGACGCTGATCACCGAACTGGTGCTGCGCCCGCGAGGACGTAGCCTGGAAGGCGGGCTGGCCGAGTACGGCCGGATCGTCGCCCAGCGGCGGGAGCGGCTGGTCGCGCTGGTCCGCACCCCGGTCGCGCTGACGGACGCGCAGCGCACCCGGCTCGCCGCGGTGCTCGCCGCCGCCTACGGCCACGAAGTACACCTGAACATCGAGCTCGACCCCACGGCGATCGGCGGCCTGTCGATTGAGATCGGGGACGAGATCATCGACGGCACGATCGCCGGACGGCTGGACGACGTCCGCCGGCGGCTCGGCACCGGCTGACGCCGGCAGAGCTGACCCCAAAGGGAGCAAGAGAGGAATCATGGCGGAGCTGACGATCCGTCCGGATGAGATCCGGAACGCGCTGGAGCGCTTCGTCCAGTCGTACGAGCCCGAGGCCGCCGCGCGCGAAGAGGTCGGCACCGTCGTCGATTCCGGCGACGGTATCGCCCACGTCGAGGGCCTGCCCTCGGCGATGGCCAACGAACTCCTCGAGTTCGAGGACGGTACCCGTGGCCTGGCTCTGAACCTGGACGTGCGCGAGATCGGCGCCGTGGTGCTGGGTGACTTCAGCAAGATCGAGGAGGGCCAGAAGGTCCGCCGCACCGGAGAGGTCCTCTCGGCCCCGGTCGGCGACGGCTTCCTCGGCCGCGTCGTGGACGCGCTGGGCAACCCGCTGGACGGCAAGGGCCCGATCGAGAGCACCGAGCGGCGCGCGCTGGAGCTGCAGGCCCCGACCGTCGTGCAGCGGCAGTCGGTCAAGGAGCCGCTGCAGACCGGCATCAAGGCCATCGACGCGATGACCCCGATCGGCCGCGGCCAGCGCCAGCTGATCATCGGTGACCGGCAGACCGGCAAGACCACGGTCTGCGTGGACACCATCATCAACCAGAAGGAAGCCTGGGACTCGGGCGACCCCGCCAAGCAGGTCCGCTGCGTGTACGTGGCGGTCGGCCAGAAGGGCTCCACGATCGCCAACGTGCGGCGGTCGCTGGAGGAGGCCGGCGCGCTGGAGTACACCACGATCGTGGCGGCCCCGGCGTCGGAGCCCGCGGGCTACAAGTACATCGCGCCCTACACCGGGTCCGCGATCGGGCAGCACTGGATGTACCAGGGCAAGCACGTCCTGATCGTGTTCGACGACCTGTCGAAGCAGGCCGAGGCCTACCGCGCGGTGTCGCTGCTGCTGCGCCGCCCGCCGGGCCGCGAGGCCTACCCCGGCGACGTCTTCTACCTGCACTCCCGCCTGCTGGAGCGCTGCGCGAAGCT
This sequence comes from Actinomadura montaniterrae, assembly GCF_008923365.1. GTDB lineage: Bacteria > Actinomycetota > Actinomycetes > Streptosporangiales > Streptosporangiaceae > Spirillospora > Spirillospora montaniterrae. The sequence goes on from NZ_WBMR01000149.1 coordinate 15,169, forward strand.
GTCGGACGACCTGGGCGGCGGCTCGATGACCGGCCTGCCGATCATCGAGACCAAGGGCAACGACGTGTCGGCGTACATCCCGACGAACGTCATCTCGATCACCGACGGGCAGTGCTTCCTGGAGACCGACCTGTTCAACCAGGGCGTCCGGCCGGCGATCAACGTCGGCATCTCGGTGTCCCGGGTCGGCGGCTCGGCGCAGATCAAGGCGATGCGCAAGGTCGCCGGCACGCTGCGCCTGGCGCTGTCGCAGTTCCGCGACCTGGAGGCGTTCGCCGCGTTCGCGTCCGACCTGGACGCGGCGTCGCGCGCGCAGCTGGAGCGGGGCGCGCGCCTGGTCGAGCTGCTGAAGCAGCCGCAGGGCTCGCCGTTCCCGGTCGAGCAGGAGGTCATCTCGGTGTGGGCGGGCACGTCCGGTGAGCTGGACGACGTCCCGGTCGCCGACGTCCGCCGCTTCGAGCGCGAGTTCCTCGACTACGTGGAGCGCGAGGACGCCGGCCTGCTGACCTCGATCCGGGAGACCGGGCAGCTGTCCGACGACGACCTCACCAGCCTCAAGAGCACCATCACGGAGTTCAAGAAGGGCTTCCAGACGAGCGAGGGCGACGTGCTCGGCGCGGAGGAGCCCGTCGAGGCGATCGAGGACGAGGCCGTCGAGCAGGAGACGATCACCCGCGTCAAGAAGGGCTGACGGCCATGGCCGCACAGCTTCGTCAACTCCGGCAGCAGATCAAGACGGTCAAGTCGACCGCCAAGATCACGCGTGCCCAGGAGATGATCGCCACGTCGCGGATCGTCAAGGCCCAGCAGGCGGTGGCGGCGTCCAAGCCGTACGCCGACCGGATCACCCAGGCCTTGTCCGCGCTGGTGAGCCACCGTGTCGGGATCGACCACCCGCTGCTGCACGAGCAGCCGACCGACAACCGCAGCGCGGTGCTGATCATCACCTCGGACCGCGGGTTCTGCGGCGCCTACAACGCCAACGTCATCCGCGAGGCCGAGTCGCTGATCACCGCGCTGCGCGAGCAGGGCCGCGAGCCGGTCCCGTACGTCGTCGGCAACAAGGGCATCACCTGGTACCGGTTCCGGGACCGGGAGGTCGCCGAGACCTGGCACGGGTTCAGCGACCGGCCGGACTTCGCCAGCGCCGAGCGCATCGGGCGGCGGCTGACCGAGGACTTCCTCAAGACCGACGCCGAGGGCGGGGTCGGGGAGATCCACGTCGTCTACACCGAGTTCGTCTCGATGCTGACGCAGAAGGTGCAGGTCCGGCGGCTGATGCCGCTGGAGGTCACCGAGGGCGACGGCGACGGGCAGGTCCTGCCGACCTACGAGTTCGAGCCGTCCGCGCAGGCGGCGCTCGACCTCCTGCTGCCCAACTACGTCGAGAGCCGCATCTTCCACATGCTGCTGCAGTCGGCGGCGTCGTTCCAGGCGTCGGTGCGGCGGGCGATGAAGTCGGCGACCGACAATGCCAATGATCTGCTCGGGGTCTACACGCGCCAGATGAACCAGGCGCGGCAGGCCGCGATCACCCAGGAAATCAGCGAGATCGTCGGTGGCGCTGACGCGCTCGCCGAGTCTGGCGGGGAGTGAAATGACTGCACAGGTAGAGACGGCGACCGCGACCGGGCGCGTCGCACGCGTCATCGGCCCGGTCGTCGACGTGGAGTTCCCCGCCGACGCCATCCCGGACATCTACAACGCGCTGCACGCGCAGGTCACGCTCGGCGGCGAGGAGAAGACCCTCACCTTCGAGGTCGCCCAGCACCTCGGCGACAACATGATCCGCGCGATCTCGATGCAGCCGACGGACGGCCTGGTCCGCGGCGCGCCGGTGGTCGACACCGGCGAGTCCGTCGCGGTGCCGGTCGGCGACGTCACCAAGGGCCACGTGTGGAACGCCCTCGGCGACGCGCTGGACGCGCCGACCGCCTCGCTGGAGATCACCGAGCGCTGGCCGATCCACCGCAAGGCCCCGGCGTTCGACCAGCTGGAGTCGAAGACGGAGATGCTGGAGACCGGCATCAAGGTCATCGACCTGCTGTGCCCGTACGTCAAGGGCGGCAAGATCGGCCTGTTCGGCGGCGCGGGTGTGGGCAAGACCGTCCTCATCCAGGAGATGATCCGCCGCGTCGCCCGCAACTTCGGCGGCACCTCGGTGTTCGCCGGCGTGGGCGAGCGCACCCGTGAGGGCAACGACCTCTGGGTGGAGATGGACGAGGCGGACGTCCTCAAGGACACCGCGCTGGTGTTCGGGCAGATGGACGAGCCGCCGGGCACCCGGCTGCGCGTCGCGCTGTCCGCGCTGACGATGGCGGAGTACTTCCGCGACGTCCAGAACCAGGACGTGCTGCTGTTCATCGACAACATCTTCCGGTTCACCCAGGCCGGTTCGGAGGTGTCCACGCTGCTCGGGCGCATGCCGTCCGCGGTGGGGTACCAGCCGACGCTGGCGGACGAGATGGGCGTGCTGCAGGAGCGGATCACTTCGACGCGCGGTCACTCGATCACCTCGATGCAGGCGATCTACGTGCCCGCCGACGACATCACCGACCCGGCGCCGCACACCACGTTCGCGCACCTGGACGCGACGACCACGCTGTCGCGGAGCATCTCCGAGAAGGGCATCTTCCCGGCGGTGGACCCGCTCGACTCCACCTCGCGAATCATGGACCCGCAGATCCTGGGGAACGAGCACTACGAGGTCGCCCAGGAAGTGATCCGGATCCTGCAGAAGTACAAGGAGCTGCAGGACATCATCGCGATCCTCGGTATCGACGAGCTCTCCGAGGAGGACAAGGTCACCGTCAAGCGGGCGCGGCGCATCGAGCGCTTCCTGTCGCACCCGATGTACGTGGCCGAGCAGTTCACCGGCCAGCCCGGCGTGACGGTGCCGAAGGACGAGACGATCGCCTCGTTCAAGGCGCTGGCGGAGGGCAAGTACGACGAGCTCCCCGAGCAGGCGTTCTTCATGTGCGGCGGCATCGAGGACGTCGAGAAGAAGGCCAAGGAGCTGGAGAAGTAGTCCGCTCCGGCGGGGCGCCCGGCCCGGACCGGGCGGGCGCCCCGCCGGAACCGCTCCAGTATTCGGAGGATTGAGACGTGGCAACCCTGAAGGTCGGGCTGGTCTCGCCGGAGCGCGAGATCTGGTCCGGCGAGGCCAAGACGGTGGTCGCGCAGACCATCGAGGGCTCGCTCGGCATCCTGCCGGGCCACGCCCCGGTGCTCGGCGTGCTGCTGGACGGCAGCGTGGTGACCATCGAGCCGGCCGACGGCGGCGAGCGGGTCAGCGCGATGGTCGGCAGCGGGTTCTTCTCCGTCGCGGGCGACGAGGTCGCGATCCTGGCCGAGCAGGCCGAGATGGGCGAGGAGATCGACGTCCAGCACGCGCGGCAGGCGCTGGAGGACGCGATGGCCGGCGGCGGCGAGGACGCGACGCCGGAGCGGCGGGCCCGGGCGCGGCTGCGCGCGGCGGGCATAGAGGTCTAGTTTTCAGCGAGCGAACGGCGGGGGGACTTGGGCGGGCACCTGGCACTTGACGCGGGCGGGGTGCTCGCCGGGCTCGTCCTGGCGGCCGCGCTCGTGTTCGTGGTGATGGCCGTGCGCCGCTGGCTGTTCGTCCGCGGCGGCGGCACGGTCGAGTGCAGCCTGCGCACGCTGCCCGCGGAGAGCGCGGGCCCGGAGTCCGCTCCGGGGGTGTGGCGCCTCGGTATCGGCCGGTACCGGGGCGACGAGCTGCACTGGCACCGCGTGTTCGGTTTCCGGAGAAGGCCCCGGCAGGTGATCCACCGCCGGGGCCTCGTCGTGTCCAACCGGCGTGCGCCGGGGCCCGACGAGGCGGACGGGCTGCTGCCGGACGTGAGCGTGATCGAGGTCCGGGACGGCGCGCACGTGATGGAGCTGGCGATGGGCGCGGCGGCCCTGACCGGCTTCCTGGCCTGGCTGGAGGCGGCCCCGCCGGGTTTCCCGGTGGAAGTACACCCCCCGGAGTAAGCGGGCCTGGGCGGCGCGTGCCCGGCTTCCGGTGTGGCGCGTGCCGGCGCCCGGCGTGGCGCGTTTCCGGTATCCGGCGTGGCGCGTGCCTCGTGGCGGGCGGCGGGTCGGCTTGCGGAGGGTAAGGCGGCGGTATCGAAACGGCCGGGCGCCCGCGGTGGTGCTTGAGGCGGCCGGGGCGCGGGTTCATGATCGGGCCTGGTCAGAGCTCCGTTCCCGTCTCCGCAGGAGTGCACGTGCGCAAGCTGCTCACCGGCGCCGCCGTGGCGCTGTCCGCCGCCGTCCCGGGCGCGCTGGCCGCCGTCGGCCCGGGGGCGTCGCAGGCGCCGTCCCGTCCCGCGCTGCGGGCCGCGTCCGCGTCGCAGGCCCTGCCGCCGCCGGCCGCGCCGGCCCCGCAGGCGGGGCCCGACCTGGCTGCGCTGGTCACGCTGAAGGACGTCCAGCGGCACCTCGCCGCGTTCCAGGAGATCGCCGACTACAACGGCGGGAACCGCGCGGTCGGCGGGCAGGGGTTCGGGGTGTCCGTCCGGTACGTCGTGGGACGGCTGAAGAAGGCCGGGTTCAAGCCCACGGTGCAGCGGTTCACGTTCCCGTACTGGCGGGAGCGGTCGGACCCGCAACTGGCGCGGGTGGCGCCGTCCAAGGCGTCCTACAAGGTCGGGACGGACTTCCTGACGTTCGCGTACTCGGGCGCGGGCACGGTCACCGCCCCCGTGCAGGCGGTGGACCTCCCGGCGTCGGGCGAGGGGACGAGCGGCTGCGAGAGCGGCGACTTCGCGGGCTTCCGCAAGGGCTCGATCGCGCTGATGCAGCGCGGGACGTGCGCGTTCGCGACGAAGGTCGCCAAGGCGCGGGCCGCGGGCGCGGCCGCCGCGGTCATCTACAACAAGCCGGGCGAGAAGGGCCCGGTGAACGGGACGGTGGAGAAGGTCGCGCCGATCCCGGTGGTGGGCCCGTCCTACCGGGTGGGGTCCGAGCTGGCGAAGGCCGCGAAGAAGGGCGGCCTGAGCCTGCGGGTGAGGACCGACGCCGTGCACGGGAAGCGGTCGGCGAGCAACGTCATCGCCGACACGCGGCGCGGCCGGGCGGGCAACGTCGTGGTGGCCGGCGCGCACCTCGACAGCGTCCCGGCGGGTCCCGGCATCAACGACAACGCGACGGGCGCGGCGGCGCTGCTGGCCGTCGCGGAGAAGATCGGCAAGCTGGGCGCGAAGGACGTGCGGAACCGGGTGCGGTTCGCGTGGTGGGGCGCCGAGGAGGAGGGCCTGGTCGGGTCCACGCACTACGTGAAGTCGCTCGGTGCGGCCGCGCGCGGCCGGATCGCCCTGGACTTGAACTTCGACATGCTCGGCTCGCCGAACGGCACCCGCGCCGTCTACGACGGGGACCACTCGGCGCGGCTCGGTACCGTCCCGCCCGCCGGGTCCGGCGCGATCGAGAAGACGTTCCGGGACTACTTCGCCGGACGGCGCCTGCCGGTGACGCAGACGCCGTTCGACGGCCGGTCGGACTACGGGCCGTTCGTCGCGAAGGGCATCCCGTCCGGCGGCATCGAGACGGGCGCGGAGGGCGTGAAGACGGCGGCGGAGGCCAAGGCGTACGGCGGGAAGGCGGGCAAGGCGTACGACCCGTGCTACCACGCCAAGTGCGACCGGATGAGGAACGTCGACCTCAAGCTGCTCGACACGAACGTCGACGCCGTCGCGTACGTGACGCAGCGGTTCGCCGCCAGCACGCTGCCCGTGAACGGGGAGGCGCGCGTGGCGGCGATGCCGGCGGCCCCGTACCTGCCCGAGTGGCAGGGGCCCTACCTCGTCCGGTAATGCGGGCCGGCGCCTGAGCCGGCCCGCGGGGCCGGGTCAGGCGGGCTTGATCGAGATGGCGCCGCTGCCGGTCGTGACCGTGACGCGCCGGGGCGCCGCCGAGTCCTGGTGGATGCCGGGGTCGACCTGCTTGCCGCCGGTGTCGGTGCTCAGCGCGACCGCGTAGGGCTGCGCGGCGGGCAGCCGCAGCCGGACGGACCCGGTGTCGCTGGTGGCCTGGACGACGCTCGGCGCCACGGCGAGGCCGACCGCGATGGCGCCGGTGCCGGTCTCGACGGCCAGCCGGTCGGTGGTGAGGCCGTCCGCCCTCAGCGAGCCGGTGTCGGTGCGCACCTCGGCGGACGTGATCCGGCCGCCGAGCCGGACGCCGCCGCTGCCGGCATGGACCGTCAGCCGGTCGGACGTCAGGCCGGTGGCGCTGATCGACCCGGTGTCGGTGCGGAGGTCGGCGGTGCCGGCGCGGCCCGAGACCCGCACGTTCCCCGGCCCCGCGCTGAGCGTCGCGGAGGACGTGCGCAGGTCGGTCGCGGTGACCGAGCCGGTGTCCCCGTGCAGCCGCACCGTCCCGGCGAGGCCGGTGACGCTGATCGATCCGGCCCCGCCGCGCACCTCGACGGCCGTGGCGCGCGGTACCCGGATCCGGTACGAGATCCGGCACGGGTTGGAGCCGATCACGGCATGCCCGCACTTCGCCGACAGCGACAGCGTCCGCCCGTCGACGGTGTGCCGCGGTTTGGGCTTGTTGCGGTCGTTGGACCAGCGCAGGTGCTCGCTGACCTGGATGCCGGGGGAGTCGGAGGCGGTGATCTGCACCGACCCGTCGCCCGGCGACACCTTCAGCACGGAGACGCCGCTCGGCGCGGTGTAGGAGCGGTCCTCGGTGTGGCGGCTGAAGCTGAGCCCGCAGCCCGCCACGGCCAGGCCCGCCACCGCCATCGAGCCGGCCAGCGCCGCCGCTCCCGCCAGAGTCCTCACGTCGCGTCTCTCCCCGCCGGTCGCCGTCCACCCCGTCACGCAACAGCCTGCCGGACGGCGGACCGCGCCGACAGGAGGCGGGCAGGCGTCCCGGGGGTGGGGCTAACCCCACCCCCGCGGCCGCGGACGGCCCGGGTCAGCGCTCGCCGCCGGGCTTCCACAGCACGTCGCCGTGCTCGGCGTTCGCGACGCGGCACAGGATGAACAGCAGGTCCGACAGCCGGTTGAGGTACTTGGCGGTCAGCGGGTTGACGCCCCGGTCGGCGGCGTCCGGGTCGCCGTCGGCGGCGGCGCCGTGCGCCTCCAGCGCCGCCCACGCGGACCGCTCGGCGCGCCGCGTCACCGTCCGCGCGACGTGCAGCAGCGCCGCGCCGGGGGAGCCGCCGGGCAGGATGAAGCTGCGCAGCGCCGGCAGGTCCGCGTTGTGCTCGTCGCAGGCCGCCTCGAGCCGCTCGATGTAGGACGGGTCGACGCGCAGCGGCGGGTACTCGGGGTCGGCCACCACCGGCGCGCACAGGTCGGCGCCCACGTCGAACATGTCGTTCTGCACGCGGACCAGCAGCGTCTTCAGCCCGTCGGGCAGGCCGCCGAGGGCGAGGGCCACGCCGATCGCGGCGTTGGCCTCCTCCACGTCGGCGTAGGCGGCCAGGCGGGGGTCGGTCTTGCTCGTCCGGGACGCGTCGCCGAGCGCGGTGCTGCCGTCGTCGCCGGTCCGGGTGTAGATCCGGGAGAGGACGACGGGGGTCTCCCTGTTCTTCGCCATGGCCGTCACACTAGCGCCGGGCCGCGCGGACGGCGCCGGGCGGCGCCGGGCGGCCGGGGCGGCGCGGCCGGGCGGCCGGACG
>NZ_WBMR01000015.1 GCF_008923365.1 Actinomadura montaniterrae
CATCAACCGCCTCAAGCGCCACCGCGCGGTGGCCACCCGCTACGACAAGCTCTCCGTCCGCTACCAGGCCATCCTGGAAGTCACAGCCATCAACGAATGGCTCCACCTACTTCGAAACACGCCCTAGTTGCAGCCGGCTTTGGCGTGGGCCTGGGCGGTGCAGGAGGTTACGCCTTCGCCGGTGTGCTGCTGTTGGACGGGCGCCGTTGGCGGGTGGGCCTCGTGGTGCGCTGCGTACGCTCCGCCCAGCAGGACGATGGCGAGGATGCTCTGTGTGATGGCGGTCAGCCAGCCTCGCCTGCCTCTGCCGAACGCCAGAAGCATCAGGGCGACGGCCACTCCGGCGGCTGCGGCGATCCGCGTGACGAGGACTGCGTGGTCCCACTCGGGCCCGTACTGGCTCTCGTCGTCGAAGCTGCGCGCCCAGCCGTCCATGCCCGCCGAGAGCCACGAGTACCCGACCACCGGCATCTGAAGGACGATCAGCAGGATCGCCACTCCGATGTCGGTTCCCCGGCCCGGTCCGCGCTGGACGGCGCCGCCGCCGGGCGTTGCTTGCGAGGCAGTCATGCGGCCAGTCTCGGGTGCCCCGCCGCCGTGCCACATGAGTACAAGTACTCATCCGCGGCGGGGTTGACGGGGCTTCGAGGGCGTGCGATAACAGCGTTATTGAGCAAAAACGGTGTTATTGAGGACGGTATGGCTTCGAGCGCGTACGAGCTGGCCCAGCAGCGGGGCGACGAGGCGATCCGCACATCGCTGCTGGACGCCGCCAGCCGGCTGCTGGCCGCCGAGGGGCCGGGGGCGCTGGCGCTGCGCCGGATCGCCGCCGAGGTCGGCTGCTCCACGACCGTCCTGTACCGGATGTTCGACGGAAAGGCCGGGCTGATCGAGGCGCTGTACGTGGAGGCGTTCGAGCGGTTCCGGCGGCGGCTGGCCGCGGTGCCGGAGCGCTCCGACCCGCTGGAGCACCTCGCCGACCTGGGCCGCGCCTACCGGGAGAACGCGCTGGCCGACCGCAACTACTACCGGCTGATGTTCGGCGAGCCCATCCCCGGGTTCCGGCCGAGCGACGAGGCCCTCGTGAAGGCCGCGGCGACCTTCACGATCCTGCAGGACGCCGTGGCCGCCTGCGCCGCCGCCGGGCTGCTGTCCGGCGGCGAGCCGCGCCACGTCGCCGCGTCCCTGTGGGCCGCCATCCACGGCGTGGTCAGCCTCGAGCTGGCCGGCCACCTCCCCGCCGACGCGGGCGAGGTCTTCGAGTCCACCCTCGCCGCCATGGGAGCGGGCCTGTTCCGCGCCCCCACCGCCCCGGAGAAACGAGGCCGCTGATGCCGAACACGTTCCTGGAAGGCCCCTACGCCCCCGTCACCGAGGAGACCACCGCGCACGACGTGCCCGTCACCGGACGCGTCCCCGCCGAGCTCAACGGCCGCTACCTGCGGATCGGCCCGAACCCGCTCGGGCTGGACGACCCCGAGTCCTACCACTGGTTCATGGGCGACGGCATGGTCCACGGCGTGCGGCTGCGCGACGGCCGCGCCGAGTGGTACCGGAACCGCTGGGTGCGGTCCCGCCGCGTCGCCGCCGAGCTCGGCGAGCCGTGGCCGGAGGGCCCGGCCCTCGACGGCTTCGACATCGCCCCGAACACCAACGTGATCGGCCACGCCGGCCGCACGTTCGCGCTGATCGAGGGCGGGTTCCGGCCGTACGAGCTGAGCCACGACCTCGGCACCGTCGGCCCCTGCGACTTCGGCGGCACCCTCAAGGGCGGCTACACCGCACACACCAAGAAGGATCCCGCCACCGGCGAGCTCCACGCCATCGCCTACTACTTCGGGTGGGAGCACCTCCAGTACACGGTGCTGAGCACCACCGGCCTCGTCACCCGCTCCGTGGAGATCCCCGTCTCCGACAGCCCGATGGTGCACGACCTCGCGCTCACCGAGAAGTACGTCATCGTCTACGACCTGCCCGTGACGTTCTCGATGCCGCTGGCCGCGTCCGGCGCCGCCCTCCCCTACGCCTGGAACGACGCGCACCCCGCGCGGATCGGCCTCCTGCCCCGCACCGGCGACGCGTCCGACGTGCGGTGGATCGGCATCGAGCCCTGCTGGGTCTTCCACACCATGAACGCCTACGACGACGGCGACCGGATCGTGCTGGACCTGGCGAAGTTCCCCAGCTTCCTGCGGGACGGCCGCCTGGAGGGCAACCCGCCGCCCGTCCTGGACCGCTGGACCATCGACCCGGCCGCCGGAACCGTGACCCAGGAGACCCGCGACGACCGCTCCCAGGAGTTCCCGCGCGTCGACGAGCGGCTGACGTCCCTGCCGCACCGCTACGGCTACACCGTCACCTCGGAGTCGTCGCCCGGCGAGCTCGTCGGCGAAGGACTCCTCAAGCACGACTACCGGACGGGCCGTACCGACACCCGCCTCTTCGCCGCCGGCTCGGCGGTCGGCGAGGCCGTCTTCGTCCCGTCGGCGCCCGATGCCGCCGAGGACGACGGCTACCTGATGGCCCTCGCCCACGACGCCGACCGCGGCGCCACCGACCTCGTCATCATCTCGGCGCAGGACTTCACCGGCGACCCGGTCGCCGTCGTCCACCTGCCCGTCCGCGTCCCGCCCGGCTTCCACGGCAACTGGCTTCCCGACGCCTGACCCGCGTCCGAGCCCGTCCGGTGCGGGTCAGCGGCCGCCGATCAGCGCGCTGATCTCCTGGGCGAGGGGCCCGGCCAGGGGGCGGGCGGTGAAGCCGGCGGCGGCCCAGTCCCTGATGCCGTCGGCGACGAGCATCTGGGCGACGCGCGCGGTCCGCGCGACGTCCGCCTCCGCCGGGAGCCTGCCGTCGCGGTGCGCCTGCTGGAAGGGCTGGAGGAAGAGGAAGGCGAGGTCGGCGTCCGTCGCGCCGCCGGCCAGGACGCGCCGTTCGAATCGGTAGGTCTCGATGACGGTTTCGAAGACCAGCTCCGGCGGGTAGCGGCGCATGTTGCGCTCCAGGACCTCGACGACGGCTTCGATCAGATCGGCGAGCGTGTAGGGGCGGGACGCGACGGCCCGGGCGGCGAGGTGCGCGTCGCGCATGGTGAACACCTCGATCTCCGCGAGCACGTCCTCCTTGCGGGCGAAGTACACGTAGAACAGCGCCTTGGAGACGCCGGCGGCCTTGCAGATGTCGGTGACGGTGGTCCCGGCGAAGCCCTTGGTGCGCCACAGGGCCAGCGCGCCCTGGACGATCGCGTCCCGGCTGGCGTGGGAACGCGCGCGCACCGGTACGGCCCTTCCTTGACCGTGGTCATCTTTCGGGCCGGGTGGAACATGCGCCATGGCAAGGGATCTTACCGCGTCACAATTATTGACTACCGTCAGGAAGCGAGGCATGCTCCAGCTACGGAAGGCCACCTTCCTGCACAGGAGAATCTGCTTTCCAGCCCGGCGAGGGAGAGGAAGCGCATGCAGGTCCTCACCGACGAAGAGGAGTCGTCCCACTCGGCTCTGCGGGCCCAGCAGGTGATCCTCTGGTCCGCGCCCGTGCTGGCGCTCGTCCTGCTGGCGCTGTTCGCCGCCTTCCCCGGCTTCTTCCCGCCCATGTCGCCGGACATGACCGCGGCCGAGGTCGGGGCGTTCTACCGGGACGACACCGCGCTGATCCAGCTCAGCATGGTCGGCTTCAACCTGTTCGGCATCCTGATCGTCCCGTTCTTCGTCCTGATCATGGTGCAGATGCAGCGGATGCGCAGCGAGAGCCACATCTACGCCTTCTCCTACCTCACCGCCGTCGTGGCCGGGGCGACCCTGTTCGCGCTGTCGGACGTCTTCTTCGCCGCGGCCGCCTTCCGGCCCGGCCGGGGAGACGACCTGATCCAGTTGCTCAACGACCTCGGGTGGCTCTTCTTCATCGCACCGATCGGCATGCTGGTCGCCCAGTTCGTGCTGCTGGCCCTGGCCGTCTACGCCGACGACCGCGGGGCGCCGGTCTTCCCGCGGTGGGTGGGGCACTACGCGCTGCTGACCGCGCTGGCCATGGCGCCCTCGGCGGGCGCGGCGGTGTTCCGCGACGGACCCCTGGCCTGGGACGGGCTGGTGTCGTTCTGGCTGCGCAACGGCGCCTTCGCGCTCTTCGCCGCGGTGATGTTCTTCGTCCTGCGCGCCGCCCTCCGGCACCAGGCCGAGCAGGAGGGGGTGCCGTCATGACGGACACGGACGCCGCTCCCGCCGAAGAAGGGGCCGCTGAGCCCGCGAAGCCGAAACGCGCGGGCAAGCGGGAGGTCTGGCTCGTCTACTGGGCCTTCACCGTCTTCTACACCGCCCTGTCGGTCGGGATATGCCTGCTGGGCCGCGCCACCCCGCCGCCCCGCCCGGACGTCACCGGACTGCAGGCCGCCGCCTGGTTCGACGAGCACCACCTCGGCATCCAGATCGGCTTCGTGTTCCTGCTGGTGATCGCCGGAGGCGCCGCGATCTCCAACGGCATCATCGGCTACTTCATGAAGCGGATGTCGTCCGGCAAGGCTCTCGCCTACGCCTACATAGCCGCCATGGGCGTGGGCGCCGTCCCCGGATTCCAGGTGCTGCTGGTCTGCTGGCTCACCGCGACGTTCCGCCCCGACCGCTCTCCCGACATCCTGTACCTGCTCTACGACCTCGGCATGCTGTCGTACAACGGGTCCCTCGGCTGCTTCACGGCCGCGTACACCGTCCTGGCCATCGCCGTCTTCTACGACCGCAACCGCATCTTCCCCAAGTGGTTCGGCTACGTCACCGTCTGGCAGATCGTCACCGAGATCGTGGCCAGCCAGATGTGGCTGCACCATTCCGGCGCGTTCGCCTGGAACGGCATGATCACCCTCTACATCGCGATCGTCATCTTCGGCCTGTGGGTAGCCTGCCTGCTGGTCCTCCTCCGCAAGGCCGCCGGCCGCGAGACCGGCCACACCCCCGCCCTCTACGAGGCGGAGGGCACCCGATGACCGCTCCCGGCACCACGACGCGCCCCCGCCCCCCGGCCCGCGAACGACGCCTGCCCGGCGACGCCGACATGTGGGTGATGATCCTCGGTGACCTGTTCTTCTTCGGCTGCTACTTCGTCACCTACATGGTCTTCCGCGCCATGTCGGCCGGACGGTTCACCGCCTCCCAGCGGCACCTGGACATCGACATCGGTGTCACCAACACCGTCGTCCTGCTCACCAGCTCCCTGTTCGCCGCCCTCGCCGTGCTCGCCGTCCGGGAGGGGGCGTGGCGGCGCGCCCGGCGGCTGCTCTGGGCCACCGGCGCGTGCGGCGTGCTGTTCGCCCTGATCAAGGCCTACGAGTGGCACACCGAGATCAGCCGCGGCCACACGATCCATGACGGGTTCTTCGGCTTCTACTTCGTCCTTACGGGGGTCCACCTCGTCCACCTGGCCCTCGGCGTGCTCGTCCTCGGCGTCGCGGTCCGCGAGCTGCGGAGTCCCCGCGGGCGACGGCCCACGATCGTCGAGCAGAGCGTCCTGTTCTGGCACATGGTCGACCTGCTGTGGGTCGTCATCTTCGCCCTCCTCTACCTGATGAGGTGACCCGCGTGAGCGCACCCGACGACCGGCTCCTGAGGAAGGACAGGCGGGCCGTCTTCGCCGCCTGGGCCGCCCTGACGGCCGCGACCGTCCTCGCCCGGTTCCTCACCCCCGGCGAATCCCGGTCCGCGACGGCGCTGGGCGACGGGCTCGTCGCCGCCATCGCCGTGCTCGGCCTCGTCAAGTGCCGCCTGATCATCCGCTGCTTCATGGAGGTCCGCCACGCGCCCCGCTGGCTCCGGGCCGCGACGGACGGATGGCTCGCCGTCCTCTGGGCGGCCCTGCTGGTCGGCTACCTCCTCTGACCTGACCGGCGGCCGGGCCGCCGCGGCGGGTCACTCGTGCTCGTCGCGGTAGGCGGCCACCACGTCGGGGGACGGGCCGTCCATGCGGACGCGGCCGTGGTCGAGCCAGATCGTCCGGTCGCAGGTCTCCTCGATGGTGCCGAGGCTGTGGCTGACGAGGACGACGGTGGCGGCCTCGTCGCGCAGCTCCTTCAGGCGGTCCTCGCTGCGCCGGCGGAAGCGGGCGTCGCCGGTGGCGAGCGCCTCGTCGATCATGAGGATCTCGCTGGTCTGCGCGGTGGCGATGGCGAACCGGAGGCGCTGCGCCATGCCGGTCGAGTAGGTCCTCATCGGCATGTCGACGAACTTGCCGAGCCCGGAGAACTCCACCACGTCGTCGTACTTCTCGCGGACCTCGCGCAGCGGCATGCCCATGGCGAGGCAGCCGAGGACGATGTTGCGCTCGCCGGTGAGGTCGTTCATCAGCGCGGCGTTCACGCCGAGCAGGACGGGCTGCCCGCAGGTGAAGACCTGGCCGCGGTCGCTGGGCAGGAGCCCCGCGATGCTGCGGAGCAGGGTGGTCTTGCCGGAGCCGTTGGAGCCGATCACGCCGACGGCCTCGCCGCGGTGCAGGACGAACGAGACGCCGCGCAGGGCGTGGACCTCGCGGGGCCGGGGCCGGCCGCGGCGCAGCGCCCGGCGCACGCGCGAGGAGCCGTCGTCGGTGTCGGCGCCGAGCACGCGGTAGGTGACGTGCAGCCGGTCGACGACGACCATGGGGTCTTCGCCGAGGTGGACGGGCGGGGCCGCGTGCTCGTCCGTCCCGGGGTCCTCGCGGGGCGCGGGTTCGGGATCTGACGGCATGGCAGGTCCTTTCCGCTCGGCGCGCGACCGTCAGCGGCGGCCCCGGCCGGGGCTCGCTCGCGCAGGTCCTTCCCGCGGGCCGGGCGGGTACTCATCGCCCCGCCGATCACGCACCGGCGGTCCGGCCGCGCAGGACGGCGAGGAGGGCGAGCGCGGCGGCCTGGATCGCGGCGACCACGGCGACCAGCAAGGTGACCGATTGGTCATAGAGGGCGCCGGTGAGCGCGCCGCCCGCGAGCGCGGCCACGCCGAGGACGCCGGCGAAGATCCCGTAGGCGGTGGCCCTGCGCCGGGACGGGACGAGGTCCGCGACGACCGCCCGCAGCGTCGACTCCTGGATCCCGACGGCCGCGCCCCACACCAGCGCCCCCACGACGGCCAAGGCCAGCGACCCGGTGAACGCCAGGACGGGCACCGCGGCCGACAGGACGGGCAGGACGGCAAGCGCGCGCGGGCCGACGCGGTCGTAGAGCCAGCCGTTCGCCAGCGCGGAGAAGGCGTCGGCGGCCATGGCCCCGGCGTACACGACCGGCACGAGGTCGGCGGCCAGCAGGTGCCGCTGGACGAGGTGGAACGACAGCACCCCGAAGGTCGCGAACCCGGTCATGGTGACGGCGGTGAACGCCGCGTACACGACGAAGGCGCGCGGCAGCGCGGGCACGGCGGCGTCCCGCTCGGGCGGCGGCGCGCCCGCCCGGCCGACGAACTCACCGGGCCCGGCAGGCCCAGCGGGCTCGGCGGGCTCGGCGGGCTCGGGCTCGGCGGGCTCGGGCTCGTAGTCGGCGGGGGCGGGGACGCGGGCGCGGAGCCAGAGCAGTATCGCCATCGCGGCTACGCCCGGGACGGCCAGCACGCCGAGGGCGGGCGCGTAGTCGTCGGCGGTGACCGCGAGCACCCCCGCCACGGTCAGCGGGCCGACGAACGCGCCGATCTGGTCCAGGGCCTCGTGCACGGCGAATCCGCGGCCCCGTCCGGTGGTGGCGGTGGCGTGGGAAAGCAGCGTGTCCTTGGCCGGGGACCGGACGGCCTTGCCGACGCGTTCCGCAATGACCAGCGCGCACGCGGCCCACAGGACGCCGGCGAGGCCCAGCAGCGGCACGGAGGCCGCGGTCAGCGCGTACCCGCCGATGGTGAGCGCCCAGAACCGGCGGGTGCGGTCGGCGAGCGGGCCGGACACCAGCCGCAGGCCGAGCGCGGCGGCCTCGCCCGCCCCGGTGACGACGCCGATCACCGTCGCGGACGCGCCGAGCGAGGCGAGCAGCGGCCCGGTGATCGACCGCGCGCCCTCGTACACGACGTCCATGAGCAGGGAGACGACGCCGAACACGACGATGAACCGCCACGGCGACAGCGCGGCGCCGCGGTCCCGGGTGGTCATCGGTGGCCGCCGGCTGATCGCATTTCCGGTCCGTCCTTCCGTCGCCCGCGTGGAGGACCAGTGTGCGCGCGGGCCCCGGTGTCAGACGCGGAAGACGCGCATCTGGAGGGCGAGGGTGGCGTAGTAGCCGACGAGGGTGGTCAGTTCGAAGACCGTCTCGCGGTCCAGCGGCGGGACACAGGCTTCCCAGGTCGCGTCGTCGACGTCGCCGGTGACGAGGGCCCGGGCGAGGCGGAGGACGGCGGCCTCGGCGGGGTCGTCGAGGTCCAGCGGCGCGCCGGCGGCGATCGCGGCGAGCTCGGCGCCGGTGAGCCCGGCGGCCCGTCCGACGGCCTCGTGCGCGGTCCGCTCGAAGGCGCTGTCCCAGTGGGCGGCGACGACGAGGATCGCCATCTCGCGGGCCCGGCCGCCGAGCGCGCCCTCGTACCGGACGGCCGCGCCGACCCGCTGGAGAGCGTCGCCGAGCGCCGGGCGCAGCAGGAACTCGTTGAACGGCCCGAGCAGCACGCCGTCGTCCGAGACCAGGTCGAACAGGCGGGGGCCCTGCGCGCGGGGGCCCTCGGTGATGGAGCGGTAGAGGGCGAGCCGGTCGCCGTCGAGGTCGGCGGGCCGGAACGGGTGCTTGCGGGTCATCGGGTCCTCAGTCTCGTGGTGATGTCGGCGGCGGTGGCGCGGAGCCGGTCGAGGATCTCGCCGTGCAGGTCGGCGAGGGGGCGGCGCAGCGCGGACACGGCGACGTTCACCGCCGCCGCCGGGGCGCCGTCCGGGCCGAGCACGGGGACCGACACCGACCGCAGGCCCTGGGCGAGCTCCTGGTCCTGGACGGCGTACCCGTCGCGGCGGATCTCCTCCAGCTGGGCGTGGAGCGCGGCGCGGTCCGGCACCGCGTTCGGCCCGGCGCCGGGGGCGAACGACGCGTCGGTGAGGCGGCGGTCCAGCTCGTCCGGCGGGAGGTGGGCGAGCAGGAGCTTGCCCATGGACGTGTAGGTGGCGGGCAGGGTCGAGCCGACGTGCACGTTGGCGGTGACGAGGTCGGCGTTGCGGAGCCGCGCGAGGTACAGGACGCGGTCCTCGACGAGGACGCCGAGGTTGACGGTCTCGCCGGTGGCGTCGGCGAGCAGCCGCAGCGGCCGGTCGCTGAGCTGCACGAGGCCGGAGCCGCGCATCGCGGCCGAGCCGAGCGTGAGCACCTTGACGCCGGGCTGGACGGTGCCGTCGTGCCGGCGCTCCAGGTAGCCGAGGTCCTCCAGGGTGCAGACGATCCGGAACGCGGTGGGCATCGGGATGCCGGTCAGCGCGGCGATGTCGCTGGTGCGCAGGGACAGCGTCGCGCCGTCGAACAGGCTCAGGACCTGCAGGCCCTTGGCGAGCGCGGCGATGTGGTACCGCGACCGGTCCGGCTCGGCGCCCGTGCCCGCGCTCGCGTCGGCGCGCGCGTCTCCGGACGGGGCCGCGTCGCCGGGGGTCACGGCCCGCCGCCCGGGGCCCGCCTTGACGCCATGACCGGCGTCACACCATACTCGGGCTTAGTGAAAGTAGCTTTCATACAGTGAAAGCTAGCTGGGGAAGGCGAGGAACCGCAAGTGGCAGACGGGACGACTCAGGCGGCGCCCGGCACGGGCACCGCGTGGCTGGGCCTGCACGGCGCCCGGGTGCTGGTGCTCGGCGTGGGCGGGATCGGCGCCGAGTGCGCCCGCGGCTACCTCGACGCGGGCGCGGCCGTCACCGCGGTCGACCGGGACCAGGACCGGCTGGACGCGCTGGAGCCCGGCCCCGGCGGGACGAAGCCGCACACCATCGCCGCCGACCTCACCGAGGAGGGCGCCGGCGCCGCCGTCGTCGCACGGGCGATCGAGACGATGGGCGGCCTCGACGTGCTGCTGCACTGCGTCGGGATCAACGACCGCCGCCCGGTGCTGGACTTCACCGAGGCCGAGTGGGAGCGGATCCTGCGCACCAACCTGTTCACCGCGTTCGGCGCGGCGCAGGCCGCCGGGCGGCACATGGTGGAGGCGGGCCACGGCCGCATCGTCTTCCTGTCCTCGGTGTCGGGGCACCTGGCGCACCAGAAGCACGGGCCGTACGCCGCGTCCAAGGGCGGGATGAACCAGATGATGCGGGTCATGGCCGCCGAATGGGCCCGGCACGGCGTCACCGTGAACGCGATCGCGCCCGGCTACGTCGAGACGCCGCTGACCGCCGAGTACCTGGCGCGGCCCGGCGTCCGCGAGGATCTTGTCCGGCTCGTGCCGGCGGGCCGGCTCGGCACGCCCGCCGAGGTCGTCGGCCCGATCCTGTTCCTGTCCTCACCGCACGCGGCGTTCATGACGGGCCACGTCATGTACGTCGACGGCGGACGCACGCTCGTCTGAAAAGGGAGAACGACATGGCTCAGAAGATCTTCCCGCGGTTCGAGGGGAAGACGGTGCTGGTGACGGGGGCCGGCACCGGCTTCGGCGCCGAGATCGCCGTCCGCGCCGCGCAGGAGGGCGCCCGCGTCGGGGTTCACTACAACTCCTCCAAGCAGGGCGCCGAGCGCACCGCGGAGCGGGTCCGCGAGGCGGGCGCCGAGGCGTTCGTCGTGCAGGCCGACATCGGCTCGTGGGACGCGATCCGCGCCCTCGCCGACGAGGTGTTCGGGATCGCCGGCGAGCTCGACGTGCTCGTCAACAACGTCGGCGACGTCGCGACCGAGCAGATGTCGTGGAAGGAGCTGACGCAGGAGTCCCTCGACCGCGTCATCGACGTGGACGTCAAGGGCACGCTGCTGATGACGCACGAGTTCGGGTCGCGGATGCTGGTGCAGGGCCACGGCTCGATCGTGAACATCGGCTCGACCGTCGTGGTGCGCGGCAGCGCGCGCGCTCCGCAGTACGCCGCCGCCAAGTACGGGCTGCTCGGCATCACCAAGTCGTACGCGGCGGCGTTCGCGCCGGCCGTCCGGGTCAACACGTTCGCGCCCGGGTTCATGGAGACCGGCGCGACGCTGGAGCGCGAGGACTGGAAGTCGGGCCGCCGCGAGAAGCTGATCTCGCAGACCCCGATGGGCCAGATCCCGCCGCCCGAGGTCGTCGCGGGCACCGCGCTGTTCCTCGCGACCGAGGACGCGTCGCACATCACCGGCGCCTACATGCTCGCCGACGGCGGGTTCAACATGGTCGGGGCGTAGGGCCATGGCGGGACAGCGCGAGGACCGCGCCGTGGCCGGAGGCGTCCGGGAGGCGGAACGGCCGAGGGTGGCCGCCCGCGACCTCACCCTCGCCTACGGCGACACGACCGCGGCGACGGACCTGACGTTCGACGTGCGGCCGGGCGAGTTCGTCAGCCTGATCGGGCCGTCCGGGTGCGGGAAGAGCTCGGCGCTGCGCGCGGTGGGCGGCCTGCTCGCGCCGGTGTCCGGGGAGCTGCTGGTGGACGGCACGCCGGTGGACGGCCCCCGCCCCCGGGACGTGGCGTTCGTGTTCCAGGACCTCGCGCTGTACCCGTGGCGCAGCGCCGTGCGCAACGTCGAGATCGCGTTGCAGTTCGCCGGTGTGGGCCGCGCCGAGCGGCGGGCGCGCGCGCTGGACGCGCTGGGCGCGGTCGGGCTCGGCGACGTCCCGCACCGCTTCCCCCACCAGCTGTCGGGCGGGATGCGGCAGCGGGTCGCGATCGCGCGTGCGCTGGTGTCGGACGCGTCGATCCTGCTGCTGGACGAGCCGTTCGCGGCGCTCGACGAGCTGTCCCGGCTGAAGATCGGCGAGCAGCTCGTCACGCTGCTGGAGGAGCACGGCAAGACGGTGCTGTTCGTGACGCACAGCCTGTCGGAGGCGGCGTACCTGTCGGACCGGATCATCGTGATGACGCCGCGCCCGGCGACGATCAAGGAGGTCATCGAGGTCCCGCTGCCGCGCCCCCGCGAGCCGCAGGTGCTGCGCACGCCGGAGTTCCACGCGCTCACCGACCGGCTGTCGGCGCTGCTGCTGGAGGACGACCCCGGAGACGTGCGGTGATCGCGCCGCGCCGCGTCCTCGTCTACGCGGGGACGGTCGCGTCCGTCCTCGCGCTGTGGGCGCTGCTCGCCGGGACCGGGGCGGTCGCGCCGCTGCTGCTGCCGCCGATCGGCGACGTGTGGCAGGCGCTCTCCGACCTGGCCGCGGAGCCGTCGAAGCTGCTGGAGCCGGTCGGCACCACGCTGGAGGAGACGGCGACCGCGTTCGGGATCGCGGCGGTGCTCGCGCTCCCGCTGGGGGTGCTCGTCGGCTCGTCGCGGCTGCTGCGCCGCGCGTACGAACCCGTGCTGACCGGCCTGAACGCGCTGCCGCTGGTGATCCTCTACCCGGTGCTGGCGGCGACGCTCGGGGTCGGCTCGCACTCCAAGATCGCGCTCGGCGCGCTGTACGCGTTCTTCCCCATCGCGATCGCGGCGGCCCGCGCGACCGCGACCGTCGACGGCCGGCTCATCACCGCCGCGCAGACCATGGGCGCGTCCCGCGCGCAGTGGCTGACCGGCGTCGTCCTGCCGGCGGTGCTCGGCCCGGTGCTCGCCGCGATGCGGGTGTCGCTCGGCCTCGCGCTCGTCACCGTCATCGCGTCCGAGTTCATCGCGGGCGCCGCCGGCATCGGCTACCAGCTCGGCACCGCCAGCCAGAGCCTCGACAGCCCCGGCCTGTTCGCCTGGATCGTGATCGCCTGCCTCGTCACGGTCGCCGTCAACCTCCTGTTCTCGCTCACCACCCACATGCTCCAGAAAGGCGTCACCCGATGAAGGTCACCGCAAGGATCGCCGCGGTCGCGGCGCTGTGCGCCGCCGCGCTCACCGCGTGCGGTGGCGGCGGGTCGTCCGGACCGTCCACCTCGATCAAGCTGGGGCTCGTCCAGGCGCAGGACTTCGTGCACGCGATGCCCGCGCGGGTCGCCGTCCAGCAGGGGTTCTTCAAGGACGCCGGGCTGGACGTCAAGGTCGTCGACTTCAGCGCCGGGTCCGACCTCACCAAGGCGATGACCGGCGGGTCGGTCGACGTCGGCGCCGCGACCGGGCTGGACGCGGTGTCGGGCGCCGCGAAGAAGCTCGACACGCAGGCGTTCTTCGGCGTGATGGGGCAGAGCCCGATGGCGCTGATCGTCCCGGAGAAGTCCGGCATCACCGGCTTCTCCGGCATCGCGGGGAAGAAGCTCGGCATCTCCAAGGCCGGCTCGCTCACCGACTACATCACCCGCGCGACCGCCGAGGCGTCCGGCGTGGACTTCGAGAAGGTCAAGGAGGTCCCGCTCGGCGACCCCGCCGCGACGATGTCGGCGATGAAGCGCGGCGACGTCGACGGGTTCGTCCTGCCGGTCAACTTCGGGTTCCTGCTCCAGGCCAAGCACGAGGGCAGGATCGCGCAGAAGGCGGCGGACGTCCTCGGCCCGAACTCGCAGTTCGCCGTGCTGATGGCGAAGAAGTCCACGATCTCCGGCAACAAGGCGAACCTGCAGAAGCTCGCCGGCGCCTACACCAAGGCGCTGACCTGGATGAAGGCCAACAAGGCGCCGACCGTGGACCTCGCCGTCGCCAAGCTCGGCATGCCGAAGCCGATCGCCGAGCAGACCTACGACGCGCTGATCGGCGGCTTCACCCCGGACGGCGGCATCAGCGCCGCGGGCATGGCCGGCTACGCCAAGGCGCTGCCGAAGCTCGGCATCGCGACGTCGTCGCCGGCGCAGGACTCCTACCTCAGCACCGCGATCACCTCGGCGAAGTGACATGACGGCCATCACCGGAGCCGCTCCCGCGGCCGCGCGGCGCACGGCGCGGCCGCGGGAGGCGGCGGCGGTCCAGCTCGTCCGCTGGGGCACGGTCGCCGCGCTGGTCGCGGTGTGGGAGGCGGTGACCCGGCTGACGGACGCGGGCGGCGACTACCTCACCTCGCCGAGCCGGATCGTCGCCGACGGCCTGCCGAAGGTGCTGGAGGGCGGCTCGCTCACCCTCGTCGGGTACACCACGTACCGGTTCCTGATCGCCTTCGCGGTCACCGCCGTGGCGGGCCCCGCGGTCGGGCTGCTGCTCGGACGCCTCAACAAGCACGTCTACCTGGGCGGACGCGACGTCGTGTCGGTGCTGTACGCGCTGCCGATGGCGCCGCTGTACCCGCTGTTCGTGCTCTGGCTCGGCCTCGGCGACGGCTCGGAGATCGCGTTCGGCGTCATCCACGGGATCATCCCGGTGATCCTCATGACGATGACGGCGGGCGCGGCGGTCGAGCCCGCCGTGCTGGACTCCGGCCGCGCCATGGGCGCCGGGCGGCTGCGCCGGCTGCTGTTCCTGGTCGTGCCCGCCTGCCTGCCGGACATCATCGGCGCGCTGAAGATCGGCGCGGCGCTGTCGCTGCTCGGCGTGCTGCTCGCGGAGCTGATGATCTCGGTGGACGGCGTCGGCACGTTCATCTCCACCCAGATCACCAACCACGGCGCCGCCGCGCTGGACGCCATGGTCCTGGTCGTCTGCGCCGGCGCGCTCGCCGTCAACGCGGCGCTGTCCGCGGTCGAGAAGCGCGCCTCGCGCGGCCGTCCGGACCGTCCCTGACCTGCCGATTCCCCCATTCACCGAGGAAACTGGAAGCCATGAAACTGATCACTTTCGACGAGGGCCGGGTCGGGCGGCTCGACGGCGACGACGTCATCGAGCTGGACGTCCCGTCCACCCGCGCGTACTTCGAGCGCGACGGGAAGGTCGGCGAGACCGGCGAGCGGCTGAAGCTGGCGGACGTGCGGCTGCGCGCGCCGATCACGCCGAAGAAGTTCTTCCACACCGCCGGCAACTTCGCCGACCACCACGAGGAGCTGCAGGCCGTCAACTGGTCGCACCCGGTGCACAAGGGCATCGTGTTCTTCCAGAACGTGGACGCGATCATCGGCCCGGACGACCCGATCGTGTACCCCGAGCACCTCACCAAGGAGCTGGACTACGAGCTGGAGCTGGCCGTGATCATCGGCAAGCCCGGCAAGTTCTTCGGCCCGGACGAGGCGCTGGAGCACATCGCCGGGTTCACCGTCTTCAACGACATCACCGCGCGCGACATCCAGCGCCGCGAGATGGAGTCGGGCGTGTTCTCGTTCAGCAAGGCGATCGACACGTTCTGCCCGATCGGCCCGTACATCGTCACCGCCGACGAGATCGACGACATGCAGAACCTCGCGATGCAGCTGCGGGTGAACGGCGACGTCCGGCAGACGGGGCACACCAAGCAGATGCGCGTGTCGATCCCGCACCTGGTGGCCTACCACTCGCCGCAGATCTTCAGCGCGGGCGACATCATCACCACCGGCACCGTGTCGGGCGTCGCGGCCGTGCAGCCGAACCCGTTCGACTTCTACCTGCGGCCCGGTGACGTGGTCGAGGCGGAGATCGAAGGCGTCGGGACGCTGCGCAACCACGTCGTGTCCTGGCAGGAAGCGCACGGCGAGCCCGCTCCGGAGAAGGTCGACTGGTGAGGATCGCCAACCTGAAGGGCCGCCTCGTCGTGGTCGTCGGCGAGACGGCCGTGGACGTCGCGGAGGCGAGCGGGGGGCGGTTCGCCGCCGACCCGCAGGCCGTCTTCGCCGAGTGGGACGCGTTCCGCGGCTGGGCCGCGGGGCTCGACGCCGCGCAGGGCGCGCCGTTCGCGGTCGAGGACCTCGGGGCGCCCGTCCCGCGCCCGTCGCAGGTGTTCGCGATCGGGATCAACTACGCCGAGCACGCCGCCGAAGCCGGATACCCGCCGGAATCGGCACCGGTGACGTTCACGAAGTTCGCGAGCTGCCTTGCCGGGCCGGTGTGCGACGTCGAGCTGCCGTCCGACACGGTGGACTGGGAGGTCGAGGCGGTCGTCGCGATCTCCCGGGAGGCGTACCGGGTGCGGCGCGAGGACGCCTGGGACCACGTCGCGGGCATCACCCTCGGCCAGGACCTGTCCGAGCGGACGGCGCAGCTCGCGGGCGCGAAGCCGCAGTTCAGCCTGGCCAAGTCGCACGCGAACTTCGGGCCGACCGGCCCCTGGCTCGTCACCCCCGACGCGTTCGACGACCCCGCCGACCTCGCGATCTCCTGCAGCCTCGCGGGCGAGACGGTGCAGAGCGCCCGCACGTCGTCGATGATCTACGACATTCCGGAGCTGGTCGTCCGGCTGTCGCGGGTCTGCCGGCTGTTCCCCGGCGACCTGGTCTTCACCGGGACGCCGCCGGGCGTCGGCAACGCGCGCACCCCGAAGCGGTTCGTCCGGCCGGGCGAGGTCCTGGTCAGCGAGCTGGAGGGGGTCGGGAGCATCACGCAGCGGTTCGTCGCGGCGGGCGGCGCGTCGTGACCGTCCGGGTCCTGGAGGGCGTCGAGTACGCGGCGGAGGTCGGGTACCGGCCGCTGCTGCTCGACCTCTACCTGCCCCCTGTGGACGCCGCGCCGGTCGTGCTCTTCGTACACGGCGGCGGCTGGCAGCGGTGCACGCGCCGCGACTTCGGGCACGAGTTCGCCGATTGGCGGCCGTCGCCGTTCGAGCGGATCGCCGAGGCCGGGTTCGCCGTCGCGTCCGTGGACTACCGGCTCTCGGGCGAGGCCCGGTACCCGGCGCAGCTCCACGACGTCCGCGCGGCGGTCGGGTGGCTGCGCGAGCACGGCGGCGAGCACGGGTTCGACGGGTCGCGGATCGTGGCGTGGGGCGAGTCGGCCGGGGCGCACCTGGCCGCGCTCGCCGCGCTCACCGGCCCGGGGATCGCGGCCGTCGTCGGCTGGTACGGGGTGTACGACCTGTCCGCGATGCCGGATCCGGGCGACCCGGCGTCGCGGGAGTCGCGGCTGCTCGGCGCGGCCGTCCGCGACGTCCCGGACTTCGCCGCCGAGGCCAGCCCGGTCAACCGCGTCCACGCGGGCGCGCCGCCGTTCCAGCTGTGGCACGGGACGGCGGACCGGTTCGTGCCGATGGCGCAGAGCGAGCGGATGGCGGACGCGCTGCGCGCGGCGGGCGTGCCGGTGGAGTTCCGGCCGGTCGAGGGCGCGGACCACATCTGGCGGAACGCGCCGGACGTCGCCGCCGTGTTCGCGGCGTCGCTGGACTTCGCCCGTGGCGCCGTGGCGTGACCTGGATTACGCTGGCACTACCACCTTAAGAAAGTGACTTTCATACACTGAAAGTTAGAAGGGAGGCCCGCGATGGGCGAGATCGTCTTCACCGGCGGATCGGTGTTCGACGGG
This sequence comes from Actinomadura montaniterrae, assembly GCF_008923365.1. GTDB lineage: Bacteria > Actinomycetota > Actinomycetes > Streptosporangiales > Streptosporangiaceae > Spirillospora > Spirillospora montaniterrae. The sequence continues at coordinate 17,267 of NZ_WBMR01000015.1, forward strand.
ACCGGCCGGGAGCCGTTCCCCGGCGAGGTCGTCGTGCGCGGCGACCGGATCGCCGCCGTCCGTCCGGGCCACTCCCCCGCCCCCGAGGGCGCCACCGTGGTCGACTGCGCGGGCGCGACCGTCATGCCGGGCCTGATCGAGGGGCACGCGCACCTGACGTTCCCGTCCGCCGTCGGCCACCTCGAACCCGGCTTCAACCCGCCGGTCGACGTGTCGTTCTTCGGGAACCCGCCCACCGCCGAGGAGCACCTCGCGCTCGCCGAGCGCAACGCCCGGATCCTCCTCGACGCGGGCTTCACCAGCGCGTACTCGGCGGGCTCGCTGACCCCGGGCAACGTCGAGGTCCAGCTCCGCGACCGCATCGCCGCCGGTGAGACGCCCGGGCCGCGGCTGCGCGCCGCCAGCTTCGAGCGCGACAACAACCCGGTCCGGCACGGCGCCGAGAACACCACCCCGACGGGCGTCGCCCGCTTCATCGCCGAGCAGGCCGCGCTCGGGTTCGACTCGGTGAAGCTGCTGCTCAGCAACGACGACGTGTTCGTCCCCGGCGGCTCGATGCAGACCCAGTACACCGCCGAGCAGGCCGCGGCGGCCGGCGCGGCGGCGCGGGAGGCGGGCGTGTGGCTGAACTGCCACGCGCAGAACCCCGAGTCGATCAAGCTGGCCGTCCGGAACGGGTTCCGGTCGGTGTACCACTGCTCCTACGCCGACGAGGAGGCCCTCGACCTGCTCGAGGAGCACAAGGACGAGCTGTTCACCGCGCCGGCCGTCGGGATCATGTGGGCGAACGTCCACGAGGCGGAGGAGTTCGGCATCGACCGGGCGATGGCCGAGCGCATGGGGTCGGTCGCGCAGCTGGAGGCGCAGACCGCGCTGTACCCGGAGATGCGCAGGCGCGGCATCCGCGTCCTGCCCGGCGGCGACTACGGCTTCCCGCAGACGCCGATCGGCCGCAACGCCCGCGACCTGCAGCTCTTCGTGGACCTGTTCGGCTACACCCCGTCCGAGGCGCTCGTCGCCGCGACGAAGTGGGGCGGCGAGGTCATGGGCATGGCGGACGAGCTGGGCGTCCTCGCCTCCGGCTACCTGGCCGACCTCCTGGTCGTCCAGGGCGACCCGACGCGGGACGTCGCCCTCCTCCAGGACCCCGCCAACCTCAACGTCATCATGCAGGCCGGCCGCTTCCACAAGCCGGCGCAGTGAGCGGGGTCAGCGGCCGCCGAGGAGCATGGTGATCTCTGCGCAGGTCCGCAGGACCAGCGGGCGGATCCGCTCCAGCAGGCGGTCCGTCGAGACCTCGGTGGCGGGCACCGCCACGTTCACCGCCGCGACGACCCCGCCGGACGCGTCCCGGACGGGCCCCGCGACCGACCGCAGCCCGTACGCCAGCTCCTCGTCCTGAAGGGCCCAGCCGCGCTCGCGGATCTCGGCGAGCGCGGGACGCAGCTCGTCCGGCGAGGCCAGCGCGTTCGGGCCCGCCGTCCCGGCGAACGAGTCGCCGGTCAGCACGCGGTCCAGCTCGTCGCCGTCCAGGTGGGCGAGCAGCAGCTTGCCCATCGACGTGCGGACGGCCGGAAGCCGCGACCCCACCTGGATGTTCGCCGTCACCAGGTCGTTGTTGCGCAGCCTGACCAGGTACAGCACGTGGTCGCCGGACAGCACGCCGAGGTTCGCCGTCTGCCCGGTCGCCTCGACGAGCCGGCGCAGCGGCCCCTCCGCGAGCTGCACGAGGTCGAGGCTGCGCAGCGCGGAGAACCCGAGCGTGAGCACCTTCGGCGCGGGCCGGTACGCGCCGTCCGGGAGCTGCTCGAGGAACCCCTCGGCGGCGAGCGTGGCCGCCATCCGGAACGCGGTCGGCATCGGCAGGCCCGTCTCGGCGACGATGTCGGTCAGCTTCATCGCAGGACGCTGCTCGGAGAACAGCCCGAGGATGCGCAGCCCCTTCGCGAGCGCCTCGACGTGGTAGGCGCCCTTGGGACGGGCGCCGCCGCCGGCCCGGCGGGGCGTCGTCTGGTCACGCGGCGGCACTGCGGCTCACTTTCCGCGCACGGCTCACTCCCCGCACGCTGGTCTGCCGCATCATCGTAGTCAGGACAGGGACGGCAGGTGGGAGGCGATCAGGTCGCGGCAGGGGGCCAGGGCGCAGAGGAGCAGGGCCACCGCCTGGTAGCCGGGCAGCGAGCCGCCGGGCGGCGGGGCGAGGGCGCGCTGCGCGGTGAAGAACAGCTGGTCGGGGACCAGCGGCGTCCAGTGCACGCGGTCGAGGTCGTCGGGGTCGGCGGCGCCGGAGGGACGCCCGATGTAGGCGGGGTTGCGGGCGATGTCGTGTACGACCGTCCAGGACCAGCGGGGGCCGCCGCGTGGCGCCGGGACGCCCCGCGCCTCCAGCTCGCGCAGGATCCCCGCGATCGCCTGGCCCTGCGCCGCGCGGCTGATGATCTCGCGGACGACGCTCGCCTGCGGCTCGACGGGGAGCTGCGTCACGTAGTTGCCCTGCGCGTCGTCGATGCGGCGGTACCCGTACGGGACGGCGTTGCGTCTCGGCACTACGGTCTTCCTTCCCCAGCCGGATCCATTGCATTATGCAATAGTCCGCCGTCAGCGGGGCGCGGCGCCCGGACGCAGCGGGGTGGTCGAGACGTGGCCGCCGCCGCAGACCACGCCCTGGTTCCAGGCGACGGCGAGGTGGGCGCGCTCGTCCGGCGGGGTGATCCAGACGAGGCCCGGCGTGGGGGCGCAGGCCCCGTGCACGGGCTCGCGCGCTCCCGGGACGACGGTCCATTGCAGGCGCGCGTAGGCGCTGCCGCCCGGCCGGAGGACGACGGTCTGCGGGCCGGGCGGGGAGAGCCGTTCGAGGTTCGTCTTGATCGGATGGTCGGACGCCGTGAGCAGCAGCATCCCGACGTAGCCGCGGACGTGGCAGGCCGAGCCCGAGGTGTTCGTCAGCGTGAGGAACGCGAAACGCTGCCCGGCCGCCGGTCCCGCGGTGCTGATGCGGACCTTCAGCTCGTCGGTGCGGCACCGGCCCGAAGCCTGGGACGGCCCGGACGTGCTCGGCGGCGCGGACGCCGTAGGCGCGCCGGTGCCAGGTGGCGGCGGTGTGGGGGTCGCCGTCCTGGAGGGGGCCGGTGACGCGCCCGAGCCTCCTCCTCCGCAGGCGCACAGTGCGGCGGCAGCGGCGGCGATCGTCAGCGCGGACGCCGGCGTGACGCTCCTTCGCGCTCGCACACGCCCTCCTCACGTCGGGATGTGCCCTATATGCCCGGTGCCGGGCCCACCCATGATGGCCCGGCACCGGCCGTTCGGGCCCCCGCCGCGAGGAAAGCGTCGCCCCGGGGCAAGGAGCGCGGTGCGTCAGCGCGACGTGATCGGCTGGTCGGACGGCGACGCCGACGTGGACACGTCGAACTGGAGGCCGCCGGGCGCCGCGGACACCTCCACGTGCCGGCCGTGCGCGAGGTCCCCGGACAGCAGCAGATCGGACAGCTGGTCGTCCACCTCCCGCTGGATGGTGCGGCGCAGCGGGCGCGCGCCGAACTCCGGCTGGTGCCCGCGCTCGGCGATCCAGTCGACCGCCTCCGGGGTGAACGACACGGTCACGCCCTGCGCGCGCAGGCGGCGGCGCGTCTCGTCCAGCAGCAGGTCGGTGATCTGCCGGAGCTGCCCCGCCTCCAGCCGCTGGAACACGATGATCTCGTCGATCCGGTTGAGGAACTCGGGCCGGAACGACTCGCGCAGCCGCCGCATGATCCGGTCGCGCAGCGCGGTGTCCTCGCCCTCCCGGCCGCCGAACCCGATCTCGGTCCGCCCGGTGATCAGGTCGGAGCCGAGGTTGCTCGTCATGATCACCACGGTGTTGCGGAAGTCGACGGTGCGGCCCTGCGCGTCGGTGAGCCGGCCGTCGTCGAGCAGCTGCAGCAGCACGTTGAACACGTCCTGGTGCGCCTTCTCGATCTCGTCCAGCAGGATCACCGAGTACGGCTGCCGCCGCACCGCGTCGGTGAGCTGCCCCGCCTCCTCGTAGCCGACGTAGCCGGGCGGCGCGCCCATCAGCCGGCTGACGGTGTGCCGCTCCTGGAACTCGCTCATGTCGAACCGGATCATCCGGTCCTGGCTGCCGAACAGCGCCTCGGCGAGGGCCTTCGCCAGCTCCGTCTTCCCGACGCCGGTCGGGCCGAGGAACAGGAACCCGCCGATCGGGCGGTCCGGGTCGCCCATCCCGGCGCGGGACCGCCGGACGGCCCGGGCGACCGCCGCGACCGCGTCCTCCTGGCCGATCACGCGCTCGTGCAGGTGCTCCTCCAGCCGGGACAGCCGCTCCCGCTCCGCCTGCGTCAGCTGCGTCACCGGCACGCCGGAGATCCGCGACACGACCTCCGCGATGTCCTCGGTCGTCACCTCGGGGACGCCGACCGGCTCGTGGTCGTCCCGCATCCCGGCGAGGTCGGTCTGCAGCCGGTTGATCTCGTCGCGGAGCTCCTTGGCCTTCTCGTAGTCCTCGTCGGCGACGGCCTGGTCCTTCTCGCGGCGCCGCCGGTCGAGCCGGTCCTCCAGCTCGCGGCGGCCGCCGTCGCGCGTCCCGGACCGCAGCCGCACCCGCGCGCCCGCCTGGTCGATCAGGTCGATCGCCTTGTCCGGCAGGAACCGGTCCGTCAGGTACCGGCTGGACAGGTCGACGGCCGCGACCAGCGACTCGTCGGTGTAGCGGACCTGGTGGTGCGCCTCGTACCGGTCCCGCAGCCCGCGCAGGATCTCGATGCTGTCGTCGGTGGACGGCTCCGGCACCATGATCGGCTGGAAGCGGCGCTCCAGCGCCGCGTCCTTCTCGATGTTGCGGCGGTACTCGTCGACCGTCGTCGCGCCGACCACGTGCAGCTCGCCGCGCGCCAGCGCGGGCTTCAGCATGTTCCCGGCGGTCATCGCGCCCTCGGCCCCGCCGGCGCCGACGAGGGTGTGGATCTCGTCGATGAACACCACCAGCTCGTCGGCGTGCTCGCGGATCTCGTCCACGACCTTCTTCAGCCGCTCCTCGAAGTCGCCCCGGTACCGGGTGCCCGCGACGACGCCGGACAGGTCCAGCTGGACGATCCGCTTGTTCCGCAGCGTCTCGGGGATGTCGTCGTCCACGATCCGCTGCGCGAGGCCCTCCGCGATCGCGGTCTTGCCGACGCCCGGGTCGCCGATCAGCACCGGGTTGTTCTTCGTGCGGCGCGACAGGACCTCGACGGTCTCCTCGATCTCCTCGTCCCGGCCGATCACCGGGTCGATCCGGCCCTCCCGGGCCAGCGCGGTCAGGTCGCGGCCGAACTCGTCCAGCGTCGGGGTGTCGGACCGGCCCTCGCCGCCCCCGTTCGCGGGCGGCTGCCCGCCCCCGCCCGCCGCCGACTTCAGCGAGTCCGGCGTGACGTGCGCCGCGTCGAGGATGCGCCCCGCGCTCGACCCCCGGTCCAGCGCCAGCGCGAACAGCAGATGCTCAGGGCCGATGTAGGACGACCCGAGCGCGCGCGAGACCTGGTGCGAGTCGAGCAGCGCGCGCTTGGCGGCCGGCGTCAGCTCGGGCTGCACCTCCCGCGGCTCCCCCCGGTACGCGTGGTTCTCGATCTCGTGCTGGATCGCGTCCGGGTCGGCGCCCGCCCGCTCCAGCCAGTGCCGGGTGCCCTGCTGCCGCGTCGCCGCCCACAGCAGGTGGTCGGCGTCGAGGTCGCGGCTGCCCCACTGCGCCGCCTGCGTCGCCGCGTCCCGGACGAGCTCGCGCGCGGGCTCGCTCATCAGCCGGGCGAGGTTGATCCGCTCGGTCGGCCGCCGATGCGCCCGGGTCCCGAAGAACCGGGCGAGCATCTCCTCGAACGGGTCCATCCCGCCGGATCCGTACCACGCCGTCATTGAGAGCCTCCCGTCCCCGTGCTTGGTCCCACCATGGCAACGAGTGGACCGTGCCCGCGCGCATCCGCCGGAAACCCCAGGTGGGAGGCGTGTGGCGGGCTAGGGGAGGCGGGAGCCGGGATGGATGAGGTTGACCGACAGGAGCAGCTCGCGGTCGGCGAGGATCTCCTCCGGGGCGCCCTCCGCGACGATCCGGTGCTCCTCGGAGAACACCACGCAGCGGTCGGCGATGCGGGGCAGCACGTCCAGGTCGTGGGTCGCGTGCACGATCGTCTTCCCGGCCGCGCCGAGCTGCTCGATCAGGTCGGTGAGCCAGTACTGCGAGCGGGGGTCGAGGGCCGCGGTCGGCTCGTCGAACAGCAGCACCTCGGGGTTCGTGGCCAGCACCGACGCGATCGCGACGCGCTTCTTCTGCCCGCCGGACAGCTGGAACGGCGCCCGGTCCGCCAGCGCCGCGATGTCCAGCATCGCGATCACCTCGTCGACCCGCGCGGACGCCTCGTCCGGGGCCAGCCCGAGCTGCAGCGGGCCGAACGCGATCTCCTCGCGGACGTTCGGGGAGAACACCTGCGCGTCGGAGTTCTGGAACACGAACCCGACCCGGGACCGGAACGCCTGCGAGAACTGCTCGTCCTCCAGGGTGTCCTCGGTGACCGGATGCCCGAACGCGGTGAACGCGCCGGAGCTCGGGAAGACCAGCCCGTCCAGCAGCTTGAGCAGCGTCGACTTGCCGCAGCCGTTGGCGCCGAGCAGCGCGACGCGCTCGCCGGGCCGGACCGTCAGCGACACCCCGTCCAGCGCCGGATACCGGTCGAGGTAGGAGTAGCTGACATCACGGCATTCGAACGTGACGTCCGTGGCGAGGGTCTGCGGTGCCGCTTCAGCTTCCAAGAACGTGGTCCCCGATGAGAATCGCCGCGGCGAGCGCGGCGCAGCAGAGGGCGGCGGCGATGTCGAGGCCCCTCAGCCGGAACGACTGGAGGGTCTTGGCGTCGCCGCGGTAGCCGCGCGCCGTCATCGCCTGGTGCACCTCTTCCGACAGTTGGTTCGCCTTGCCGAACAGCGCGCCGCCGCTGGCGCCGAGGAAGGCGCGGGCGCCGCCGTCGTGCTTGGCCGCCCCGATGGTACGGGACGTCCGCGCCTGGTACATGTCGGTGACGGTGTTGAGCAGCAGGAAGATGTACCGGTACGCCATCCCGATGATCAGGATGAAGATCCGCGGGACGCCGACGGAGCGCAGCGCCGCGAGCAGCCGCACCCACGGCGTCGTCAGCGTCAGCAGCACCACCAGCGAGATCGACACCGCGACCCGGCTGACGATCAGACCCGCCGACGTCAGGCCCTGGCTGGTGAACCCCTCGGCGCGGCCGTGCCAGTGCCACAGCGTCAGGACGACGTCCCCGTGCGTCACGACCGACAGCGTCGCGGGCAGCACCATGATCCCCGTGAAGATCGGCACGAACAGCCAGACCCGCTTGACGAAGAACCCGACCGGCAGCCGGGACGCGGCGGCGAGCGCCAGCGTCACCGCGTAGACGGCGACGAGCGTCGCGATGTTGCGGGCGAGCCCCGCCGCGACCAGCAGCACGATCACCGACAGGAACTTCACCCGCGGGTCGATCCGCTGGAGCAGGCCGTCCTGCCGCGCCGTGTCGTCGCTGAACATCACCTGGCGCAGCAGCCCGGCGCCGCCGTTCAGCGTCTTGCGCAGGTAGCTGCCCTTCTTCCGCTTGCCGACGCACCCGCAGGGGCACATCCCCAGCTCCGGCTGCAGCAGCCACTGCGGCACCTGGACCCGCTCGGAGACGGCCGCCTGCTCGCTCACGACTGCTCCACCGTCTCGTGCCGGCGGGACGCGCCGCGCCGCGCGGCGATCCAGCGGACCGCCATGGTGATCAGGAAGATCGCGGCGCCGACGATCGCGATCCCGACCACCGCGGAGACGATGTAGCCGATCGTCGGGTGCGCGTCCGAGGTGAAGTCGTAGCCGTTGAACAGCGCGTGGTGCCAGAAGCCGTTGTACTTGTTCAACCCGCTCGGCACCGCCGACAGGCCGTACTTGTGCAGGTCGAGGTCCTCGGGGGCGTCCTCGCCGAACGCGCCGCCGGGCGCGAGCAGCCCGAGCGGGGTCAGCACGGCCATGACCGCGACCGCGCCGAGCGCGACGTACAGCGGACGGACACGGCGCGGCCCCGCGGGCTTCTCGCCGGGCTTCTCGCCGGGCGCGGCAACGCCGGCGTGGTTGACGCGCAGCAGCGGGACGTTGGCGCGCTGCAGGTACGCGACGACGCCGCCGGTCAGGATGCCCTCGGCGATGCCCGCGATGGTCAGGTGCGCCAGCATCATCGCGGGGATCGTCTGGTCCAGGTGGTACGGCGCGTACAGCGGCGCGCCCGCCGAGTTGTGGAACAGGTCGGGCTGGACGCCGAACTCGATCGCCGCCGCGAACGCCGCCGCGTTGATCCCCGCGTACCCGCCGGCGGCCGCGGCGAGGGCCCGGCGCGGCGCGGTCAGCTCGGACCGCCCGGCGATCAGCTTGTAGACCCCGTACCCGGCGAACGGCGCGAGGACGGCCATGTTCGCGCAGTTGAAGCCGAACGCCAGGACGCCGCCGTCCCCGAACAGCAGGGCCTGGAACCCCAGCGCCACGCTGACCGCGAGCACCGCCGCCCACGGCCCCAGCAAGATCGCGATGATGGTGGCGCCGATCGCGTGCGCGGTGGTGCCGTCCGGGATCGGGATGTTGAACATCATCACCAGGAAGCTGACGGCGGCCAGCACGGCCAGCGTCGGCACGTGCCGGTTGCGGACCACCCGCTGCACGCGGCGGACCGCGACCGCCCAGGCCGGCACGGCGATGACGTAGCCCACCGCGCAGGTCTGCGGACTGAGGTATCCGTCCGGAATGTGCATGCCCACCCACTCACGCTCAACGGCGCACAGAAGCCGCAGTTGCCACCTTCTCGCAATAAGGTAGTCGAACCCGGGACACCCGGCCACAGTCGCCCCGCCAGGTAAGCCCACTGCGACCCTTTGGCCACTCCGCCCCCTGCCGCCCGCCCCCTGCCGCCCGCCCCCGGCCACTCACCCCGCGCCGCTCGCGCCCGCGCCACTCACCCCCGCGCCGCTCGTGCCCGCGCCGTTCGCGCCTGCCGCTCAGGCGCCCCGCCGCCCCACGGGCTCGGGTTCAGGCGGGCTGGCAGTGCCGGCACCACACGGTCATCCGGCCGGACGCGCGCCGCCGCGACAGCCGCGTCCCGCAGCGCGGGCAGGTGCCGTCGGGGTCGTCGCGGGCCCCGGTCAGCCAGGTCCGGCGGGGCGGTACCCGCTCCGCCTCGATCGACGCCCGCAGGACGTCCCGCATCGCCTTGTGCAGCGCCTTGATCCCGTCCTCGTCCAGGTCGCGGGCCTGCCGCAGCGGATCGATCCGGGCCCGCCAGCAGATCTCGTCGGCCAGCAGGTTGCCGAGCCCGGCGATCACCGACTGGTCCGTCAGCGCGGACTTGAGCCGCCCGCGGCGCTTCGCCAGCAGCCCGGCGAGATCGTCGCGGGACAGGTCCAGCGCGTCCGGGCCGAGGTCGGCCAGGCGGCGCTCCGCGTCCCGCTTGTCCCGGGCGAGCCGGACGCCCTGCAGTTTGCGCATGTCGCGGAAGCGCAGCTCACCGCCGTCGAGCCGCCACACGACCCGGTCGTGCCGGTGCTCCGGCTCCCCCGCCGGATGCCACGACAGCGATCCGGTCATCCCGAAATGGAGGATCAGCACCGGGCCCTCGGCGGGCGCGATCAGCCATTTGCCCTGCCTGCGCGGCTCCTCGAACCGGTGCCCGCGCAGCGCGCGCGCCAGCCGCTGCGCGCCCACCCCGCGCAGCACCCCGGCGTCGCGCACCTCGACGGACCGGATCCGGTCGCCGGCGTGCTCGGCGAGCACCCGGCGGAACCCCTCGACATCGGGCAGCTCCGGCATGCCGTCCCCATACCCGGTGTGCGCGTTCCGCGCCCCGGTTTGTCACCGTTGGCCATAGCCCGGGGCCCCGCGCGGGGTTACGTTTCGGTAGGCCGAATCCGAAACGATCGCTATTCGATTCGACGTCGCATGCCCGACCACCCCACCCCCCGGGAGCCCCCATGCGCCGCAGGCCCGCCGCCGTCGCGCTCGCCACCGCCCTCACCCTCGGCCTCACCGCCGCCCCCGCGCTCGCCACGCCCGGACCACCCGTCTCGCCGTCCGCCGCGGCCGCCCTCGAAGCGGCGAAGCTGCCCAACTTCGACCCGCTCACCCCGTCCGCGAACCCCGTCGAGCTGACCAGCGACCCGCACGACCTCGGCAAGGTCACCTACACCTACAACGGCCAGACGCACACGGTGCGGGACTACCTGAACCGCGCCGCGCAGGGCTTCGTCGTCCTGGACGGAAGCAAGATCGTCGACGAGTGGTACGCCCCCGGCTACTCCCAGGACTCGCTGTTCCAGTCCTGGTCGATGGCCAAGTCCTACACCGCCGACGCGATCGGCGTCGCCCTCGGCGAAGGCAGGATCCGCTCGATCGACGACACCGCCGGCGCCTACGTCCCCGAGCTCGCCAACACCGCCTACGGGGCCGTGACGATCCGCAACCTGCTCCGCATGGCGTCCGGGATCGCCTGGAACGAGACCGTCGACGACGTCCCGCTGCACGTCGGCGTCAGCCTCGGCCTCTACAGCACCCTTCAGTTCGCCGCGACGCGCACCAAGGCCGTCGACCAGGGCACCCAGTTCAACTACACGAGCCTGAACACCGCCGTGCTCGCGCTCGTCCTCCAGCGCGCCACCGGCCAGCCGTACTACCGGTACCTCCAGGACAAGATCTGGGGCCCCGGCGGCATGGCCGCCACCGCCTACGTCGGCAACGACTCCCACGGCGACGCCCTCGGCTACTGCTGCATCTACGCGACCGACCGCGACTTCGCCCGCATGGGCAAGCTCATGCTGGACGGCGGGCGCGGCGTCGTCCCGGCGTCCTGGGTGGCGCAGGTGGGCACGCCGTCCGGCGTCAGCCCGTCCTACGGGCTCGGCTGGTGGATCGACGGCACGGACGGCTACTACGCCAGCGGCCTCGGCGGCCAGCTCATCTACGTCTCGACGAAGTACCACGTCGTGATCGTCAAGAGCACGTTCCTCAACCCGGACGAGGGCGAGACCCTGCCCGCCTTCCGCGCCGTCGCCGCCGAGGTCGCCCGCACCCGCTGAGCCCGCCCGTCACTCCGCCACGTGCGGATTGACGAACACGTCCTTGATCTCCGCCGCCGTCAGGTCCGTGCGCCCGGTCAGGTCGTTGCGCGGATCGGCGAACCGGAACCGGTACCCGCCGGGAGGCAGATGCCCGATCTCCCACCAGTTCCCGTCCAGGTCCTTGAGGTAGAACGAGTACACGCCGTGCTGCCGCACCGGCTTGTTCAGCTCCTTGACGCCGTACTCGTCCGCGACCTCGCTGATCGCCCGGTACGCCTCGTCCACTTCCTCATCGCTGCCCACGTCAAGCCCATTGTGATAAAGCAGCGGCATATCCGGCCGGTCCGGTTTCGATTCCACGCACACATACGTGTGGTCGCCACCGAGGCGAATGTAGAGCGCCGCCTTCATCGGCTGGACGACCTCCAGCCCGAGGACCTCCTCGTAGAAGCGGCGGCTGGCGGCGACATCGGTGATCTTGAGCGTTCCGTGGGACAGGAACCGCGTCTTCACCGCGGGTTCCTTCGACGAACGCTGCGTGATCCCGGGCATGGACGTCTCCATTCACCATCGACGGCGATGCCCCCATTCCATGCCAGCCGACGACCCATGTCCATAATGTCGAAAAAACAAGCACCCTCCCGCGGCCCCCTCCCATCCCGCCGCCCTCAGGTTCATCCGCGCCAGGCGAGCAACCTGTCGACGTGTCGCCGCCGCAGCCCTTCGGCGGGAGAGACGGGGACGAGGCGGATACCGCGATGCGGCCAGGCCTGGCGCCGGGCCCTGAACGGGATGACGTCGTCCAGCCAGGCAAAGCGGCGCCCGTCCGCGTGCCGGAGGATCGGCGCCCATTTCCGCATCCGGGGGAGCTGCGTCACCGGCAGCCTCGGATCGTCGGGCCGGTACCTGTAGGCCGTCAACGCCACGTAGGGCAGCTCGGGCAGCCCGAGAAGAGGACCGATATAGGTGTTGGCGTGCTCCTCCCAAGTGCTCGCCCAGACCAGTTCGTAACACTCCCCCAGCTCGGCCAGCCATTCGGCGTGCTCACCCGAAAGGCGGACGGTGATCCGGATGCGGTGCTCGGCGAAGTCCTCCGGACGGCTGGGCGCCTCCGGATTCAGCACGCCGTCAATGTCCAGGTACAACACAGGCTTCGCCGAGGGTCGGGTGCCCGGGCGCGGGATTCCGCCGATGCCCCACGTCATGGGCAGATCATGCCGCACGGCCATTGCGCTCTCCGCGCCGTCTCGCCATTCGGGGGTTCTGAGCGCTGCGGTTTTGAGGACGTCGAGGGGGTTCACCGGGCGGCGTGGTCGCGGATGGACGCGACGGAGACGCCGCCGTCCGGGTGGCAGGACGGATCCGGGTCGGACGGCTGGACGACCGCCAGCGCGCGGAGCGCGGCGGACCGGGCGAGGGCCCGGTCGGGGCCGAGGATCCGCGCCGCCCACATCTGCGCGTCCGCGTCTAGCCGAGACCTGCGGGTATCGCGCGGATCACGAGGTGGCGGTGGCGGTCAGGCGGGCGTAGGCCAGTACGTGGGAGCCCAGGGCGAAGGACACCAGGGCCGGGCTCGCGGTGGCGGGGACGCCGGCGTCCGGGACGTCCAGGGCCAGCACGGTGATCTCGTAGTGGTGCGGACGGTCCCCGGCGGGTGGGCAGGGGCCCAGGTAGCCGGCGGTCCCGGCGTCGTTGACGCCCGCGGCGGCGCCGACCGGGACGGACGTGGCGGTGGCGGGCAGGTCGCGCACCGACCAGTGCCAGAAGCCGCTGCCGGTGGGGGCGTCGGGGTCGAACATGGTGACGGCGAAGCTCCGCGTCCCGGCGGGGGCGCCGGACCAGGACAGCCGGGGCGGGACGTTCCCGCCGGTGCAGCCGAACGCGTCGGCGTACGAGGCGGCCGGGAACGTCCCGCGGGCCAGGTCGGGGCTGGTGACGCGGAAGTGCGCGGCCTGTTTCGGGATCGCGGTGCGTACCTTGTGGTACCCGAAGGCGGGGGCGGTCTGGGCGGACGCGGCGGTCACGGACGCGGCGGTGACGGCGGCGACGGCGGCGGCGGTCAGGGCGGTGACGACTCGTTTCCTCATGGCCGCAACGATCCCGGCGTCTCGGAGGCTGGTACAGGTCGTCCGCATCCTGGTACGCGGAGTGCCACCCTCACCGGCCCGGAATGCGCCATCCTGGGACGATGACGGCACGGCGCGGCGAACTGGCGGCCTTCCTGCGGGCCGCGCGGGAACGGGTCCGCCCGGCGGACGTGGGGCTTCCCGACCTGGGGCGCCGCCGCACGCCCGGCCTGCGCCGGCAGGAGGTCGCGGAGCTCGCGGCGGTGAGCGTCGACTGGTACGTCCGGCTGGAGCAGGGCCGGGTCGGGACGCCAGGATCGGGGGTGCTGGACGGTATCGCGGCGGCGCTGCTGCTGTCCCCGGCGGAGCGCGTCCACCTGCACCTGATCGCGCGCGGCGAGGCGCCGCCGCAGCAGCACGTCCCGGCGCCGCTCGGCGGGAGCCTGCGCGCCGTCCTCGACGGGATGCCGCTGCTGCCCGCCTACGTGGTGGACTTCCGGTTCGACATCCTGGGCCGCAACGCGGCGGCGGCCGCGCTGTTCGGCCCCAAGTTCGGCCACGGGCGGCTCGGCAACACGGCCCGCATGCTGTTCCTGGATCCGGAGACCCGCGAGACGAACCTCGACTGGGCGGCGTTCGCCGCCGAGATGGTCGGCAACCTGCGCGTCAACCAGGCCCGGCACCCGGACGACGCGCACCTCGCCGAGCTGATCGCCGAGCTGCGGACGGCGAGCCGCGAGTTCGCGGCGTGGTGGGACGACCAGCACGTCCACGAGCGGTCGCGGGGCACGAAGCGGATCCGGCACGCGACGGCCGGCACGATGACGGTCGCCTACGACATGCTCGCCGCGCTGGACGGCTCCGACCAGCGGCTCTTCGTCCTCACCCCGGCGGACGAGCCGGCCGAGCGGGCGCTGCGCACCCTGGTCGCGGCGCACGCCACCGCGCTGGCCAGCGCCGGCTGACCTCGCGGCCGCCGGCCGCGCGCTAGATCGGGAGGGCGCCGCGCGGGTGGCCCTCCTCGCGGCCGGTGGCGGTCAGGGCGAGGACGCCGTGGCCCTCGACCCGCGTGCCCGGTCCGAGCGCGGACGGGTCGACGGACGCGCGGGCCGCGATCTCCGGCGCCTCGCAGGTGTCCGGGACGCCGAGCTCCGCCTTGACCTGCTCGTAGCGGGCGCGGAACGCCTCGGAGTCGGACGTGTCGACGCCGTCGAAGGCGTCGTCGGGGAACCCGTCCTCATGCGGGAGCAGGTAGCCCTCCTCGGCGGGGTGGCCGGTGCCGACCTGGTCGTCCTCCTCGAAGGCGTCGTAGTACCGGACGACGCGCCCTTGCTCGGCGATGCACCACGCCGTCCAGCCGTCGCCGCAGCTCGTCCCGTACCAGTGGGCGGCGCCGAAGCGGGCGCTCAGCCGCTCGCACCAGGCGAGGACGGTGTCGCGCAACTCGGTGTCGTCGTCGTCACCCCCGGGGCAGCCGAACACCAGCGTCCAGCCGTCGAAGCGGGGCGTGACGTACATGCGGCGGCTGTCGATCCAGCCCCAGCCGTGGTGCTCCTGGCCCCAGGCCGCCGCGCCCATCCGCATCGTGACCGGCTCGGGGTCGGAGAGGCCGAACGCGTCGAGGACGGCGTCCTGGTCGCCGGTGGGCAGCGCGAACCACGAGCCGTCCAGGTGCATCGGCTCGGGGACCTCGTCCCGCATCTTGATCCGGACGAGCCGGCGCACGAGGGCGAGGTCGCGCTCGTCCAGCGCCTCCGGGCCGCCCGCGGACGCGAGCGCGACGAGGGCGGGGCGGCGCAGCCGGCCGGCCGTGCGGGACCGCCGGACCTCCCGGAGCAGCGGCACGACCTCCGGGCCGAGCTCGTCCAGCGCCCATTGCGCGCGCTGCCGGACGTCGTCGTCGGGGTCGGCGAGCATCTCGATGAGGCGCGGAGCGTACGGGAGCGCCCGCTCGCCCTTGAGCTGCATGACGTAGGCGGTGTTGCTCCGCACCTCGGGGCTCGGGTGCCGCAGGCCGGGCTCGAACGCCGCCAGGTCGTCGATCTCCAGCCCGCTGTACGCCCAGCCGGCGCGCCGCGCGACCTCGTGCGCCGGCGCCGCGGCCATCGCCTCCATCAGCGGTTCCAGGGCGGGACGCCCGATCCGCCGCAGGACCGTGGCACTGGTGGACCACTCGACCGGCGACTCCTCGTCGCACAGCGCGTCCAGGACGGGCCGGACGGCGGGCGCGCCGAGCGCCACCAGCTCGTCGGCGGCCGCCCGCTGCGTCTCCGTGGCGGCGAGCCGCCGCATCAGTTCCTCGATGCTCACGCGCCCCGACGGTATCGGTGGTCTAGGACATTTGTCCCGGCCGAAGGTGCGCGGAACGGCTCTGCCGCCGGTTCCGGTGCGGGCGGCACGATCGGGATGTCAGCAGGACGCGCACCCGAAGGAGCGGACATGAACGCCACCCTCACCCGCCGGCAGGCCGCCGCGGAGCCCGCCCGGCAGGACGGGCTGGACGCGATCAAGCCGCTCCCGATCTGGTTCTTCGCCTTCGAGGGCGTGCTCGGCGCGGCGTACGACATCTGCCACGCGTGGCATTCCGCGTGGATGGTCGTCGCCGGGATCGCGGCGGTGAACGCCGTCCTCGGCCTGACGGTGCTGCGCCGACGGATCAAGCTCGTCAAGGCGATGCTGAAGAACGGCCGCACCCGCGTGATCGCGTTCGGGCTGATCGCGCTGCGGATCGGGCTGCACGTCGTCCTCGGCGCTGCCGGCGCCGACGTGACCGGGACCGCCGCGCACCTCGCGCTCGCCGGGGTCATGGCCGCCGCGACCGTCGCGCTGCTGTGGTTCGACCAGCGGGTCACCTTCCGCGCCCTCGGCCTCGCGACCCGCTGACCCCGCCGGAAGGGCGGCGTCCTCCGGGACGCCGCCCTTCTCATGCGCTCAGGTGCCGGTAGGCGGCGAAGTGCGCGGCACCGGCGGGCGACGCCATGACGGCGATGACGAACGCGGTGGTCAGGATGGAGCAGAGGCCGAGCGCGGCGACGCCGGGCGACGGGTGGTTCACGAACGGCCCGGTCACCACCAGGAGGAACGCCTCGTACCCGGCGACGCAGCCGCGCGTGCTCGCCCGCCGGCCGCGGAACGCGGCGGCCAGCGCGACGGCCGCCGCGGCGAGCGCGAACGGGTAGACGGCCAGGAACATCATCGCGGCGCCCACGCGGGCCTCGGCGCCGGTCGCCGCCTCCCCGTACGCGACCATCGCCGCCCCGGCGGAGACGAGCAGCACCGCCTGCGCCCACAGGACGGCGCGGGCCGCGACGACCAGGCGGCGGCCGAGGACGGGGCCGAGAAGGGGCGTGCGATCGCTCATGCCCGCCACGATGCCGCACCGGGCCGTCCGGGCACATGAGCGCTCCTACTCAGTTACCCGCGAGTAGGAGGCCGGGACGGTCAGGAGCCGAGGATGTCCGCGAGCACGGCGGCCTGGCTGTGGTCGACGTCCTTGGTGGCCGTGAGCAGCGTCAACGGGCCCGGATCGGCGTCGCCGCGCAGGCGGTCGAGGGCCGCGGCGCGCTCGGGGTCCGCCAGCTCGGCGCCGTAGCGGCGCCGGAACTCCTCGAACCTGTCCACATCGTGCCCGTACCACTTGCGCAGCTCGGTGGACGGGGCGACGTCCTTCTCCCACCGGTCGAGACGGGCCTTCTCCTTCGACAGGCCGCGCGGCCACACGCGGTCCACCAGGACCCGCTCGCCGTCCCCGTCCGTGGCGCCGTCGTAGACCCGGCGCACCCTCACGTCACGTCCCATGAACCCGTTCATACCCGCTACCCGGCCGCCACGAGCCCCGGGAAATGTCGGACACCCGGCGCACACTCGGGCCATGAGCGCCCGGACACCGCTGTGGCGGCTGACGCCGGCGCAGCGGCTGCTGGAAGGCGGCGCGCTGCTGAACTCGGTGGCCTTCTTCGCCGCCATGCCCTTCGCACCCCTCTACATGAGCGAGCACACCGGGCTCGGAAAACCGGCCGTCGGCGCGGTGGTCGGCGCCGTCGCGCTCACCGCCGCGTTCGGCGGCCTCGCGGGCGGCGTGCTCGTCGACCGCCTCGGCGCGGTGCCGCTGATGCGGGCCGGGCTCGTCCTCCACGTCGCCGTGTACGGGCTGCTGGCCGCCGCGCGCGCCCCCGCCGCGATCGTCGCGCTGTTCCTGATGCTCGGCGCGGCGCGCCTGCTGGTGGAGCCGGGCGCGAAGAAGCTGCTGTCCCACGCCGCCGACGAAGAGGGGCGGATCTTCCGGATCCGGTACATGACGCTGTGCGCCGGGGCGATCGCCGGGCCCGCGATCGGCGGCGTCCTGTACCACGTCGGCGCCGTCGCGTTCTTCGCCGTCCCGGCCGCCTTCTACCTCGCCTACCTGCTGCTCGTCCTGGTGCGGAACCGGGAGCTGGCGGCGCTGCACCCGGCGAGCGGGGACGGCGACGCGTCCGCCCCGTCCACGCTCCAAGCGCTCGGCGCGACGCTGCGCGACCGGCGGCTCCTCGCGGTGGTCGCCGGCGGCGTCCTGGTGTTCTTCGTGTTCTCGCAGCTGGAGTCGATGATCCCGCTCTACATGAAGGGCCGGTACGGCGACCGCGCCGAGGGGTACTTCGCGGCGCTGTTCATCACTAATGCCGTCCTGGCCTTGCTGTTCCAGCTCCCGATCGACCGCGTGTCCGGCTGCCTCGGCCGCACCACGATGGTCTGGGCGGGCGCGGCGGGCTTCACGCTGGCGTTCGGCTGCTTCTGGGCGAGCCCCGCGGGCCTCGCCTGGCTATACGCGGGCATTGTGTTCTGGACGGT
This sequence comes from Actinomadura montaniterrae, assembly GCF_008923365.1. Lineage (GTDB taxonomy): Bacteria > Actinomycetota > Actinomycetes > Streptosporangiales > Streptosporangiaceae > Spirillospora > Spirillospora montaniterrae. Next base: position 35,251 of record NZ_WBMR01000015.1, read on the forward strand.
GGGCGAGGGCGTCCTGCTGCCGATGCCGGACATGGCCGTCCACGAGATGGCGTCCGACGAGCTGAAGGGCGCCTGTTTCGGGCTGTCGGAGGTGCGGCAGCTCGGGTTCTTCCTGGGGCCGGTCGCGGGCGGGTTCCTGCTGGACGCGGGGACGGCGCTGTACTTCGCGGTCATGGGGACGTCCATCTTCCTGTGCGTCCCGCTCCTCGCCCGGCGCACCGGGCGCCCGCTGCCGGAGCCCGCGCCGGTCTGACCGGAGTCAGTCGAAGTGGAAGGCGTGGTGCTCGGCGGCGGTGCGGCGGGCGAACTCCCCGGCCAGCGCGCGGCCGAGGACGTCGTCGTCCGGCCGGTGCCGCTCCAGGTACTCCAGGGCCTCGGCGAGCTCGCCGGCGGTGAGGCGGCGGAGCGGCTTGCCGGTCCAGCGCGGGTGCGGGACGTTCGGCCGGCCGGGACGCGGGGCGGGCGGGAGGGCGCTCACGGAATTCGGGCCTTTCGGTTGCGACCGCGCGGCGGCCGGTGCGGAATGGTCGGTTCGAATAGGATCGGCGGGTGCATTGGTGGAGCCAGCAAGCGTGCGACGCGGCTGCGGAGGCGCAGGCCGCGGACCCGTCGCCGGCGAATCTCATGGCGGCCGCGCAGGTGCAGGCGATGATCTCGATGGCGGAGGCGCTGCACCGTATCGCCGCGGTGCTGGAAGAGCGGGGTGAAACGGCGCCGCCGATCCCCCGGCCGAAATAGCGCGGGCAATGAAATACCGGTGTGCCCCGGGCGAGGGGCACACCGGTTCTCACCGAGCGTCAGACATCGCTGAACGATTTGCGTTCGCTCCGGCCGTTCGCGTGCGGGGCGAGCCGGGAGGTCTTGCCGAGCGGCGGCCGGGGCGGCGGGACGGACGCGGGCTCGGCCGGCGGGTCCGGCTCGGCCGCGACCGACGCGAGCCGCTCGTCCTCGGCGGGGCGGCGCTCCTCCTGCGGCCGGTCGCGCAGCCGGCGGGCGGCCTGGCGCAGCGCCCGCTCGCCGACCAGCCGGGTCAGCTCCAGGCCCCAGCAGTCCAGCTTGTCGGCGTCGGTGAGGTCGTCGCGGGCGCTGAGCTCGGCGGCGAGCCCGCCGAGCCGCTGCGCCTCGGCCAGGTCGAACTCGCGCAGCAGGTGGCAGCAGAGCTCGGCGAGCGCGGCGTGGTCGCGCTCGAACGACAGGTCCGCGAGGTCGTTGTGGGAGAGCCGGCTGAGGGCGCGCTTGCGCTCCAGCTCCCCGTCGGCGATCCGCAGGATCCCGTTGAGCAGGGCGATCGGCCCGGTGCCCGGCGTCGAGGTCTGCGCCGGGGCGAACGACATGCGCAGCACGGCCGCGGACCCGAGCCCGGCGGCGATCACGTGTACGACCAGCAGCGCGGTCGGCGGCATCGTGTAGGGCAGCCCGAACCGCCAGCCGGCGGCGGTGACCGCGATCAGCGCGACCACGGACGCGCCGGTGTTGACCAGGGCGAACAGCAGGCCGCCCGGGGACAGCAGCGCCGCGACGGGCTTGTCGCGGTAGCGGGCGACGAGTTCGGCGACTCCGATCGCGCCGCCGATCAGGGCGGCGAGGAACATCTCGATGATCATGACCTTCGTCTCTATGCGCTGCGGGCGTTCATGCGGCCGAACGGGTGCTCCTCGGTCCGGCCGGAGCGGTGCGGGACGGCCGCGGGGCGCTGCCGGGCGGCCAGCTCCGCGCGCTCGACCTCGAGGAAGACCAGCAGCCATTCCGCGGGACCCGCCGCGAGGCCGCTGTGCGGGCGCACGCCCTGTTCCCGCGCGCCGAGAAAGGTGAGGAGCCACCCGGTGGGGCCGGCGGCGGTGGAGGTTCGAATTCGGGAATCCATGCGGGAGACCATTCCGCAGCGTGCCGCGGAAGTCGACCTCCGACGCGTCAAGTTTTTCGCGCGGGATCGCGGAAAAGGGTCATCGCGACAGTCCGCCGGAACCGTCCCATCGGCCTCACCGATCTTCTCGCCATTGCCCGGTAATCCGGTTCCTTTTGGCCGATGATGTGGATTCCTTTGCCAAGAATTCCGGTTGGGCGGCGGCGGGGAGATCGCCTTTTCCGGCGGGCGGCGCCGCGACCGGGCCGGCGGCGTACGGCGGGGGTCAGGCGGCGGGGGTGAGGTCCTCGTCGCGGGAGACCAGCGCGGCGTAGAGGCCGCCGGCGGCGAGCAGCTCGGCGTGGGTGCCGCGCTCGGCGACGCGCCCGTGGTCGAGGACGACGATCTGGCCGGCGTCCCGGACGGTGGAGAGCCGGTGCGCGATGGTGATGGTGGTGCGGCCCTCGGCGAGCGCGTCGACGGCCTGCTGGACGGCGTGCTCGGTCTGCGTGTCGAGGGCGCTGGTCGCCTCGTCCAGGACGAGGATCGGCGGGTTGCGCAGGATCGTCCGGGCGAGGGCGAGGCGCTGCTTCTCGCCGCCGGAGAACCGGTAGCCGCGCTCGCCGACGACGGTGTCGTAGCCGTCGGGCAGGCCGGCGATGTGGTCGTGGATCTGCGCGGCGCGGGCGGCGGCGTGCAGCTCGGCGTCCGTCGCGCCGGGCTTGGCGAACCGGAGGTTGTCGGCGACGGACGCGTGGAACAGGTACGTCTCCTGGGAGACGACGCCGACGGCGGCGGACAGGTCGGCGAACGACAGGTCCCGCACGTCGACGCCGTCGATGGTGACGCGCCCGGACGTGGCGTCGTACAGCCGCGGCACCAGGTAGCTGAGGGTGGTCTTGCCGGATCCGGTCTCGCCGACGACGGCGAGGGACGTGCCGGCGGGGACGTCGAGGTCGATGCCGGTGAGCGCGGCGGAGTCCGCGTCGTAGGAGAAGCCGACGTCCTCGAACCGGACGTGGCCGCGGGCGCGCGGCAGCGGGCGCGGCGAGGCCGGCTCCTCCAGGCCGGGTTCGAGGTCGAGGTACTCGAAGATCCGCCGGAACAGCGACATGGAGCTCTGCACGTCCACCGCGGTCTGGAGCAGCTGGACGGTCGGCCGGAACAGGCTGGTCTGCAGCGTGGTGAACGCGACGAGGGTGCCGATCGACACGAGCGGGTGGCCGTGCGAGACGGTGAGGCCGGCGGCCCAGTAGGTGAGGGCGGGCATCGCCGCCATGACGATCTGGATCGTGGACTGCCGCCACCGTCCGGCCATGCCGGCGCGGATCTCCAGGTCGGCGAGGTCGCGGGACTCGCCGGCGAACCGGTCGGTGAGGGCGGGCGAGCGGCCCATGGTGCGGCCGAGCAGGATGCCGCTGACCGACAGCGACTCCTCGACGATCGCCGACATCGCGGCGAGCTGCCGCTGCCGCCGGGAGGTGATCTTCCGGCGCTCGGCGCCGACGCGGCGGCTGATCCAGACGAAGAACGGGAGCGTGACCATCGTGACGAGGGTGAGCCGCCAGTCGAGGGCGAGCATCGCGATCGCGGTCGCGGTCACGGAGGTGAAGTTGGAGACGAGCGAGGTGACGGTGGTGGTGACGGTGGACTGCATGCCGCCGATGTCGTTGGCGATCCGCGACTGGACCTCGCCGGTGCGGGTCCGGGTGAAGAACGCGAGCGGCATCCGCTGCAGGTGCGCGTAGACGGCGGTGCGCAGGTCGTGCATGACGCGCTGCCCGACGCCGGTGGAGATGTAGGTCTGCAGGACGGAGAACACGCTGGTCGCGACCGAGATCGCGATCATGCCGAGGGCGAGCGCGGACAGCAGCCCGGTGCGGTGCTGCGGCAGCGCGACGTCCAGGATGTGCCGGAGCATGAACGGCGAGGCCAGCGAGACGAGCGCGGACAGGCCGACGAGCAGCGCGACGGCGGCGAGCCGGGCGCGGTACGGGACGAACAGGCGCAGGATGCGCCGGCGGTCGGTGCGAGCGGTGGTCTCCTTGGAAGCGGTGGGGTCCTTCGCCATGGGCGGCTCCTTCCGGGGGGTGACCCTCAACGTAACTGAGGTTAGCTCATAATTATTTCCGAACAACTATGAGCTAAGCTCGGATCCATGGAGAACGATCTGGCCGACCTGTTCCTGAAGGCGGCCAAGCGGATCCGCCGGCACCAGGTCGAGCGGCTCGCGCCGCTCGGCCTCACCCCCGCCCAGTCGCGCGCGCTCCGGGTGATCGTCGGCACCGACGGCCCGCTGCGGATGACCGACCTCGCCCGCCGCCTCGACATCGTCCCCCGCTCGGCGACGACGCTGGTGGACGCCCTGGAGGCGGACGGCCTCGTCACCCGCGAGCCCGACCCGGCCAACCGCCGGTCGTTGCTCGTCCGCCCGACGGACGAGGGCCGGGCCGTCCGCGCGCGCATCGCCGGGACCCGCCGCGAGGCCGCCCGCGAGGTGCTGTCGCCCCTGTCGGACGCGCAGCGCGAGACCCTCCGCGAACTCCTCACCGTCGTCGACGCCGCCGCCGAACCGCACACGCACCGCTAGCCCGGCCGGGCCCGCCGGAGGCCCGTCCCGCTGTCAGCGGGCTGACAATCGGGGCGGGCGGATCCTTCTCGGCTCTGCCTAGCGTCGCCGGGCGGGACCGGCGGACCCTGGAAGGCCCAGTGGCATCGGGGGTTCGCGAGTTCCAGGAGGGTGCCTTGAGCCGGTCCGTCGATCCCGCCGCCCCGGACTTCCCGCTCTCCGGCGTCCCCGCCGGCCTCGCCGAGCCGCTCCGGCCGTACCTGGAGGCCGCCGCGATCGAGATGGTCGGCGAGATCCAGGGGCTCGTCCCCGAGTACGCGCGGCCGCCGGAGAGCCGCTACGGGCGCAGGATGCGGTGGGCCGTCGAGCAGACCGTCCGGCAGTTCGTCGACGCGATCGGCCGGCCCGACATCGACTGGGGCACGGTCGCCGGCATCTTCGAGGGCATCGGCGCGTACGAGGCGCGCCAGGGCCGCAGCCTGGACGGGCTGCAGACGGCGATCCGGGTCGGCGGGCAGGTCGCGTGCCGCCGGTTCATCAAGGACGCGCGGCGGCTCGGCTGGTCGCTGGAGGTGCTCGGCAAGATCACCGAGTCGCTGTTCGTGTTCCTGGAGCGGATCGCCGCCGCGGCCGGGCAGGGGTACGCGCGGGCGCAGGGCGAGCTCGCGGGCGAGCGGGAGCGGTTCCGGCGGCGGCTGCGCGACCTGCTGGTCATGGACCCGCCGGCCAGCGACGCGGCGATCGGGGAGCTCGCCGGGGAGGCGGGCTGGCAGGTGCCGCGGACGCTCGCGGTCGTCGCGTTCCGCCCGGCGCCCGGCGGGCCGGCCCCGGTGCTGCCGCCCGCGTTCCTCGCCGACTGGGACGCCGCGGACCCCTATCTGATCTGCCCGGACCCGGACGGTCCCGGCCGGGACCGGCTGCCGGCGGCGGTGAAGGGGACGCGGGCGGCGGCGATCGGGCCGACCGTCCCGCCGGCGGGGGCCGCGCTGTCGCTGCGCTGGGCCCGGCGCGGCCTCGCGCTGATCGAGCGCGGCGCCCTGCCGGGCAAGGAGCCGCTGCGCTGCCTGGACCACCTGCCGACGCTGGTCGCGGCGCAGAGCGAGGAGCTGCTGGACGTGGCGCTCGGCGCCCGGCTCGGGCGGCTGATGGAGCTGGCGCCGCACCGCCGGGACGCGCTGACGCGCACGCTGCTGACCTACATGGAGTGCCGCGACAACGCGGTGGCGGCGGCGGAGCGGCTCCTCGTACACGAGCAGACCGTCCGGTACCGGATCCGGCGGCTGGAGGAGATCCTCGGCGGCGCGATGCTGGACCCGGACCGGCGGATCGAGCTGCTGCTCCTGCTGCACCACCTCGTCCGGCTGGACTCCGGGGACCGGCGCCTCTCGCCCGCGTGACGCGGGACGGCGACGGCGCCGTCGACGCCGCCGCCGTCCGGGGCGGGTCAGCCGTTCGGGCAGGTGTCCAAGTATTTCGCGATGTTCGCGTCGGGCTTCGGCGCCGGGCACAGGAACTGGTCGTAGCGGGCGTCATTGTCGACGAACCGCTTCATCCACGCGATGGAGTACTTCGCGATGGTGGTGTTCGGCGACACGAATGTCATGTGGCCGGCGTTCTTCAGCAGCAGGTACGCCTTTTCCGGCGCCGTCTTGACGTTGTTGTAGTACGACTCGGCCATCGACGACGCGGGCGCGATGAAGTCGTTGTCCGCGCCCATGATCAGCGTCGGGGTCCTGATGTTCGGGAAGCTGTAGTTGGTGTCCCAGGGCGCGAGCGGGATGTCGGCCTTGAGGGACGGCCGCTTGTTCGCGGCCTCGAGCGTCCCGCCGCCGCCCATGGAATGGCCCATGACGGCGGTTCGGGACGCGTCGACGCGGTTCTTGACGCTGCTCTTGCCGGTCAGCCAGTCGAGGGCGGCGAGCAGCTGGTCGCCGCGCGAGGCGGGGACGTCGAGGAGGCTGTCGGTCTCCAGCGTCATGACGACGAAGCCCTGCGAGGCCAGCCGCGGCCCGTACCAGGAGATCCACGCCTCGGGGGAGACGAAGCCGGGCGAGACGACGATGGCGCCGAACGTGCCCTGGCTCAGGTCGGTGGGCGCGTAGACGGTGCCCTTGTTGAATCCGGTGCCGCTGCCCGCCGGAACGGGGATCGTCTCGATGGCGAACGGGCCCTTCTCCGCGGTGATGCTCGCCTCGGTCGGCGCGGGACCGCGCTGGTACGGATTGTCGGCGGCGCGTCGCACGGCCGCGCGTTCCGCGGCCGCGGGTCCGGCCGGCGCCGCGGCGCTCGCGGGCGGGGCCAGTGCCGCGCCCGCGGCGATGAGGGAGGCGGCGGAGAGGAGCCGGAACGAATGCGCGAGATTCCTGTGCATCGGGGGGCGTGCCCTTCACTGGACGGAACCGCGGCGGGTGGGTGTCCGCGGGTGCCAGAATTGTGGGCCGCGCCGCCGCCGGGCGCTGCTTAAGCGGCGACGCCTTAAATTCGGGGCGCTTATAGCGAAGTTACAAACGCGGGGGCAACGGAGAGGGGCCACTCCCCCCAGAGTGACCCCTCTCCCCCCGTTCCGCGGGCCGGCCCGATACGCGCACTGGGGACGGCCGCTCCCCCCGAAGCGGCTTCGGCGCGGGGCGCCCGGCGGATGAGAAGAAGGTAGCGAGCCCCTCGCCCGCCGTTCGAGGCTTCAACCGTGCCTGTCGATGAACGGTACACGGTGTGCGACGAACGGACCACGCTCCGCATCGGCCATCCCTCTGTCCCGCGCGCGGACTCCCGTCCCGCACGGGCGGTTCGGCGCGGAGCGGGATGTAAGCGAGGTGTAATCGGCCCCGCCTACCGTTGCCGCGTGGAGATCGGCCGGGAGACCGGCCGGCGGGCCGGCGGGCCGCACGGGGGTGGGCCCGCAGGCCGCCGTCACCACAGCAGGTGCGCGGCCGTCCCGTCCTCGGTCGGGACGCCGAGCGCGCCGAAGATCTCCAGCGCCTCGCGGCGCGGGTCGGCCGCGCCGCCGGCGTCCTCGCCGGACACCTGAAGGAGGGCACCGAGCAGGAAGAGGCATTTGGCCCGCCAGAGCGGCACCGAGACCTCGGTCGCCAGCGCCAGCGCGCGCTCCAGCAGCCGCCGCGCCGAGAGGAGGTCACCGCGGTCCCAGTACAGGTCGCCGAGCACGTACATGATGCGCGCGCGCATCAGCGGGTCGCCGCGCTCCTCGGCGAGCCGCAGCGCCAGCCGCAGCGACCGCTCGGCCTCCTCGGTGCGGCCGAGCGCGAAGCTGGTGCAGCCGAGGCCGTGCGCGGCGTACATGCCGACGAGCCGGCTGCCCGCCGCGGTGCCCGCCTCGTGGATGTGCTCGAACAGCGGCTGGGCCTCGCCGGGGCGGCCGAGGGCGAGCAACGCCTGCCCGATCCAGTACACCGCCTGCAGCTCGACGCCGGTGTAGCGGGCGCGGCGCGCCAGGTCACGCGCCATGGTGAGCACGCCGAGCGCGTCGCCGGCGTCGCCGCGCTCGTACTGCGCGCAGCCGATCACCAGGACGGCGTGCGACTCGCCCGCGACGTCGCCGACGCGCTGGAACAGCTCGCGGGCCCGCCGGCCGTCGGCCTCGGCGTCGCCGAACCGGCCCGTCATCCGGTGCACGGTCGCGAGCTGGCGGAGCGCGAGCGCGGTGCCGTGCGGGTTCTCCGTCTCCTCGAAAAGCCGCAGCGCCTCCCGGACGGACCGCAGCGCCCGGTCGTAGTCGCGGCGCGCGCACGCCAGCTCCGTGGTGCGCTCCAGCAGCGCCGCCTCGCCGCGCAGGTCGCCCGCCGCCCGCACGACCGGCAGCGCGTCCGCGACGACCTGCTGCCAGTCGTCGGTGTAGTGCGCGGGCTGGAACAGGATGGACGAGCGGACCGCGATCTCCCAGGCCAGCCCGTCCTCGCCGAGCCGGGCGGCCTGCCGGACCGCGGTGGTGAGCCCGAACCGCTCGTCCTCGAACCAGTCGGGGGCCTGCGCGAGCGTCCGCTCCACGACCGCCTCGTCCAGCGGGTACCGGACGGCGCGGCCCGCGGCGAGGCAGTCGCCGCCGCCCGTGACCAGCTCCACGACCCGGTCGGTGAGCGCCAGCAGGCCGCCGAGGGCGCGGCGCAGCGCCTCGGTGCGCTCGTCCGGGCCGTCCTGCTCCAGGCACAGCTCGCGGGCGTGGTCGCGGACGAGGTCGTGGAACCGGTAGCGGACCGCGCCGGGCATCGCGGGCCGCCCCTGCGCGGTGCGGAGCTGCGCGTCGAGGAGCTGCGCGTCGACGAGCGTCTCCAGCAGCTCGGCGACCTCGGCGGGCGGGCGGTCCAGCAGCGCGGCGGCGGTCCAGCAGGCGAAGTCGGGGGCGTCGAGGAGGCCGAGCAGCCGGTACAGCCGCCGCGCGTCGGCGCCGAGCCCCCGGTAGCTGAGGTGCAGGGTGGTGCGGACGCTGAGGCCGCGCTGCGTCAGCTCGTCCAGCCGGCCCTGCTCGCGCATCCGGCGGACGAACCCGGCGATGCTCCAGTGCGCCTTCGCGGCGAGGCGGGCGCCGGCGACGCGCAGCGCGAGCGGCAGGTGCCCGCACATGCGGGCGAGTTCCGCGGCGGCCTCCGGCTCGGCGGCGAGCCGGTCCCGTCCGACGATGTGCACGAGCAGGTCGACGGCCTGCGCGGGGGTCAGCACGTCCAGCTCGATGAGGCGGGCGCCGGGCAGCGCGGTGAGCCGGGTGCGGCTGGTGATGACGGCGCGGGACAGCCGCCCGCCCGGCAGCAGCGGCTCGACCTGCGTCTCGTCGGCGGCGTTGTCGAGGACGACGAGGATGCGCCGGTCGGCGAGGAGGCTGCGGTACAGCGCGGCGCGCTCGCCTGGGCTCTCCGGCACGGCGGCGGCGTTGACGCCGAGCGCTCGCAGGAACCGGCCGAGGACCTCGGCGGGGTCGGCGGGATCGCGTTCGGCGCCGCGCAGGTCCACGAAGAGCTGGCCGTCGGGGAAGGCGTCGCGGATGCGGTGCGCGATGTGCACGGCCAGGGTCGTCTTGCCGATCCCGCCCATCCCGGCGACGGCCGACACCGACACGGGCTCGTTGCCGTCGCCGGCGGTCAGCAGCGCGAGCATGCTGTCGATCTGGTCGCCGCGCCCGGTGAAGTCGGGCACGGCGGGCGGCAGCTGGCTCGGCCGCGCCGGGGGGACGCGGTCGCCGTCCCGGCCCGCGTCGGCCTCGGAGCCGTCGTCGGTCTCGTCCCGCGGCGGTTCGGCGGGGCCCGGCGCGCCGGCGGTCTCCTGGCGCAGCACGCGGACGTGGACGTCGCGCAGCTCGGGCCCGGGGTCGACGCCGAGCTGGTCGAGCAGCCGGACCCGCGCCTCCTCGTAGGCCTCCAGCGCCTCGGCCTGCCGCCCGCACGACGCGAGCACCTCGATCCAGACGGTGAGGAGCTGCTCGTCGAGCGGGTGGGCGCGCACCAGCGGGCTGAGGTGCGGCAGCGCGCGCTCGGGCGAACCCGCGCCGAGCACCGTCCGGGCGTGCTCCATCGTCGCCTCGACGCGCTCGCGTTCCAGCCGGTCGACGGCGGCCTGGTCGACGGAGTCGGGCGACACGTCCTCCAGCGCGCGGCCCCGCCACAGCCCGAGCGCGCGCTCCAGCGCACCGGCGCGCCGGTCGGCCGGCAGCATGGCCGCGTCGGCGACCGCGCGGCGGAACGCGGCCGCGTCGATGTCGGCGCCCGGCAGCTCCAGCGCGTACCCGTTGGTGGTGCGGACGACCTCGACGCCCGGCCCCGCGGTCTCGGTCAGCCAGCGGCGCAGCCGGTAGACGGCGACGGCCAGCGTCGAGTCGGAGATGACGGTCTCGCGGGCGCCCCACAGCAGCGACTTGAGCGTGTCGTCGCCGAGGCCGGACAGCCCGGCGAGCCAGGCGACGGCGAGCGCGCCGAGCAGCGCGCGGGCGATGCCGGAGGAGGGCAGCGTCCGCCGGCCGGCGCGCTCCACGCCGACCCGGCCGAGCACGACGATCCGGACGTGCTCGCGCTCCCGGTCAGACCCGCGCTCGGTGCGCATGTCCGTCACTCCCGACGTCGCCTCCGGTGCACAGTGAACTCCACCATTTGATCAAAGTCACGGCGGGTCCGGTGCGGGTATTTCTGCACGGTCGTGCGAAAAAAGTGCCGCGGCGGAGCCGCCGCCCGCCGTTTGACAGGATGGTCACCGAGCGCGGAAGGAGATCGGATGGCGGGACAGGTGCGGCCGATCACGCTGGTCGGGACGCCGGTCCTGCACCGGGCGTGCCGGCCGGTGCAGGAGTTCGACGCGGCGCTGGCGGAGCTCGCCGACGACATGTTCGCCAGCATGTACGCGGCGGAGGGCGTGGGCCTCGCCGGCAACCAGATCGGCGTCGACCTGCGGATATTCGTCTACGACTGCCCCGACGAGGACGGCGAGCGGCACAAGGGGACGGTGGTGAACCCGGTGCTGGAGCTGCCCGATCTGGCGGACCGGCGGCTCGACGACAGTGAGGAGGGGTGCCTGTCGGTGCCGGGCCCGCACGCCCGCGTCGCCCGTCCCGACCACGCCACCGTGCGCGGCTTCGACGTCAAGGGAAACCCGGTCATGGTCGAGGGGACGGGCCTGCTCGCGCGCTGCCTCCAGCACGAGACCGACCACCTCGAAGGCAAGGTCTACATCGACCGGCTCTCGGCCCGCGCGCGCAAGAAGGTCCTCAAGGAGTACGAGGAACTCCGCGCGTCGGGCGAATAAGTCATGGCGCCCAGACGGGCAGGTGCAGCGCCGACGGGTGCCCGGCGCCGCGCAGCACCTCGATGCGGACGCGGCGCGACGCGACGGCCCGTCCGGCGGGCTCGCCGCGCCCGTGGTTGCGGGCGAAGCGCGGGAACGCGCCGCCCGCGAGCATGACGCGCGGCCGGTGGCCGCGCCGGAACCGGTAGCCGGTCGGGTGCATCTCGATCTCCGCCGCGACGACCTCGCCCGGCGCGGCGTCGATGCGGAGCATCCCGTCGGTGACGTTGCGGGACGCGCCGTCCGGGCCGACGTCGCAGAGCCGGACGAACAGGTCGGCGTGCCCGGTGTCCGTCCGGACGTGGAACGCCGCCGACACCGGCCCGATCAGGTCGAGGTCGCGGTCGAGGCGGGCGCCGGTCAGCACGGCGACGTCGCCGCGCGCCTCGATCCGGCCGTTGTCGCGCTGCCCGCCCCGGCCGGGCGCCAGCAGCGGCCCGCCGGTGGACGGCGTCGGGTCGTACGGGTCGTAGGTGAACGCCACCGGGTCGAGCGGGCCGGACGGCTCGTCCCAGGTCAGGCCGTGGGAGAGGTACAGCGGCGCCGGGGTGGTCTCCGGCGGCGGCCACTGCTGGAAGTCGAGCCAGCGGTCCGCCTTCTGCAGGTAGAGGCGGACGGGTGCGCGCCGCAGTTCCGCCGCGTCCCCGTGGAGGTGCGCGTTCAGCCAGGACACCTGGTCGGCGAGGACGGCGCGCAGCGCCTTGGCGTCGTGCCCCCAGGGGCCGATGGTGATGCGGACCTGGCGGCCGGCGGCGTGCAGGGCGGCGAAGTCGCGGAGCTGGCCGCGTAGGAACAGGTCCCACCAGCCCGTCACCATGCTCGCGGGCGACGTGGTGGTGGCGACGCCCGCGCTGTGGTCGGTCTCCCGCCAGAACGCGGCGTTCTCGGCGTTGCCGGTGACCTCGCGTAGGAACGACTCGGCTCGCCCTATCGCGGCCATGTCTGCCTCGCCGACCGGCAGGTGCCGCATAGCGTTCCTTACGCGCCGGTTGTGGAGCGGGTGTCTCCGGTCGTCACGCGTCCCCATCAGCGACGACCACACGAGCGTGTTGTGCAGGGCGAGCGCGCCGCCCGGGTAGAAGGAGCTGACGAACTCGGACGCGGTGATGCCGAGCCCCATCGCCGCCAGCGGCGGGTCCGCGTACGGCGCGATCGCCCACTGCGTGTAGCCGAGGTAGCTCGCCCCGGCCGTCGCGACGCGCCCGTCGCACCACGGCTGCGCCCGCACCCATTTCAGCGTCGCGAGGCCGTCCTCGCGCTCGTCGTGGAACGCGTGGAACTCGCCGCCCGACCCGTGTATCCCACGTACATTCTGTATGACGACCTGGAAGCCGCGCCGGGCGAGGACCCCGGCGAGCAGCCGGACGAGCGCCTGCCGCTTGCCGTACGGGGTCCGGATGAGCACGGCGGGCAGCGGCCCGGCGCCGCGCGGCCGGTACAGGTCCGCGACCAGCACCGCTCCGTCCGGCATGGGAACCCGCAGGTCGCGGGCCATGCCGACGTCGATGGCCGCGTCATCGGCCTCGGGGAGCCCGAGGAGGCGGTCGATGAGCCGTCCCGCCATGGACATGCGCAACCTCCCACGAATCGGAATCCCACCGTCCCACGCCCCGGCCGGTCAGAGCGCGGCGAGGCGCTCGTACTCCTCCAGGACGCGCGCGAACTCGCCGGTCGGCAGCTCGCAGGCGTGCCCGTCCAGCCAGAGGTGCTCGAGCCGGACCGTCCGGACGTCCACCCGGAGATGGCAGGCGTTCCCGGTGTGCTCCCACCCGGGGCGCGCCGCGCGGACGACGTCGAGGTGGTGCCGGTGGCACTGCACGTCGTGCAGCAGGAACGCCGTCAGGACGTGCGGCGCGCCGTTCACCGCGCGGGCGGTCCCGGCGGCGCGCGAGGCGGCCGCCTCCAGGTCCACGCCCGATTCGACCAGTTCCGGGAAGAACACGCGGACGTGCTGCGCGACGCCCTCCGCCTCCACCGGTTCGCACGGCAGCCGCACCACCGCGTCGGGGTCGACGTAGCCGTGCACCGGGACGCCCGAGACGAACGACGCCCACGCACCCGGGACGGACGCGAGGAACCGGGCGCGGGACAGCGCGTCCCGCAGGTCGGGGACGAGCCTGTCCGCGTCGATGCCGCGCGGCATGAAGGTCTTGGTGCCGCCGCGCAGCCGCCCGCCCGCCTCGTCCAGCACGGCGAGGTCGGCCCAGCACGCGCCCGAACCGGTGCCGAGGACGCCGTGCGGGAGGCAGGCGTCGGGGTGCGGGGTGAGGCCGGCGACGTCCTCGAGGGTGGCGCGGGGCGTGCGGACGAGCGCCCAGCCGCGCGTCCGCCGGGACGTCCCGCCGAGGGCGAGCACCGCCGCCACCGGCTCGCCGCGCCGGGGCTCGCCATGTCCCGGCTCGCTGTGCCCGGGCGCGCGGTGCTGCCCGGCGGGGCGGTGCGAGTCCGCGTGGGCCTGCCGGAACGCCGCGACGACCTGCCGGAACGTCTCCGCGTCCAGGCACAGGTAGGCGCCGTTCTCGCCCTCGATGGTGGCGACGCCGACCGCGACGCCGACCCGGAACACCCGTCCCGGCCACGTCACGGCGGCGCCGGGGCGGCCGAGCTCGGCGAGCATCCAGTCCAGCCCGAGGACGAACTCGGTGTCGGCGAGGAGCCCGGCGAGCGGCTCGTTGCCCGGCGCCGGGACGCACGCGACGTCCCCGGGGCCGTCCACGCGGAACGCGACGGGCAGCTCCCGGTCCGGGACGAACCGCTCCGTGCCGGCCTGGAGGACGCCTTCGAGCATCTGCCGGTGCCGCACCGCCCCGACCTTGTCCAGGTACTCCTCCAGGCAGCGGAGCAGGACGCCGGGGTCGAGGTCGCAGGACGACCAGCCGCCGACGTCCCGCAGGTGGACGACCGCGCCGTCGAAGTCGAGCCGGTGGAAGCGGTACAGCTCCTGCCAGGGCCGGTGCCCGCCGGGCTCCGCCGCCCCCGCGCTCAGCAGGCCCTTCGCCCGGACGATCGCGGCGACGTCCTCGCCCAGGTCGTTGAGCAGGAAGTCGCGCAGCGGGGCGTGCGCCGGGTCGGTCTCGACCGCGACGCGCACGCCGTCCCCGCGGATCCGCACCGGAAGCGCCATCGCCATTCGCGTGATTATGCCGATAAGCGAAGATCATCACTGGTATGGCGGAATGTTCGATCCCGATTCGGAACCAACCCGGCCCCTGCGGCGGCTGTAGGGCGCGCGCGGGGGCGGGCCTAGAGCGGCTCGTCGGCCATGTACGGCGGGGCCGGCTCGTACTGGATGTAGCGTCGCACCGCGCGCGCGTGGTCCCGCCCGTGGATGCGGCCGATCAGCCACAACGCCATGTCGATACCGGCCGACACGCCTTGGCTCGTGACCAGGTCGCCGTCCACGACGTACCGCGCGTCCCGGACGACCGTCACGTCGCCGCGCGCCTCGAGCTGGTCCTCGGACGCCCAGTGCGTCGCGACCCTCCGCCCCTTGGCCGGGCCCGCCTCGTGCAGGAGGAACGAGCCGGTGCACACGCTCGCCGTCCAGTCGGCCCGCTCGGAGGTCTTCGCGATCCAGCCCGTCAGCGCCGCGTTGCCGATCTGCGTCACGCGGGCGCCCCGCCCGCCCGGCACCAGCAGGACGTCCAGCTCCGGGTGGTCGTCGAACGTGCAGTCCGGCACGACCCGCATCCCCTTCGCGCAGCGCACCGGCCCGGGCCGCTCCGCGACCAGCACCGCCCTGTCGTCCTGCTCCCGCAGCATCGCCGAGGCCGTGAACACCTCCCACGGCCCCGCGAAGTCCAGCTCCTCGGCGTCCTCGAACACCAGCAGCCCGTAGGTCGTCATGCGTACTCCTTCGTCCCTCGGAATCGGTCCCGGTAGTCGGACGGCGCCACCCCGACCCGCCGGTGGAACGCCCGCCGCAGCGTCTCGCCGGTGCCGAACCCGAGCCGCCGCGCCAGCGCCTCGACCGGCTCGTCGCCCTCCGCCAGCGCCCGCCGCGCCGCCTCGATCCGCACCCGCTCCACGTACACCGACGGCGGCACCCCCATCTCGGCGGTGAACCGGCGCTGCAGGTGCCGCGGGCTCAGCCCCGAACATTCGGCCAGGTCGGCGACGCTGTGCCGGGCGCCCGGATCGGTCTGCACCGCCGTCACCGCGACCCGGATCGGGTCCGACGCCGGCTGCGCCGACCACAGCGGCACGCTGAACTGCGACTGGCTGCCCGGCCGCCGCAGGAACATCACCAGCTCCCGCGCGACCGCGTGCGCGGCCGCCCGCCCGTGGTCGTCCTCGACGAGCGCGAGCGCGAGGTCCATGCCCGCGGTGACGCCCGCGGACGTCCAGATCCGCCCGTCCCGGATGAAGATCGGGTCGCAGTCGACGCGCAGCGCCGGGTACTCGGCCCTGAGCTGGGCCTCGCGCCCCCAGTGGCTCGTGACGCGCCGCCCGTCGAGCAGCCCGGCCTCGGCGAGCAGGATCACCCCGCTGCACACCGCCGCGACGCGCCGCGCGTCCCGCGCCGCGCCCGTCACCCAGCGGACCAGCGCCGCGTCCCCGCGGGCCCGGTCGACGCCGGTCCCGCCCACCACCAGCACCGTGTCGAACCCCTCCGGCGGGAGGTCGCCGACGCCGTGCGAGGCGATCACGGGCAGCCCGCTGCTGGACGTCACCGGGCCCGCCTGCGGCCCGACGACCAGGCACTCGTACCGCCCGGTCGCCTGGAGGACCTCGAACGGCCCGGTCAGGTCCAGCCCCTGGAACCCGTCATAGATCACGAACGCGACGCGCATGGCTCCAGGGTGTGTCCCGGCCGGTCATGGCGTCAACGACACGTACCCCACAGTTCGCGTCATCGCCTCGCCCGCCGTGAATTCGCCGAAAAAGCGGTTGACACCATTGCCGGGCTCAGGCATGATCATCGGCATGGAGCTTTGATACTTCCAGGTCGAGCCGCCCCGCATTCCGCCGGGCCCGCTCCCGTTCTCCACGCCGAAGGCGACATTCCGCGAACACTTCCACTGGTCGACGCGCACTCGCGTGACCAGCGTTCCCGTCATGCCTGCGGCCTTTTCCGACACCCTTTCACGGCGGCGATACGCCCATGCCCGGAGGTGGTTTCTCCATGCGCTCCCACAATCCCGAAAACGTGCCCTTCCCGACGAAGAAGAAGGTCAAGAAGAGCAAGACCGACTTCAGGTCGGCGACGTTCGCGAACAACCGCCGCGCCGCCGGCCGGATGCCCACCCGGCAGTTCAACCGGGGCCGCTGACGGCATCCCGGCCCCGGACCCACCCGTCCGGGGCCGGGAACTCCGCCCACACCACCGTCCGGGTCCCGTCCGCCCGGTAGCCCCACCGCGCGGCGAGGCCCTGGACGATCCGCATCCCCCGGCCCGTCTCCGCGCCGGGCTCGTCCTTCACGTACGGCCGCGTCCCCCACGCCCCGTCGTCGGTCACCTCCAGCCGCACCGCCCCGGACCCGGCCGCCACGGTCACCGTCACGAGGCCGCCCTCCAGGCCCGACGCCGTGTGCGTCACCGCGTTCGCGACGGTCTCGCTGACCGTCATCACCACGTCGTCGCGGTCCGGGAGGCCCGCCAGGAGGTCCCGGACGAACGCCCGCGCGCATCCCACCGACCTGCCGACACCCGGCAGCGTCACCGAGCCGAGCACCACGAGCCCTTCCCCGTCCACACCACCGCCTCCCCCGTACCGGCCATGGCCGGCGACGCGGCCGGCGGTTCCGAGCACGTCCTCGACGCCCACGCAGACGGCCCCCCTCGGTCCGAAAGCAGCCCGTCACCGCCCAGTACGTCTCCGCACCCGCCCCCCGTTCACCCCACCGCTACGCTCCCCACCATGGCGACCACCCACGCCGTCGAGATGGGGCCCGCGACCGTCACCAAGCGGTACCGGACCTGGGACCTGGGGCAGCCGGAACGCGAATGGCGGGCGCTGACCCTGCTGGCCGAACACGCGCCGGCCCTCGCCCCCGAACCGCTGCGCTACGCCGCCGGGGACGACCCGCCGAGCATCACCATGTCCCGCCTCCCCGGCGAGCCGCTCTCGGCCCCGCTCACGGACGCGCAGCTCACCGCGCTCGTCGAGGCGATGTCGGCCTCCCAGAACGCGATCCCCGCCGCGGCCGTCGCCGCCCTGCCCCCGCGGCTGCTCCGCCCGCTCGACGCCCTGAAGAACCTCCGCGCCTGGTCAGAGCGGGTGCCACCGCCCCCGGACCCCCTGACCGCCGCCGCCCTCCGCGGCGCCCGCGACTGGCTCCGCCGACCCCACCTCGACACCGTGTTCGCCGCCGAGCCGCCGCCCGTGTTCGGCACCGGCGACGGCAACCTCGCCAACTTCCTGTGGGACGGGTCGCGCGTCCGCCTCGTCGACTTCGAGTTCTCCGGACGCGGCGACCGGGCCTACGAGCTCGCCGAGGTCGCCGAACACGTCTCCGCGAAGAACGTCCTGGCCCCCGACGTCCTGCTCGGCCGGTTCGAGCTGGCGCCGTCCGAGCGGGCCCGGCTTCCCGAATGCCGGCGCCTGCTGGCCGTCTTCTGGCTGCTCGCCCTGCTGTCCGACGACCCGGAGCACCCGCGCAACCCGCCCGGTACCCTCCACCACCAGGCCGAGCATCTGCTCGGCCTGCTCTGACCTGGCGGTCAGGACCGCCAGGGGCGGCCGGTGAGGCGCTCGTAGACCTCGATGTAGCGGGCGCGGGTGGCGTCCACGACGTCCTGCGGGATGGCCGGGCCGGGCGGCGTGCGGTCCCAGTCCAGCGTGCTGCTCCAGTCGCGGACGTACTGCTTGTCGTACGAGCGCTGCGCGCGGCCCGGCTCCCACTCGTCCGCCGGCCAGAACCGCGACGAGTCGGACGTCAGCACCTCGTCGGCGAGGACGAGCGTGCCGTCGGCGGCGCGCCCGAATTCCAGCTTCGTGTCCGCGATGATGATGCCGCGCTCCGCCGCGATCGCGGCGCCCCGCTTGTAGACCTCCAGGGTCACGTCCTTGAGCCGCGCGGCGGTGTCCGCGCCGATCTCCGCGACGACGTCGTCGTAGGTGATGAACTCGTCGTGCCCCTCGGACGCCTTCGTCGTCGGCGTGAAGATCGGCTCCGGCAGCCTCGACGCCTCGACGAGCCCGTCCGGCAGCGCGATGCCGGAGACGGTGCCGCCCTTCTCGTACTCCTTCAGGCCGAGGCCCGCGAGGTAGCCGCGCGCGATCCACTCGACGGGCAGCATCGTCAGCCGCCGGCACCGGATCGCCCGGCCCGCCCACTCGTCCGGCACCTGGTCGGCCGAGATCACGTGGTTCGGGACGACGTCCGCGAGCTGCTCGAACCACCACAGCGACAGCTGCGTGAGGATCTTCCCCTTGTCGGGGATCAGCGTCGGCAGGACGACGTCGTACACGCTCACCCTGTCCGACGCGACGAGGATCAGGTCGTCCCCGTCCGCGTAGACGTCCCGGACCTTCCCCGAGTGCAGCAGCTCCACGCCGTCCCCCTCAAAACTCCCGCTCACCATGTGCTCCCGCCAATGATCCCAGCAGCGGCTCCCCGGCCGTCCGCGTGGGTGCGCCCCTCCCGGGAGAAGCGCGCCTCTCGTCCCGTCCGGCGGGCGCTGCGACGCTCCCGGCATGAGCACTGACCAGCACGGGTCCAAGGTCGTCCTCGTCACGGGGGCGAGGAGCGGCATCGGCGCGGCCACCGCCGCCCGCCTCGCCGGCGAGGGGCACCGCGTGGTCGCGGGCGCCCGCCGCTGCTCGTGGACGAGTGGGACCGGATGAGGGTTCGCCTCCGGCGAGAGCCGGAGGCGAACAACGCTGCGCGGGGCGGTGGTGCGGCCGGGCGGTGAACCCTGATCAGTTCGCTGTGCGGAGCGGTGCGGAACCGGACGCCGACGCCGTGCCCGTCGCCGTGGAGGACCGCCGGCCGTCCGCGACCTTGCGGGTCTCGCGGAGGATCAGCAGACCGGTCATCGCGATCAGCGCCGAGGTCAGGCCGTGGATGCCGAACGCGGCGGCGGTGGAGCCGCGGTGGGCCAGCACGTTGATCATGTCGCCGAACGGGGCGACGGCCTCCATCAGCAGGACCCAGCCCAGGGCGCGGCGGTGGCCCGTCAGCAGCAGGACGCCGATGACCAGGCCCATCGCGAACTCGCGGGTGCCCTTCATGACGAGGAAGCCGTCCCCGTTCCCGGCGGGCCATCTCGGCAGGCCGACGCCCTGGGTGGACGCGGCCGGGGCCAGGATGAAGGACAGCCCGAGGTAGAGGACGAACAGGGCGCAGGCGGTGACCAGGACGGTGTTGACGTTCTTCAGCGACATGGCGCTTCTCCTTCGACGTTCGGAACGGGGGCGGTAAGGCGGGCGGTGCGAAGCGGGGCGGTGCAAGGCGGGGCGGTGCGCGGTCGGCACTCCGGTCACTGCGGCGGTGTCAGACGTCGATCCGCTCGAAGATGTGCGGGTAGGACACGATGTCGTCGGGGAACTCGGCGGCCATGCGCTGGAACTCCGGGTTGCCGAACGCGGCGGCGAGCGCCTCGGTCGTCTCCCAGACCGCGACGTTCATCAGAAGTCGGCTGTCCGCCGTTCCCTTGTGCATCTGCAGGGAGACGAATCCCGGCTGCGCCTTCATGAATTCGGCCTGCCTCCGGAAGAGCGGCAGGAACGCCTCGGCCCGCTCCTTCGGGACGAGGAAGGTGTTGGCCAGGACGATGGGTCCGGTCTTCTCGGCGAACTGGGCGAACATCGGCGTGCTCGGGTCCAGGCTCTTCAACTCGGCCATCTTCGGTACTTCCTCTCGCGGTCGGTCGGTCGTGCCACGCGACTTCGCCAACGCTTGTTGGCCAACGTGTGTTGGCAAACGTAGATCGCGCCGCGTTGGATTGTCAACAGGTGTTGGCCTACACTTGTTGGCATGACCGGCGCCACGGAGAACCAGCAGGCCGCACGGCGTTCCGACGCCACCCGCGCCGCGATCCTCGCCGCCGCCCGCGTGCGGTTCGCGGAGGACGGCTACGAGAAGGCGACCATCCGGGCCATCGCGCGCGACGCGAAGATCGACCCGTCGATGGTGATGCGCTACTACGGCAACAAGGCGGCCCTGTTCGCGGCGGCCGTCTCGATCGACCCCGGGCTGCCCGGCCTGCCCGTCGAACCCCGCGAGGATCTCGGCCGCACGCTGGTGCGCCACTTCCTCACCCTGTGGGAGGAGAACGAGGGGCTCACCGCGCTGCTGCGGGTCGGCGCCACCGACCCCGCCGCCGCCGAGCGCATGCAGTTCGTGGTGCGCGACCAGCTGATCCCGCTGGCCCGCCGAGTGGGCCCGGAACCGGACCAGGCGCCGGCGCGGGCGGCCCTGTGCGCCTCGACCGTCCTGGGGCTCGCGCTGACCCGCTACGTGCTGCGGTTCCCGGCGAGCGTGGCGCTCGGCCGCGAGGAGATCGTGGACTGGCTCGGACCCACGATCCAGCGCTACCTCACCGCCCCCACGCCCTGAAGGACCCGTCGGGGACGGCGCGAACGCGGCCGGAGGTCCGAGCCCCGGAGAGTCAGGCGGGCGGGGACGGTAGGCGGGCGGGGGCGCCGCCGGCGACCTCCTCGAAGATCATCGACGACCGGAAGCCGGTGATCTCGCGGCGGCCGGCGAGCCGGTCGACGAGGAAGGCGTGCAGGTGGTCGAGGTCCTGGACGGCGACGTGCAGCAGGAAGTCGTCGTCGCCGGACAGGACGAACACCCGGAGCACCTCCGGCAGCCCGCCCGCGAACTCCTTGAACGCGTCGATCGCGGTGCGGCTCAGCGGGCGCACCTGGACCGACACGAGCGCCTGGACGCGGCGGTTGAGGGCGGCGGGGTCGATGTCGGCGTGGTAGCCGCGGATCACGCCCCGGCGCGTGAGCGCGCGGACCCGCTCCAGGCACGTCGAGGGCGCGATGCCGAGCTTGCGGGCGAGCTCCCGGTTGGACTGCCGCGCATCCGTCTGGAGAAGACGCACGATCCCCGAATCAAGTTCGTCCATGCCCGGGAACGTAGCACCAATATCAAACATTCGTTCGGTGCGTATGGCCATCTGCTCTCAATTGCTTGATTCTCTGAGATGAAGGCGTGCAGATGGAGGGGGAGCGATGCTCGACCACGAACAGGTGGTCATCCGGACCGGCCCGCGCACCGGGCTGCCGGTGATCATCGCCGTCCATTCGACGGCGCTCGGCCCGGCCGCCGGCGGCGTGCGCATGTGGCGGTATCCGGGCTGGCGGGACGGCCTCGCCGACGCCCTCCGGCTGTCGGCCGCCATGACCGCGAAGTTCGCGGCGGCCGGGCTGTCCAACGGCGGCGGGAAGACCGTGGTGGCGCTCCCCGAGGGCACGGTGCTGGACGGGCCCCGGCGGCGCGACGCGCTGCACGACGTCGGCGACGCGGTCGCCGCGCTGGACGGGGCGTACTCGGCCGGTCCGGACGTCGGCACCGCGCCCGCCGACATGGCGGTGATCGGCGAGATCACCCCGCACGTCTTCTGCCGGCCCGCCGAGGCCGGCGGCAGCGGCGACTCGTCCCCGCACACCGCGGACGGGACGCTCGCCGCGCTGCGCGCCGCCGCCCGCCACCTGTACGGCACCCGGAGCCTGGCGGGCCGCCGCTTCGGGATCATCGGTCTCGGGCACGTCGGCGAGCACCTCGCGGGCCTGCTCGCGGCGGAGGGCGCCGAGCTGACGGTCACCGACATCGACCCGGCCAAGCGGCCGAAGGCGGAGGCGCTCGGCGCCGCCTGGACCGGCCCGGACGAGATCCTCGGCGCGGACGTCGACGTCCTCGTCCCCGCCGCCCTCGGCGGCGTCCTGACCGAGCAGACCGTGGCCCGCCTGCGCTGCCGGGCCGTCGTCGGGCCCGCGAACAACCAGCTCGCCTCCCCCGGCGTCGCGGACCTGCTGCACCGGCGCGGCATCCTGTGGGTGCCCGACTACGTCGCCAGTGCCGGCGGGGTGATCCACGCGGTCACCACGGAGCTGCACCGTCTCGGCCCCGGCGAGGCCCGGGCCCGCGTCGCCGCCATCGAGGACACCGTTACCGGCCTGCTCGACACCGCGACCCGCTCCGGCCGGACCCCCGCCGAGGCGGCCGACGAGCTCGCCCGCCGCCGCGTCCGGACGGCGGCGCCGTGAGCGGCACCGGACGCGCACGAAGGGCCGAGTTGTTCGCTGGCGACGAGAGCAGGTTCGCCTTCCCCGCGGTCGGCGGCGAGCGCCGCCTGCTCCTCGACGTCCTCGGCGCGCAGCGGGCGACGCTGGAGCTGAAGTGCGCGGGCCTGGGCGGTGAGCTGGCGCTCCGGGCCGTCGAACCGTCCACGCTGTCGCTGCTCGGGCTCGTCCGGCACCTCGCCGACGTCGAGCGCCGCTGGTTCCGGCAGGTGCTCGCCGGGCAGGACGCGCCGCCGCGCTTCTCGTCCGCCGACGACCCGGACGGCGACTTCGACGGCGCCGTGCCGGACCCAGCCGTGATCGGCGCCGCGTGGGACGCCTGGCGCGACGAGGTCGCGTTCGCCGACGCCTTCGCGGCGGGCGCGCCGCACCTCGACGTGGAGGGCCGGGACGCCTGGCGCGGGGCGGTGTCGCTGCGCTGGGTGCTCGTCCACATGATCGAGGAGTACGCCCAGCACAACGGGCACGCGGACCTCCTCCGCGAACGCATCGACGGCGCCCGCGGCAGGTGACGGCGGGGGTCAGGACACGACCCGCAGGAACGCGC
The DNA here is from genome assembly GCF_008923365.1 of Actinomadura montaniterrae. Taxonomy (GTDB): domain Bacteria; phylum Actinomycetota; class Actinomycetes; order Streptosporangiales; family Streptosporangiaceae; genus Spirillospora; species Spirillospora montaniterrae. The sequence goes on from NZ_WBMR01000015.1 coordinate 58,191, forward strand.
CGGCGATCGTCCGGTACCCGGCCGCGTTGGCGTGCCCGTCGCCCTGGGCGCACTGGGAGGTCCAGGCGCAGATCCGCGCCACGTTCAGCGGGACGGTGCCGTACTGGGCCGTCGTGACCTGCGTCGAGAAGTCATGCGTGGCGAAGGCCGCGTTCACGTCGGCGACCTTGAAACCGCTCGCCAGGGCGGCGCCCCGCTGCACGCCGTTGAACGCGTCGAGCATCGGCACGGACGCGATCGCGGTGGCGCGGTCGCCCTTCACCCAGGACGCTAGGCCGGGGTCGTAGTACGTCATCGACGCGTAGACCGGGACGTCGCCGCCCGCCGCCCGAAGCCCGCCGGTGATCTGCGGCAGTTCGGCGAGGAGGCTTCCGACGCCCTTGAGGCCGCAGGCCAGGTCGCCTTCCAGCAGGCAACCGACGTTGTTGACCCCGATGCTCAAGGTGACGTACCGGACCCGGCCGCGGTGCCGCTTGAGGAAGTCGAGCGCCGCGTCCATCTGGGAACCGGCGCGGTAGGCGCAGATCCCGCCCTTGAGCATGGTGGTCGTCGTCTCGCCCGGGCATCCCAGTTTCACCAGCCGCAGCCCGGGATGCTCCGCTTTCAGCGCGGCGTGCAGGACGTCGGTGTAGCCCTCGTCCGTCGGCCCCTGTCCTGCCTGGACGCCCACCGCGCCCGAATCGCCCAGCGCCAGGTAGTACGTCGCCGAGGCGGACGCGGCGGACGCGGCGGACGCGGCGGACGCGGCCCCGGAGCCGAGGACGAGCACCACCATCGCGAACAGCACCGTCAACCGGCTCGCCAATCGAATCACGCCCTCTCGTAGCCCGAAGACGATCCTGGACGGGGCGGGACGGCGGTACTAGAGCCTCGAGTGACAATAAACAGACGTCTTTGTCTTTTTGATCAGCCGAGGAGCTCCCGCGCCAGGGACTCCTCAAGCCAGCCCCGGTAGCGCTCGCCGCTCCAGCCCCGGTGCCGACGCAGAAGCCGGTGTACGTGCGGGGAGACCAGGGCGTACATGACGTCGGCGGCCGCAGCGGGGTCCAGGCCGTCGCGCAGGGCGCCGCGGGCGTGCAGGCTCTCGGCCAGGGCGAGGTGGACCCGGTGCGTGGCGGCCGCGCCGGCGTCGGCGGCGGCCCGCATGTCGGGGTCCGCGCCCGCCGCCTCGACACTGACCATGATCAGGTCTCCGGCGCGGTCCAGCAGCGCGGCGGAGTAGGCGACGTGCCGGGCGATCGCGGCGCGCGGGTCGGCGTCGTCCCGGGCGGCGACGATCTCGGGCCGGGCGGCGACCGCGACCGGCTCCTCGTCGCCGACGGTGGCCACGTCCAGGGCATGGGAGAACAGGGCCGCCTTCGAGGGGAACGCGTCGTACAGGGTGCGTTCGCCCACCTCGGCCGCGACCGCGATCTGCCGCATGGTCGTGGCGGCGTACCCCTGCTCCACGAACAGCCGGACCGCCGCCTCCCTGATGCGTCCCCGCCGCGCCGCCGCGGCGGCGGCGCGGGCCGTCGACCGGTACGCACGCTTGACGGTGTCTCCCATGCGGAGCATGCTACCTGTATTGGTCGCAGTACTACTGCGGCGAAATTCGGAGGCAGCCATGACCGAGCCGCAGCTGGCCGGGATCCACCACGTGAAGATCCCCGTCACCGACCTGACCCGCTCGACCGCGTTCTACTCCCGCGTCCTCGGCTTCACCGTGGAGATGGAGTTCCCCGACGCCGACGGCGCCGTCCGCGGCGTCGCCGGGCGCGTCCCCGGCCTCGGCCCGACGCTGCTGGCCCTGCGCGTCCACCCAGCCGCCGCCGAGGGCTGCGCCGGGTTCGACCCGGTCAGCTTCGCCGTCACCGGCCAGGCCGACATCGAGGCGTGGGCCGCCCACCTCGACGGACTCGGCATCGACCACTCCCCGGTGATCGAAGCCTCGATCGGCTGGCTGCTGGTCTTCTCCGACCCCGACGGGCTCCAGCTGCACCTGTACAGCTGGGCGGCCCACGGCCTCGACCACTCCGCCCGCCCCGGCTACGCCCGCCCCACGGAACCATCCCAGTAGCGGCGACCTCCGGCGGCGTCAGCGCTCACGCACGCCCTTCAGCTCAATGTCCAGATCGAACGGCACGGCCACGGTGATCCGGTCGTGCTGCACGCCTGTCGCGACGTATCCGCCGGTGGCGTCGTCCAGCTCATACGTGTAGACCGCGAACGCCGGCGCGGTCTCGTCGGTCTCCACCCGCCCGCCCGAGTCCACGTGTCTCCGGACGGCAAAGGAAAAGTCACCGCGTGCATGGCTCGTGTGCCTCCGGTCCGGGGTTGGTGCAGGCACTTGGCAAGGTACCTTCGACGCTTCCGGTGAGGTTGGGAAGACGGGGGCGGGGTTCGGCGGAGTACGGGTGATCGTTGGCCGAACACTCGAAAGGTTCCGCAATGACAGGACAGGTACGTGACCGCCGGATTGGGTGAGTCGCCGACCGACCTCGACCTCGTGGCGGGCTTCCGGCGGGACCCGGAGCGGTTCACCGGCGTCCACGACCGGTACTTCCGGGACGTCTACCGCTACGTCGCCGGACGCCTGGACGCCCAGATCGCCGAGGACATCGCCGCCGAGACGTTCTGCCTGGCGTTCGGGAAGCGCGACAGGTTCGACCCGGAACGGGGCAGCCTGCGCGCCTGGCTGTTCGGGATCGCCACGAACCTCGTCGCGCAGCACCGCCGCAAGGAGGCGCGCCGCTACCGGGCCATGGCGCGGACCGCCGGCGACGCCCCCGCGGTCGGCAGCCACGAGGACCGCGTCGTCACCGAGACGGCGGCCGCGCGCATGCGGCCCCAGCTCGCCAAGGCGCTCGCCTCGCTCTCCCCCGGCGAACGCGACGTGGTGCTCCTCGTCGCGCTGGCCGAGCTGAGCTATGACGAGGTCGCGGACGCGCTCGGCATCCCCCAGGGCACGGTGGGCTCCCGCCTATCGCGGGCCCGCAAGAAGCTGCACGACGCAATCCGGCCGGAGGCATTCCATGGATGAACTGACGATGCTCGGCACCGCGCTGGCCGGGCCCGAACCGTCCGCCGACGCCGTGGACCGCAGCCGGCACCGGCTCCAGAACACGATGCGCGGCGGCCCCGCCAAGCCCAGGCGCAGGAAGCGGTGGATCGTCGCCGGCGCCGGGCTCGCGGCCGTGACGGCGGCGGCGGCCGTGGTCGTCTCCGACCTGTCGGCGCCGGACGCGAAGAAGGAGCCGGTGCTGTCCGGACGGCAGGTCATGCTCGCCGCCGCGACCACCGCGGAGACCAAGCCCGCGACGTCCGGCACGTACTGGCACACCAAGCTGGTCCTCACGATGGGGAAGGTCACCCACGTCTCCGAGACGTGGACGCGGAGCGACGGCAGCACGTGGCTCAGCGCCGCGCCCGGTCTGGTCAGCCGCGTCGAGAAGCGGCCGGTGATGAGGATCTCCGACCTCGACTTCGCCGGCGTCCAGCGGCTGCCGACCGACCCGGAACGGCTCAAGGCCGCGCTGCTCAAGAGCGTCACGGTCCCCGCCGCGCGGGAGAGGCCGGAGCTCTACACCGTCGACCTGCTGCAGTCGGTGCTCTCCGAGGCGCCCGCCCCGCCGAAGGTCCGCGCCGCGGCCTACCGCGCCCTCGCGGCGATGCCCCACATCGACAACCTCGGCAGGACGGCGGGCGGCTACCGGCTCAAGATCTCGTACATGAACGACGCGGGGACGCACGTCGACGGCACCGAGACGATCGTCGTCGACCCGAAGAGCACGCAGCTCCGCGTCGAGGGCTGGGGCGGGTTCGGCGACGGGCCCAATCCCGTCGGGCCGTCGCAGACGACGTCCGGCTGGACGAACACGCTGCCCGGCCGGATCGTCCCCTGGCGCGAGCAGATCCCCTACATCAAGAAGGAGAACCAGCAGCTCAAGGCCCAGAACCACTGATCCAGCCCCCGCCGGGTTGCGGCGTGTTCTGTCATGGCGCCCCCATGACAACGACACGCCGCAACCCCACGAGCATGTCGCCGGACTAGGGCACTATCTCCGCGATGCCCAGCATGTTGCCTTCGCTGTCGCGGAACCAGGCGGCCCGCTCGCCGCGTCCTTTGCTCGGGTAGTTGCCCTCGATGTCCATGATCCCGTTCACGGCGCCGTCGTACTCCTCGAACACCACGCCGCGGGCCCGCAGCCCGGCCACCGCCGCCTCGATGTCGTCGACGTAGAAGCCCATCTGAGTGAACGAGCCGTCGGACGCACCGGCCGAGGCGAACAGGCAGAAGACCCCGGCCGCGCCCTCGTACCGCAGGCCGCCGGGGCGCTCCTCGACCGGTTCGAGGCCGAGCTTCTCGGCGTACCAGCGCCGGGCCCGGGCCAGGTCCTGGGTGGGAATGCGCGCTTCGAACCGTGCATTGCTCAGCATCTCCGTGATGCTAGGCGGCCCCCGGTGACCGTCCGCGGTCACCACGCCGGCCCTCCCGTCGCTCAGCGCACCCGGTCACCGCCACCCGACGGCTTACCGCTTGACTCCGGCCAGGAACTCGGCAAAGGCCCGCCGATCGAACACCAGCCTGGGACCGTCCGGATCCTTACTGTCGCGGACGGCCACCGTCCCCGGCACCGACGCCAACTCCACGCAATCGCCGCCGTTAGACGTGGTGTAACTCGACTTCCGCCAGACAGCCCCGGTCATGTCCATCACGTGCTCCCTGCGGGCGCTAGAGCTTGATGTGCATCAGGAACTCCGCGAACGCCCGCCGATCGAACACCAGCCTCGGGCCGTCCGGGTCCTTGCTGTCTCGCGCGACGACGGCATTGGGAAGAGCGCCAAGCTCGACACAGTCTCCGCCGTTGTTGGTGCTGTGGCTGCTCTTACGCCAGGGAATGTTGTTCAGGTCCATCTCTCCGCTACCACCCTACGGATAATCTCCATGGACTCTCGCACGGAATGAGCGTTGGCCCGCAGGGAGCATAGCGACTCGGAAAGTTTCGCCACGTCCCCGACGCCTGCCATCGTGAGACCGCGTATCGCCGTCTCCACATAAGCTACCTCGCTGCGGTCCGCCATGGTCGCGAGCACGAAGGAACCGGAGAGGCCCTCGTGCACCGCGCACGGCACGATCTGCACCGTAAGGCGCCTTCCCTGCACCTCGATCAGATGCTCTAGCTGCTCTCGCATGACTCGGTGATCGCCGACTTCACGGTAGAGGACGGCCTCGTCCAAGAGGACGGCGATGGAGGGCGGGGTCGGGTCCTCCCGCAAGAGGATGCTCTGGCGCGCCATGCGGGCCTCCACTGCCGCCTTGTCCTCCAGCAGAGCCATCGCGTAGTCGGGAGTCTGCAGGAGCCCGTACACCACGGAGATTTGGAAGGTCTGGAGCATTCCGGCGTCGCGCTCGATGGCGGGCCAGTCGAACCAGGTGGGGTAGGCGGCGTCCTGGACGAGGTCCCTCCAGAGCCGGGCCAGGCACCCGTCGGCACCGACCATCTCGTCCAGCTGCTGCGCGAACTCCTCGGTGCAGCGGGTCTTGCCCACCTCGATCTGCCCGATGTACGAGCCGCTGACGGGGAAGCGCTCACCGAGGCGGTCTTGACTGAGCTTCATCCGCTCGCGGTAATAGCGCACCTGGTTCCCGAACGCGATGAGCGTAGGGCTGATGGCCTGCGAGCTGTGGCGAGCCTTCCGGACCATGTCGCATCCTCCCGCAACCGTTCCGCGCCGCCCGGCAAGGAGCGGCGAGCGCTCGCCAACCTCGACAGGCGTGATTACGCAAATGAACTCTTGTTGTCACGCAAAGTGTTGCTCATGCGCTTCGCTGGTGCCTGCCGAATCCGAAATCTGCCAGGGAGGGTGGGTGCTATGTCCCTGAATGCCATGACACCGGAGGTGCCGACGCTGGTGTTGGAGCCGGATGATCGGGCTCCGGGGCTGGCGCGGCGGTTCCTCGCGGAATGGTTCCGGGAATGGGGTTCGCGTGACGACTACATCGGGCGCGTCCTGGTGAGCGAGCTCGTCACGAATTCGTGCGTGCACGGCGATGGGCCGGTCGTGGTGCGGGTGTTCCGGGACGAGCGGGACGGCGGCGCCGTGATCGAGGTGTGGGACGGCGGGGACGGCCGTCCGGTGGTGTGCGCGGAGGATCTCCAGGCGACGTCCGGGCGCGGGGTGTTCATGGTCTCGGAGCTCGCGCTTTCCTGGGGCACTCGGCCGCTGGTGGAAGGCGGAAAAGTGACGTGGGTGAAATGCGGCCTCTAGGGGGTCGCACAGTTCGGCTCCGGCTCGAGACAAGGAGGTAAGGCAAATGGGTAAGCACGACAACAATGGCGACACGCATCGGCCCGGGCAGCCGATTCCCCCGGACAAGAAGGGACGACGACAACACCGGTGGCGGCGGAAAGAGGGGGAAGTGACGGCATCGGAACTCGTCCGGCGGTTGCGGGACGGCGGTGACCTGCGCGGTCCGGAGTGGGAGCGGGCGATGCACGCGGCGCCGCGCCATTTGTTCGCGCCGGATCGTGGCTGGTGCGTGCCTGATGGCGGCGGTGCTGCTTTCGCGATCGACCGGTCCGCCGATCCCGAGCGGTGGCGGGAGGCCGCCTATGCCGACGCCGCGATCATCACGCAGGTGGACGACGGCGCCGGCGATCCGGCGTCCGGTCAAGGGGCGTGGACGTCGTCGCTGTCGGCGCCCGGGGCGGTGGTGAGCTTCCTCGAACTGCTCGCGCCCCGGGATCACGACCGCGTGCTGGAGATCAGCACGGGGACGGGGTGGACGGCGGCCCTGCTGTCGTCCCGGCTCGGCGCCGGGCGGGTGACGTCCCTCGAGGTGGACGCGCGGGTCGCGGAGAGGGCGGCGGCGAACCTGCGGGAGGCGGGGTTCGCGCCGGACCTGGTGGTCGGCGACGGCGAGGAGGGCGTACCCGCGCGGGCGCCGTTCGACCGGGTCCACGTGACGTGCGGGGTCACCGTCCTGCCGCCGAGCTGGATCGAGCAGACGCGGCCGGGCGGCGTGATCCTCTTCCCGTGGATGCCGTCGTTCGGGGACGGGCACAAAGCGCGGCTCACGGTGACGGGCGACGGCCGCGCCATCGGGCGGTTCCATGGGTCGGCCGATTACATGATGCTGCGGTCGCAGCGCAGTCCCGGCTTCGGTGACCTCGGCCGGGACGGCGACGAGACGCGGACCCGGCTGGATCCGCGGTCCGTGACCCGCGGCTCGTACGGGGCGGACGTCGCGATCGCCGGGATGCTGCCCGACGTGCTCGGTGGCGAGCGGATCGTCCGGGGGCGGCCGAGCCTGGTGCTCGTGGACGAGGCGGGCACGTCGTGGGCGCGGTGCTCGTACCGGGCGGGCGCGGACGACTTTCCGGTGGTCCAGGGCGGTGAGCGGCGGCTGTGGGACGAGGTCGAGGCCGCCTACCTGCGCTGGGTCGGGTGGGGAAGTCCCGGGCGGGACCGGTTCGGGCTCGTCGCCGGTCCGGAGGGGCTGCGGGTCTGGTTCGAGCGTCCGTCCAACGTGATCGGAGGCGGAGGGGCCCGGCGGTACGGCGTTACGAGCGGGATGGGGCGAGAGTGGTGGTGAAGTGGTCGATGTGGGCCGCGAGTTCGCCGGGGGCCTCCAGGGGTGACAGGTGGCCCGTGTCCTCGATGACCGTCATGCGGGCGGCCGGGATGACGGGCAGGAGGTCGGCTTTGAGGGACGCGGGCGGGTCGACGCGGTCGTGCCGTCCGGCCAGGACGTGGACGGGGACGTCGATGGCGCCGGCGGCGGCGGTGATGTCGGCGGTGATGCCGTGCCGCGGCCAGGCGAGGCGGGCGTCGTCGCCGCTGGCGGCGAGGCTGTCGGTCAGCACCTGTTCGCGCAGGTCCGCGGGCAGGGGGCGGTGGGTCAGGACGTGCTGGAGCGCGTCGTCCACCGTCGCGCGGCTGTCGTAGGCGTGCGACAGAGCCTCCGCCGCCCGCGCGTCCGCGGTGGGGCGGGGCGGGGCCGGGGCGATGAGGACGAGCCCGGCCAGCCCCTCGGGCCGCCGCGACGCGGCCAGCTGGGCGACCTTCCCGCCCATCGAGTGCCCGACGAGGACGTACCGGTCGAGTCCGAGGCCGCGGACGACGTCGAGGACGTCGTCGGCGAGCCGCTCGATCCCGTAGGGGCCGGGGAGGTCGCGGGACGCGCCCCAGCCGCGGTGGTCGTAGGCCACGACGGCGCGTCCCGGGGCGAGGCGGTCGATCACGGGGGCGAAGATGCGGTGGGAGCCGCCCCAGTAGTGGAGGAACACCAGTGCCTCCGGCGAGCCGTCGCGTACCCGCACCGGCAGCCGTCCGCCCTGGACGTTCACGTGTCGCATGTCCATCTGTGCTCTCCTTTTCGTCTGCTTCGACGCTAAGGAGCGGTGACCTCGCGGAACAGGTAAGCTCCGGCCCGTCTATGGTGAAAAACGGACAGCGGGACGGGATCCGGTCACTGCGCTACGCGGCGGACGGCGGCGTCGAAGTGATCACGTTCCTCCAGTTGCGGGCCATGCCCGCAGGCAGTGCGCCTCCGCCCGTGCAGCGGGCGGACTTCCATGTGCTCGCGATCGTCGGCTCCGGGCAGGGGACGGTGACGGTGGATTTCGTCCACCACCGGCTGGAGCCGGGCACGATCGTCTGGATCCGGCCGGGCAACGTGCACCGCTGGGACGACATCGCCCGCGTGGACGGGACCCTCGTGCTCTTCCGTCCCGAAGCCGTCCCGCACGGTTCTCCTGGCGCGGAGCCTTTCGGCCCGGTCAGCTGGCGGCAGCCGGGGCGTCCGGCGCTGGTCCGGCTCGCCGCCGACCACCTGCGCCGCGAGTACGACGCGTCCCGGACCCGTCCGATGCCGGGCAGTACCGCGATCCTGCGCGCGCTGCTGGAGGTGCTCCTGCTGCGCGCCGGAGACTGCGCGCCCCCGCCGCCCGCCGGACGGGAGGCCTTCACCGCCTACGCGGCGGCCGTCGAGGCGCACTTCGCGGAGTCGCGGGAGGTCGCCTGGTACGCCCGCCGGCTCGGCTACTCGCCGCGCACCCTCAGCCGGGCGACGCGGGACGCGGCCGGCCGCAGCGCCAAGCGGTTCCTCGACGACCGGGTGGTGCTGGAGGCGAAGAGGCTCCTCGCGCACACCGGCGTCACGGTCGCCGAATGCGCCCGCCGGACGGGCTTCGACGACCCCGCCAACTTCTCCAAGTTCTTCCGCACCCGCACCGGCCTCGCTCCCGGCGCGTTCGCGAGCCGCGCCCGCACGCCCGCGACGGACGCGCCGCCCGCCGCGGAGCGGAGCGCGACGGGCTCCGCCTGATCAGGCCGACGACCGCACGCGGCGGCGCGCCCGGGTCCCGGCGGGAGACTCCACGAGGCGGACGCAGAGCCCGGCGACGACGAGGCCGGCCATGCCGACCAGCAGCGATCCCGGCAGCAGCATCAGGGCGGCGGGCACGCTGTCCGGAAGGGCGTCGCCGGCCGCGTTGACCAGGGCGGGAGCGCCGGCGAGGGCGAGCAGGACGAACGCGCGGCGGCTCGTGCGGTCGCGCGCCAGCGCGGCGGCGGCCAGCACGGCGGTCACCAGCGCACCGGCCGCCCGCAGTTCGCCCATGGTCCGTGCGGCGGCGATGAGGCCGTCCATGGTCCCGCGCGGATCGACGCCGGTCCGGCCGCCGGTGAGCAGGGAGAACGCCGGGTAGGTGTGGAGCGCGAGCAGGACGGCGGCCACCGTCGCGGCGCCGGCCAGGCGGGCGCGGCCGAGGAGGCGGGCGCCGCGGCGCGGGCCGGGCGACACGGTGAGGGACGCCGTGGCGAGCAGCGCGAGCGGCAGCGAGGTTCCGGCGAAGTCCCTGCCGAGGTATGCGTAGGCGTAATCCTGGAAGGCCGTCCCGTAGGCCGCGAAGGCGACCTGGGCGGCGGTCACCGCGCAGGCGCCGATGGCGGCGCGGCGGTGGTGGCCCCGCCAGGCGAGCACCGCGATGACCGTCCAGGCGAGCCAGTACGGTCCGGTGCCGAAGAAGTAGAGGAGCCCGTACACCCCGATGGTTCCGTGCCCCTGCGCGGTGGCGGCGTCGACCAGCGTCGGCACGTCCACGGCGAACCGCGCGGCCTCGACCATCAGCAGGAGCATGGCGAGGAAGCCGGTGATGGCGAGAGCGTCCGGCCAGAGGGACGTCCTCGGGCCGGACATGGCGCGGCGGAGCCGGATCCGGGCGGCGCCGAGCAGCAGGTCGGCGGTGTCGGCGAGGGACGGGCGGGTCTGGCCGGGCCGCGCCGACGCCAGCAGCACGTCCAGCATCTCCTCGCCGTGGGCCTCCCGGTGGGCGGCCGGGTAGCAGGCCAGGAGGCGGCGGTAGCGGTCTTCGAGCGTGCTCAACGGAGTCCCTTCGGGGACAGGGCGGCGAACGCCGGGGCGGTGCCGCCGCCGGGGAGGCGGAAGGCGGCGAGGCGGCGGGCGGCGGCCTCGGTGCGGCGGCGCAGCGCCTCCACCTCGGCGGCGAGGGCGGCGGCGCCGTCCTCCGTGAGCCGGTAGTAGCGGCGGAGCCGGCCGTCGACGACCTCCTCGCGGTCGGGGGCGATGAGGCGTTCGGCCTGGAGCCGGTCGAGGGCGGCGTACAGGGTGCCGGCGCGCAGCCGGGTGCGGCCGGCGGAGATCCGCTCGACGTCGGCGATGATCCCGTAGCCGTGCTGCGCGCCGTCCGCGAGCGCGGTGAGGATCAGGAACGTCGGTTCCTGCATCGGCTTGCTCATGCGGTCTTTATATATCGATCATCTGACTATCGGCAACCGCCGGGCCCGTCGGACCCGGCGGACAGGTTTGCGGACCCGTACGCTTGGTAGCGATCAACCACGTAGTGTGACGATCCCGGGGGACGGCCGTGGCGCAGAGCAGGAGCGAGCGCGTCCAGTACTGGCGCAACCGGCTCTTGGTGTCCGTGCGGGGGCGCGCGACGGTCATCACCGTCGCGTTCGCGGCGCTGTTCCTGACCGTGATCCTCGTGCTCGGGATGCTCCTCGTCCGCGACTGGCTGGAGCGCCGCGAGGCGGACAAGGCGGAGCGCACCACCGAGCGGATCACGTTCGACATCCTCCGCGGGCAGGCCGACGTGGCGCTCACGACCCGTCCGGACGAGACCGGCCTGGTGCAGATCGTCAGCCCGAACGGCCGGCGGGTCCTCGCGGCGTCGCCCCCGGCCCGCGGCAAGCCGCCGCTGGCGTCGTCCGACCTCAGGTCCGGGAGCCTGCTCGTCGACCGGCGGGCGTGCCCGGCGTCGATCCCCGGCTGCGCGTGGATCTTCGGCCTGCGGGTGGTGAACAGGTCGCCGTGGGGGCCGGGGGTGATGGTCGTCTCCGCCGAGCCGCTGCCGAGCCTGCTGAACGTGTGGGGGCTGCCGCTGAGCCTGGTCGCGGTCCTGCTCGTGCTGCTGGCCCTCGTCGCGTGGTGGACGTGGCACACGATCGGCCGGGCGTTCGCCCCGATCGACCGGATCCGCCGGGAGCTGTCGGACCTCGACGCGCGGGACCTGCGCCAGCGCGTGTTCGTCCCGCGCACGCACGGGGAGATCCAGGCGCTCGGGGAGACGGTGAACGGGACGCTGCAGCGGCTGGAGGAGGCGACCGACCGGGAGCGCCGGTTCATCTCCGACGCCTCGCACGACCTGCGCAACCCGATCGCCGGGCTGCACATGCAGCTGGAGATGGCGCTGGACGAGGCGAACGACGAGTCGCGGCCGCTGCTCCGCTCGGCGCTGCGCGACGCCGAGCGGCTCAACGACATCGTGATCGACCTGCTGGAGCTGTCCCGGCTGGACTCGCGGGCGCCGCAGCCGGTGGAGCCGGTCGACCTCGCGGAGGCGGCGCGCCGCGAGGTGGACCGGCGCGGCGACGGCGTGCGGGTCACGGCCCGGCTGGAGCCGGGCGTGGTCGTCCGGGCGAACCCGGTGCGGATCGCGCGGGTGCTCGGGAACCTGCTGAGCAACGCCGAGCGGCACGCCGAGTCGAGCGTCGAGGTGACGGTCCGGCGCGACGGCGGGACGGCGGTGCTCCAGGTCTTGGACGACGGCCACGGCATCGCCCCGGACCAGCGGGAACGGGTCTTCGAGCGGTTCGCGCGGCTCACCGAGTCGCGGGAGCGGGACCCGCAGGGGACGGGCCTCGGGCTGCCGATCGCCCGCGAGATCGCGGAGATCTACGGCGGCACCCTCACCATCGCCGACAGCGAGCGCGGCGCGTGCTTCGTCATGCGCCTGCCGCTCGCCCCGGATGGCGGATGACGTCGATGACACCGGACAGCCCTTCGGCGCCGTGGCCGACGTCGACGGCGCGCCGGAACAGGTCCCGGAGGGCGGCCGGCCCGGCGGTGTCGATCCCTGCCTCACGGCTGGCCTCGACGACGTGGCCGGCGCCGACGGCCTGCATGCGGAGGCTGTTGGCCTCGCCCGGGGACGCGCCCTCCTCGATCGCGCGGGTGAGGATGCCGAGGAAGCCCATCGGGCCGTCGCCGGTCAGCGCCTCCAGGGTCGCGGCCGCGAAGGGCCGGAACCGGTGCGCGGGCACCCCGGCGGTGCCGAGCAGGGCCGCGCCATGCATGTACGAGACGAGCGTGGACCAGAACAGGTACAGCTGCGCCTGGTAGAAGAGCATCGACAGGCCCGGGTCGGTGCCGACGTACGTGGTGTCGCCGAGTTCGGCGAGGGTGTCGCGGTGCCGGTCGAGGACGGGTTCGGGGCCGCTGTAGAACACGTACGCGCCGGGCCGTCCGATGCCGGGCGGCGGCACCATCACGCCGCCCGTCAGCAGGTCGGCGCCGTTCTCTCGGGCCCAGTCGCCGGCGCGGCGCAGTTCGCCGGGGCTGCCGGAGCTGAGGTTGACCAGGGCGCGTCCCTTGACGCCGGCGTCGCCGATGGAGTCGTACATGGCCTGGTAGTCGGTCTGGCTGATGACGATCAGGTCGGACGCGGCGAGCGCGTCGGCCATGGTGGCGGCGAGGGTCGCGCCCTGCTCGACCAGTGGGGCGGCCTTGGACGGGGTGCGGTTCCACACCGTGGTGGGGTGGCCGTTGTCGAGGAACGTCCGCGCCATGGTCGCGCCCATGGGGCCTAGGCCGATGACGGTGACCGGCGACTTCATGTGGTTCTCCCTAAAGCGTTGTTGTGCGGCGCTGGGTGCGGCGCCTGTGCGGCGCCTGTGCGGACTCCAAGGTGGCTTGGGGCGCTACGGAAGGGCTGCGGGTCCGTCCGTAGCGCTGGTTACGCTGGCGGTGTGCGTTTTGGGGTGCTTGGCCCGCTCATGGGGTGGACGTCCGGCGGGACGCCGGTCCGGGTGCCCGAGCCCAAGGTCCGGACGCTGCTGGCGGTGCTGCTCGCCGGCCTGCTCGCCGAGCCGGGGCGGGCCGTCCCGGTGGACCGGCTGATCGACGCGCTGTGGGGCGACCGGCCGCCCCGCAACCCGGTGGGAACGCTCCAAGCCCGCGTCTCGCAGCTGCGGAAGGTCCTGGACGACGCGGAGCCCGGCGCGCGGGCGCTGGTCGCCGCCCGTCCGCCCGGGTACGCACTGGACCTGCCGCCGGACGCCGTGGACGCGGGCGGGTTCGCGGCGCTGCTCGCCCGCGCCGGGCGGGCCGCCGATCCGGTCGCGAAGGCGCACCTGCTGGGGTCCGCGCTGGCACTGTGGCGGGGCCCGGCGTTCGAGGGCTTCGCGGACGCCCCGTTCGCCGAGGCGCTCGCCGCCGGCCTGGAGGAACGCCGGCTGGCCGCGCTCGAAGAGCACGCCGAGGCGCGCCTCGACCTGGGCGAGCACGCCGCGGTCGCGGCCGACCTGACCCCGGCGGTGGCGGAGCACCCGCTCCGGGAGCGGCTGCGCGCCGCGCACCTGCGCGCCCTGTACCGCGCCGGACGGCGGGCCGAGGCGCTCGCCGGCTACCACGACCTGCGGGAACGCCTCGCCGCCGACCTCGGCGTCGACCCCGGCCCGGAACTGACCGCGCTGTACCAGTCGATGCTGGAGCAGGACCCGTCCGAGACCCGGCGCCCGCGGACGGCGCCGCGCCTGCCCGCCGCGCTCGGCGAGCTGATCGGCCGCGAGCGCGAGGTCGAGCGGGCCCGCGCGCTCCTGGCCGCGCACCGGCTGGTGACGCTGACCGGCACCGGCGGCGTCGGCAAGACGCGGCTGGCGGTGGAGACGGCGGCCCGGTCGGCGGCCGTCCACCCGGACGGCGTCTGGTTCGTCGAGCTGGCGGCGGGCCGTCCGGCGACGCCCGCCGAGGTCGCCCGGCGGATCGGGCACGTCCTCGGGCTGCGCGACGAGGCGGCCCCGGACCCCGGGTCCGGTGCCGCCGAACGGCTCGGCGAGGCGCTGCGCGCGCGGCGGACGCTGCTCGTCCTGGACAACTGCGAGCACGTGATCGAGCAGGTCGCGGACCTGGCCGGGCGGCTGCTCGCCGCCGCGCCCGGCCTGCGGATCCTCGCGACGTCGCGCGAACCGCTCGGCCTGCCGGACGAGCGGCTGCTGATCGTCCCGCCGCTGGACCTGCCCGCGCCCGACGCACACCTCGACGCGCTGCCGGAGTCGGGCGCGGTGCGGCTGTTCGCGGCGCGGGCGTCGGCGGCGGACCCCGGGTTCGCGCTGGACGCGGCGTCCGCGCCGTGGGTCGCGGCGATCTGCCGGCGGCTGGACGGCGTCCCGCTCGCGCTGGAACTGGCCGCGACGCGCGTCCGGGCGTTCGGGGTGCGGGAGCTGGCGGCGCGGCTCGACGACCGGTTCCGCGTGCTCGCGGACGGCCGGCGCGGCGGCCCGGAGCGGCAGCGGACGCTCCGCGCGGTGATCGACTGGAGCTGGGGGCTGCTCGGAGAGGACGAGCGGGCGGTGCTGCGGCGCCTCGCCGTCCACGCGGGCGGCTGCACCCTCGCGGCGGCGGAGGACGTGTGCGGCGCGGACGCCGGGGTCCTGGCGCGGCTCGTCGACCGTTCGCTCGTTGCGCGCGCGCGGGACGGCCGCTACCGGCTGCTGGAATCGGTCGCCGCGTACGGGCTGGAGCGGCTGCGCGAAGCCGGCGAGGAGGCCGAACTGCGGCGACGCCACGTCCGCTACTACACCGACCTGGCGCGGCGTGCGGACGAACAGCTGCGGGGCCCGGAGCAGAGCGAATGGCTGGAGCGGCTCGACCAGGAAAGCGCGAACCTGCGCGCCGCCCTCGACCACGGCGCCGGGCTGCCGCTGGTGAACGCGCTCGGCTGGTACTGGCACCTGCGCGGACGGTTCGGCGAGGCACAATGCGCCTTCAAAGAGGCACTGGAGGCGTCCACTGAGGCCGACCCGGGGCGTGTAGAGGCCGAGACGTGGCTGGCGGGTTTCACCATGCTGGCGGGCGAGACCACCGATTCCGAGCCTCTGCGTGTCGCCGCTCTTGAGCGCTACAAGGACCAGGACACGTTCGCCTATGCGCGCGCCGAGTGGTTCCTGAGCCACGTCCATTGGGCCTACGGCGATATCTCCGCCAACCAGGCCCGCGTGGAGCATGCGCTCGCCGTGTTCCGCGCGCGCGCCGATCCCTGGTACACGGCCGCCGCGCTGGCGACCCGCGCCAAGTTCGCGATCGTCCACGGCGGCCTGGCCGCCATGGAGCGTGACGGCGGCGAGAGCATGGACCTCTTCACCGCCCTGGGCGACGCGTGGGGACGGCTGGAGGCGACCGACGCGCTCAGCCGCCGCGCCGAGATCACCGGCGACTACGCGGCGGCCGCCGCCCACCACCGCGAGGGCCTGCGGCTCGCCGAGGAGCTCGGGATGTGGCCCGAGGTGTCGTTCCGCACGTCCGGGCTCGGCCGCGTCGCGCTGCTCACCGGTGCCCTTGAGGAGGCCCGCGACCTGCACGAACGGGCCCTGCGGATCGCCACCCGGCAGGCCGCGCGGTCGGCGGAGGAGTTCGCCGAGGCCGGGCTCGGGCTCGTCGCGCGCGCCCGCGGCGACCTCGACGCCGCCGAGCGGCACCTGCGCGCGCCGCTCGGCTGGCTGCGCGGCATCGGCGGCACCGCCGGGATCGCGTTCCTGCACGCCCAGCTCGGGTACGTCGCGGAACTGCGCGGCGACGCCGACGCCGCGCTCGCCCTCCAGTTGGACGGGTTGGCCTGCGCGCGCGCCATCGGTGACCCGCGCGCCGTCGCGCTCGCGCTCGAAGGGGTGGCGGGTGCGCGCGCGCTGGCGGGCGAGCACGTCGCGGCGGCGCGGCTGCTCGGCGAGGCGTCCGCGCTGCGCGAGTCCGCCGGCGCACCGCTCCCCGAGGCCGAAATGGGCGATATCAACCGAGCCGCCGGGACGATCATGGCGACGATCGGCGTTGCCCCGTTCAGGAGCGAATTCGAGCACGGCCGCGCGCGCGTGCGGACGGAGGGAGCACGATGAGCGAGGACCTCGGGTACGGCTGGCAGAGCGACCTGCTGGACCTGCCCGCCTACCTCAAGCGGATCGGTTACGACGGCGCCCCGCGGCCGGACGCCGCGACCCTGCGCGCGCTGCACCGGGCGCACGTCACGTCCATCCCGTTCGAGAACCTGGAGATCATGCTCGGCCGGCCGGTCGAGCTGGACCTCGCGGCGGTGCAGGGCAAGCTCGTCGACCGGCCGCGCGGCGGGTACTGCTTCGAGCACAACCGGCTGTTCGCGGCGGTGCTGGAGAAGATCGGCTTCGAGGTCACGGCGCTGACGGGCCGGGTGTCCATGGGAGCGGAGAAGCTGCTGCCGGGCACGCACGCGCTGCTGCTCGTCCGGACACCGGGGCAGCCCGCGGACGAGGCCGCGCTGCTGTGCGACGTCGGCTTCGGCGGCGGCCCGCTGGAGCCCCTCGCGTTCCCCGGCGACGGCGCGGACGTCGACCAGGACGGCTGGGGCCTGCGGCTCCGCCCCGGCCGGACCACCGCGGCGCTGCCGGCGGGCGCGCAGGTGTGGGAGATGCACCAGCGCGGCCCGGACGGCTGGTTCCGGCGGCACTCGTTCCCGCTGGTCGAGGCGTTCCGCGTCGACTTCGACGTGCTGAACCACTACGTGTCGACGAGCCCGCGGTCGCCGTTCACGCGGCGGCCGTTCGTCCAGCGGTTCTCCCCGGAGGCGCACCTCGTGCTGGACGGGACGGCGGTGACGGTGACGCGGCCGGCCGGCGAGACCGAGACGCGGGACGTGGCCCCGGCGCGGCTGCCGGAGGTGCTCGCCGAGGAGTTCGGGATCGTCCTGGAGGGCGGCGACCCGGCCCGGCTGGTCGCGCGGGTGGACGGGTCTAATCTAGACGTGTAGTGTCCAGGTTATGCGGATCGGGGAGGGGGTCGAGTGGGCGGCGCACTGCCTGCTCATGCTCGACTGGATGGGCGAGGACCGGCCCGTGCCGACGGCACGGCTCGCGGCCGGCTTCGAACTCCCCCCGCCCTACCTGAACAAGCAACTCCAGGCCCTGGTCAAGGCCGGTCTCGTGACCTCGACGGCGGGCGCGCGCGGCGGTTTCCGGCTCGCCCGCCCGCTGGAGAAGATCACCATGATGGACGTGGTGGCCGCGATCGAGGGCCCGGAGGAGGCGTTCCAGTGCACCGAGATCCGCAGCCGCGGCGTCGGGGCAGACAGCCCCGCCTCCGCGCTGCGGCGGCCCTGCGCGGTCAGCACCGCCATGCGGAAGGCGGAGCTCGCCTGGCGCAGGGCGCTGGCGGAGCAGACGCTCGCCGACGTCAGCGCGGCGGTGAAGCGCGGAGCGCCGGAGATCGAGGAGACCGTGCGGGCCTGGTACGCCCGCAACTGACCCCCTGAACACACTGACCACACTGACCACTTGAGCGGCGCCGGGCCGTCCCGGCACCGGCGGCCGCAAAATCTGGATATCCCCCATCTTAGAAAGGAAAATACCATGCAGGCACGGATGACCGGGCTTCCCGCCATCGCCCCCGACGCCTACAAGGCCCTGCTCGGCCTCGAGGGCGCGATCGCCAGGAGCGGCGTCCCGAAGAGCACCCTCGAACTGGTCCGGCTCCGCGCCAGCCAGATCAACGGCTGCGGCTTCTGCGCCGACATGCACGCCTACGACGCCAAGAAGGCGGGCGAGACCGACGAGCGCCTCTGGTCCGTCGCGACCTGGCGCGAGTCCCCGTACTTCACCGACGAGGAGCGCGCCGCGCTCGCCCTCACCGAGGCCGCCACCCGCATCGCCGACAACCCGGCGGGCGTCCCCGACGACGTCTGGGACGAGGCCGCCGACGTCTACGACGAGGAGAGCCTGCTCTCCCTCATCATGTGCATCGCCGCGATCAACGCGTGGAACCGGATCAACGTCACGACCCGCCAGATCGCCGGCGCGATGCGCGCCTGACGCCGCCTCCGGCCGGGACCTGCCGAGACCGGTCGGGTGACGGATGCCCGGCCGGTCCCCCGGCTCCTAGCGTCGGCGACGACGAGAGGAGACGGCATGAACGGGGAGAACGCGGTCACGAGCTGGATCGCGGAGGAGGCGCGGCCGGTCGCCGCGGCCTCGGCGGACGGGCCGCTCGGCGACCTCGAACCGCTGCGGGACGCGGCGCGCGGCGCGCGTGTGGTGGGCCTCGGCGCGGCGACGCGCGGCGCCCGCGAGCTGTTCGTGCTGCAGCACCGCGTCCTGCGGTTCCTGGTCGAGGAGCTGGGGTTCCGGACGCTCGCGCTGGAGGAGGACTGGACGAGCGGCCTGCGCCTCGACGCCTACGTCCGGACGGGCGAGGGCGACCCGCGCGCGCTTCTGTCCGACGCGTGGCTGCCCTGGCGGACCGAAGAGGTGCTCGACGCGCTGCTCTGGATCCGGCGGTTCAACGAGCACCACCCCGGCGACCCGGTCCGCGTGTTCGGGATGAACTTCACCACCATCCGGGCATCGGCGTACGACCTGGTCATCGAGCACGTCCGGCCGGCGGCACCCGGACGGCTCGACGAGATCCGGCGGCTGTACGCGCCGCTGCGGCCGGACGGCGACATCGACGAGCACGTGGGCCGGTTCCGCCGCGAGCCCGCCAAGCAGCCGCTCACCGACCGGGCCGAGCAGGCGTACGCGCTGGTCGAGGACCTCCCCGGCGATGGTCTCGCGGTGCACGCCGCGCGGGCCGTCGTGGACTTCCACCGCTTCCACGGCCTGCCGCCCGAGGAGATCATCCCGTTCAGCGAGCGGCGCATGGCGGCGAACCTGCTCTGGTGGCACGACCGGACGCGGTCCAAGGTCGCCTACTGGGGCGGCATCGCGCACGCGGCGAACGGCGAGCACGTGGCGAGCGGGCCGTCCGCGCGCACGAACACGGGCGGGCTGCTGCGCAAGGAACTCGGCGACGGCTACCTGGCGGTCGGCCTGACGTTCGACCACGGCGCCGTGCACGGCGGCGTCCGCGTCCCGCCGCCGCCCGCCGCGTTCGGCGACGCCGTCCTCGGGCAGGCGGGCCCGCCGCACTACCTGCTCGACCTGCGCGGACCGCACCCGGCGCCGGTCGCCGCCTGGCTGGACGCCCCCGCGCCGATCCGGGTGATCGGCCCCGGCTACCGTCCCGAGGACGACGCGGACCACCGGATGCCCGGCTCGACCCCCGGCGCCCTCCTCGACCTGGTGATCCACTCCCAGCGGGTGACCCCGGCCCGCCCCCTCAGGTGAGGTCGAGGCGCGGGAGCTCGCCCCGGGACGCGACGCCGAGCTTCGGGTAGGCCTTGTAGAGGTGGTAGCCGACGGTGCGGGGGCTGAGGAACAGCTGCGCGCCGATCTCCCGGTTGCTGAGGCCGGCCGCGGCGAGCCGGACGACCTGGAGCTCCTGCGGGGTGAGGCGGGCGGCGAGGTCGTCGGGCCCGGTGCCGGCATCGGTGGCGAGGCTCTCGCCCGCGGCGCGCAGCTCGGCGCGGGCGCGCTCCGCCCACGGCGCCGCGCCGAGCCGCTTGAACGCCTCCAGCGCCGAATGGAGCTGGGCGCGGGCGTCGTTGCGCCGCCGCGCGCGCCGCAGCCACTCGCCGTAGAGCAGCTCGGTCCGGGCCCGCTCGAACGGGGTGCCGCCCTGGCGGTGCAGCTCGACGGCCTGCGCGAACGCCGCGTCCGCTCCGTCCGCTGCGTCGTCCGGGGCGTCCGGGACGCCCGCGGCGAGGAGGGCGGTGCAGCGCAGCGCGATCGCCTCCGCCCACGGCCGCCCGATCTGCCGGGCCCAGCCGGCGTACCAGTCCGCGGCGTCCCGCCCGAGGTCCGGGCGGCCCGCGCGGACGGCGGCCTCGACGAGGTCGGGCAGGCTCGCGATGGAGCCCTGCCGATTCGGCCCGGCGACGACGTCCGACAGCCGCGACAGCGCGGCCTCGTGGCGGCCGAGACCGAGGTCGAGGAGGCCGCGCGCCGCCGCCGCGTGGACGCTGCTCGGCGGGACGCCGCGGGCCAGCGCCTCCTCGGTCAGCTCGGCGCAGGCGTCCTCGTCGCCCTCGATCGCGGCGAGCAGCGCGAGGACCGTCGCGAGGTACACGCGGATGCGGTGCTGCCCGGTGTCGGCGGCGATCCGCAGGCCCTCCGCCGCGGCGGTGCGCGCCTCGCGATGATGGCCGAGCATGAGCTGCGCGCGGGACCGGATCATCAGCACGGACGCCAGCAGCCCGATCGCGCCCTGCGCCCGGTACCGCCGCTCCAGCTCGGCGGCCGTCTCCGCGGCGCCCTCGAAGTCGCCGATCAGGATGTGCCACAGGCCGGCGCGGACGCGGTCGCGCGGGCCGTAGCACAGCCGCATCGCGTCCATCAGCTCGCGCAGCGCGGCGACGCCCGCGGTGAGGTCGCCGGGCGCGGCGAGCGGGTTCTGCCCGGCGAACACCCGGGACAGCGCGCGCAGGTGCGCCGCGTTCGGCAGGCCCAGCTCGGTCACGCGCGCGGCGATGGCGTCCACGGACGCGAAGTCCCCGGCGTTCGCGGCGGCGCCCGCGGCCTGGAAGAACAGGTAGCCGGACGTGTCCGGATCGAGGTCGGCGACGGACGCGGCGGTGTCGGCGAACATCCGGTACGCCTCCTTCGTCCGGTCCTGCTCGTCGGCGAGGGACGCGCGGATCAGCGTGAGGTCGGCGCGGGCGATCGGGTCGGG
The DNA here is from genome assembly GCF_008923365.1 of Actinomadura montaniterrae. GTDB lineage: Bacteria > Actinomycetota > Actinomycetes > Streptosporangiales > Streptosporangiaceae > Spirillospora > Spirillospora montaniterrae. The sequence continues at coordinate 79,264 of NZ_WBMR01000015.1, forward strand.
AAGGTCGGGTTCGGCGCGGGCGGCGAGCTCGGCGGCGCGGTCCGGCATCCCCGCGAACGCGTACGCGCGCGCGGCGGCGGCCAGCCTGCGCCCGCGCGCGCTCGGGTCGGGGCTCAGTCCGGCGGCGGACTCGTACATCGCGGCGGCGGACGCGTTGCCGCCGGTCTCCCGCTCGCTGTCGGCCGTCGACTCCAGTACGGCAGCGACCGACTCGTCCGGGCCGGTCGCCGACCGGGCCAGGTGCCAGGCGTGATGGCAGTGGTCGCCGCGCTCCCGGTACGTCTCCGCGAGGGCGCGGTGCGCGGCGATCCGCAGGTTCAGCGGCGCGTCGCCGTACGCGGCGGTGCGGACGAGCGGGTGCCGCACCTCCAGCCGGCCGTCCGCGGTGGAGCGCAGCAGGCCTCGGCGCTCGGCGGGCTCCAGGTCGTCGACGGATGCGCCGAGCCGCCCCGCCGCCCCCATGATCGCGGGAATCCCGCCCGCGTCGTCCGCCGCGACGAGCAGCAGCAGCGTCCGGGACGGCTCCGGCAGCGCGGCGATCTTCTCGGCGAACGACCGGCGGATCCGCTCGTACGCCGACGACGCGTCGTGCGCCTGCGTCCGCAGCCCCGGCAGTTCGAGGAGGGCGAGCGGGTTCCCCATCGCCGCCGCGAGGACCTCGTGGTGGACGTGGCGCGGCAGCTCGGCGGCGTGCCGGGCGAGCAGCTCGGTGGCGGCGGCCCTGTCGAGGCCGCGCAGCCGCACCTCGGGCAGGCCGGGCGCGGGGAACTCCGGCGCGTCCAGGTCGCGTGCCGCGAACAGCAGCGCGACGGGCTCGGCTTCCAGCCGCCGCGCGGCGAACAGCAGCGCCTCGACGGACGGGCCGTCGAGCCACTGCGCGTCGTCGACCACGCAGAGCAGCGGCTTCTCCTCGGCGAGGTCGGCCAGGAGGGTCAGGACGGCCAGCCCGACAAGGAACCGGTCCCCGCCATCGGTGTCCTGGCGGGCGCCCATATTGAGGGCGTTGCGCAGTGCGCGCGCCTGCGCGTCGGGCAGCGAATCGATGCGGTCCAGATGCCCGCTCAGAAGCATGTGGAGACCGGCATACGGCATCCCGCTCTCGTACTCGACCCCCGTACCGCGCACCACCCGCATGTCGGACGCTTCCGCAGCGGCGTAGCCGAGAAGCGCGGTCTTGCCTATGCCGGCCTCACCCCGCAGTACAAGCGTCTGACCGCGCCCCTCGCGGACCTGGCCGAGAAGCCGGTCGACCATGGCCAGTTCCTCGTCACGCCCGTACAACATGGCTTCACCCTAGGCGTTTATTCACGGCGCCCCAGAGTAGAGGAACCACATGACCGAGAAACGGGACGAGGACAAGCCGCTCGCCGACCGCCGCGCCGAGGCGGGCGCCCCCCAGGAGACCGACGACGACTTCGCCGAGGAGCACGCCCCCAGCAAGACCGACCCCCCGAACGCCGAAGCCGAGGCCCCCGGCGGCGAGGACGAGGGCTACCGCCCCCACACCCAGGCCTAGCGGATCACTCGTTGTCGTCGTCGTGGTCGGAGCCGACCGTGACGCCGACGACGTCGGGCAGCTCGGCCAGGGTCGCGGACAGGTCGGGGACCGAGCCCGGCCCCTCCAGCACCAGCGTCACCACCGCGTTGTACGGGCCGCGCCGCCCGGACGCCTCGTCCCGGTCGCGGCGCTCGTCGCGGCCCCGGTCGGAGTCGTCCGGCAGGTACTCGCGCTCCACGTCGGCCGCCAGGACCGCGAACCCGCGCTGCGTGCACTCCACCAGCACCCTCCGCAGCGCGCCCCGCCCGTCCCGGTAGACGAGCCGCAGCCGGGCCCGGCCCGCCGGCCGGAACCGCTCGATCGGCAGCAGCCGCGACAGCGCGCTGAGCCCGTACACCACCAGGAAGTGCGCGCCGGTCACCGCGACCGCCAGCAGCCACAGGCCGCCGCCCGCCGCCATCCCGACCGCCGCCGTCACCCACACCACCGCCGCGGTCGTCAGCCCGCGCACCGCGTCCCGCCGGACGAAGATCAGCCCGCCGCCGATGAAGCCGATGCCCGACACGATCTGCGCCGCCACCCGCGACGGGTCGAACGACACGTGCCCCGGCGCGTGCTGGAACCCGTACTTGCTGACCAGCATGAACAGCGCCGCGCCCACGCCGACCAGGGTGTGCGTGCGCAGGCCCGCGCTCTTGTTGCGCAGCCCCCGCTCCAGGCCGATGCAGGCCGACAGCACCAGGGCGAGCAGCAGCTCCCCGATCTGCACGACCCCTTGACCCGGCGACAGCTCCAACACTGTATTTCGCAATCCCGGCCCAGGGGGCTCGCCTGGCGGCTCGCCCCCTGACCGTGCTTAGGCGAGCGCGGCATCGCTCCGCGATCTGGCCGGTGAGGCTCGCCTTCGGCATCGCCTCACCGGCCAGTTAACGCGCTCGCGCGGTGTTCAGCCCGGTACCGTCCTGTCCGCGCACCGGGCGGTTTCGCTACCCGCGCGGTGGTTCGCTCATTCCGGGTGCGGGGGGCGCTGGTCCGGCGGTGTCCCGCCGCCCTTGCCGCCGCCCTTGTCACCCTTGTCGGTGCCGTGCGCGTGGCCCTTCGCCCGCGTCGACTTCGGGTCGGTGGCCTCCGGCGCCGGCTCCTCGGTCACGGCGGTCCGCCCGGACCGCCTCATCTCGGGCTGCTGCGGGTTCGGCATGATCCCCTCCTATGCGCTGGACGGCTCGGGGCGCAGCGGGTCGTGGCCCACCGTCATCAGCTCGTGCCGCCAGCGCTCGTTGCTCGCGCCGTCCGGCGGCGGGGCGTCCAGATGGTCCTCGACGTAGTCCACGACCTGGCGCATCACGTCGGCGTCGCCGTCGGTGAGGTCCACCTTCCGCTTGCGCAGCAGGTCCACCACGCGGACGCCGAGCTCGGAGACGCCGGTTTCCGGCTCCGCCGGGAACGCCTCCTCGCCCGAGGCGTCCGTGAGCAGCCAGGTGCGCAGCTCGTCGGACGTCATGTTGACGAGCCGGTGGAAGTCCTCCCAGGCCAGCTCCGCCTCGGCCGGTATGCGATCGTTCATGGCGTTCGCCCTACCCGGTGTCGGCCGTCCCATTCGTCGGCCGGAGTCCCCGCGGCGCGCCCGTTAGGCCGTCCCGCTGCGGGGAACACGCCGGGAATGGACCACTCCCGAGCCCCCGTCCTGGAAGCCCTGGCCGCCTACCACCGGGAGGGCCAGGTCCCGTTCACCCCGCCCGGCCACAAGCAGGGCCGCGGCGCCGACCCGCGCGCCCGCGAGGTGCTCGGCGACGCCGTCTACCGGTCGGACCTGCTCGCGATCTCCGGGCTGGACGACCGGATGTCCAGCAACGAGGTCCTGGAGCACGCGCAGGCGCTGATGGCGGACGCGGTGCACGCCGACCACACGTTCTTCTCCACCTGCGGAAGCTCGCTCTCGGTGAAGAGCGCGATGCTCTCGGTCGCCGGCCCCGGCGAGAAGCTGCTGGTCGGACGGGACGCGCACAAGTCCGTGGTGTCCGGGCTGATCCTGTCGGGCGTCCGGCCGATCTGGGTGGAGCCGCAGTGGGACGCCGAGCGCCACCTCGCCCACCCGCCGTCCGCCGGAACCTTCGCCGCCCGGTTCGACGAGCACCCCGACGCGAAGGGCGCCCTCGTCACCAGCCCCACCCCGTACGGGACGTGCGCGCACCTCTCCGCGATCGCCGAGGAGTGCCACAAGCGCGGCAAGCCGCTGATCGTGGACGAGGCGTGGGGCGCGCACCTGCCGTTCCACCCCGACCTGCCGACCTGGGCGATGGACTCCGGCGCCGACGTGTGCGTGACCAGCGTCCACAAGATGGGCGCGGGCCTCGAGCAGGGCTCGGTCTTCCACCTCCAGGGCCCGCTGGTGGACCCGGACGTCCTCAAGGCCCGCGAGGACCTGCTCGGCACGACCAGCCCGTCCGTCCTGCTGTACGCGGGCCTGGACGGGTGGCGCCGGCAGATGGTCGAGCACGGCCGCGAGCTGCTCGGCGGCGCGCTCGACCTCGCCGCGCGGGCCCGCTCGGAGCTGTCCGGCATGGGGTTCGACGTGCAGGGACGCGACGAGTTCACCGGCCCCGGCCTCGCCCGCGACCTGGACCCGCTGCCGATCGTCATCGACCTCGCCGGGCTCGGCACGAGCGGCTACCGCGCCGCCGACTGGCTGCGCGAGCACCACCGGATCAACATGCACCTCGCCGACCACCGCCGGATCAGCGCGCAGCTGACCTTCGCCGACGACGAGGACACCGTCGGGCATCTCCTCACCGCGTTCCGCGACCTCCGCGCGAACCTGGGCTCGCTCACCGGCGTCCCGGAGGTGAAGGTGCCGTCGCCGGCGGAGCTGCGCCTCGAACTGGTCGTGCTGCCCCGCGACGCGTTCTTCGGCCCGGCCGAGCAGGTGCCGGCCGACGAGGCCGTCGGCCGCGTCTCCGCCGAGATGATCACCCCGTACCCGCCGGGCATCCCGGCCGTCCTGCCGGGCGAGCGGATCACCGCCCCGGTCATGGACTACCTGCGGACGGGCGTCGACGCCGGAATGGTCATCCCCGACGCCGCCGACTCCTCGGTGAAGAGCGTCCGCGTGTTCATTGAACGCTGATGTAGTCCTCCAGCCGCCCGACCGCGAAACCGCGCTTCTCGATCTGCTTCAGCAGATCGGCGAACATCCGCGTCATCGTCTCGCCCTTGAGCTGCTCCGGGCCGCGGAAATGCGCGAGCAGGATGTCGCCGGGATGCAGTTCCTTCTTCGGGTCGTCGTACTGGAAGTCGTGGATCTGCATCGACGCCCGCCACATCACGATGCCGCTGATGCCGCATTCCCGGGCGGCCTCCTGCGTCAGCGAGTTCCACCGCCCGAACGGCGGCCTGAGCAGCGTCGGCGCCGTCCCGTACTGCTCGGTGAGGGCGTCGCGGTCGCCGCAGATCTCCTGCTTCTGCCCTTCCAGGTCGAGCGCCGGCAGCACCGGATGGGTGACGGTGTGGTCCTGGATCCGGTTGCCGAGCGCCTGCAGCGGCGTGAAGTACCCGTAGTCGTCCTGGACGTCGTCCTTGGTGAGGAACATCGTGACGGGCACCTTGAGGTCGTTCATCATCTCGACGAACCTCAGGTCCTTCTCCTGCCCGTCGTCGAGCGTCACGAAGACGACGCGGTCCTTGGTGGGGACGCTTTCGAAGACCTTCGCGGGGCCCTTCTTCGGCAGTTTCAGCGGCTTGTCGGCGGGCGGCGCGGGCGCCGGGACCATCGGTTTCAGGCCCCATTTCCGCCAGACCGCCGCCGCGTCCGGCTTCTGCTGGACGGCGGGCGCCGCCGGGGCGGGCGGCGCGGCCGCCTTCGGCTTCTCCGCCGCGGATCGCTGGCAGGCCGCGAGCGCCAGCGCGAGGACGGCGGCCCCCGCGACGACGCGGACGGACCGCCCCCAAAAGTCCCCCATGCCGCAGAACTTACCGCTTGCCCCATGAGTCCATTCAGTGGCCCCCCGCACCACCGCCACCCCGTGCCCCGGCCGCTTCAGGCCAAAAGTCGATCATGGAACCGGCGGGCCCGTACGGTGATGCCGGTGTCGGACCCGCAACTCACCCGGCCGGACCCGCCCGGGCCCGTCGCCTGGCCGCCGCACGACCCGCGGCCGCCCGGACGGGCGGCGCCGGTCCGGGCCGGACGACGGATCGCGCAGGCGTTCGGTGCCGTCCTCGGCGTCCAGGCGCTGGCGGCGTTCGCGATCCTGCTCATCCTGAACAGCTACCGGCGCTCCGCCGCGGGCTGGCTGCTGCCGCTCATCGCCGTCGCCGACGCCGCCGCCACCCTGCAGATCTGCTGGCTGGCGATCCGCGACATCCGGCTCCTCGGCGGCCGGACGGCCGGGCCGCGCCGCCTGCTCACCGCGCTCGTCCTGCTGCTGGCCGCCGGGCTCGCGGGCGGCGGCTACGCCCTCCACAAGCACGCGACCGCGCCCGTGCGCGGCGTCCTCGGCGCCCCCGTCCAGGACGGCGACCTGACGTTCACCGCGTACGGCCCGCGCTGCGGCGTCAAGATCAAGGGCATCGCCGCCGAGGGCACCCTGTGCCGCGTCCGGCTGACGGCCGCCAACACCGGCTCCGCGGCCCTCCGCCTGGACGCGGCGGCGCAGCGCCTGCACGGCGGCGACGGCGGGCACCCGGGTTCGGTGCTCCTCCGCCCGTCGCGCTCGAAGAGGTACGCGCGGTCGGCGTCGCGGGCGCTGCCCGCCGGCTCGTCCTTCACCGGCTACCTGCTCTTCGACGTCCCGCCCGGCTTCGCACCCCGCGCGCTGGAACTCCACGCCACCGGTGACAGCCGGGGCGTCCGTATCGAGGTCGGGGGCGCCTGACGGGTCAGCCGGCGCGCAGCGGGCCGGCGGGGAGGCCGAAGCGGGCGGGGACGCCCGGCGAGTACAGGACGCTCACCGGGTCACCCGCCGGCGCGGGCAGCCCGGCGGCGGTCACCAGGTCCTCGTCGCAGGTCAGCAGTTCGGCGCGGTGCAGCGGCCAGCGCGGATGGGTGTTCCGCAGGAACAGCGTCCGGCCGAAGGACGCGTTGTGCAGGCCCCACCGGGCCGTCAGGAAATGCTCCAGTTCCGTCGGCTCGCCGATCCGCTCCCCGATGCGCAGGGCCATTCTGTTGCCCGCGCCGCGCGGCCCGGGCCAGCGCCTCGAACCGGTGTAGAGGACGATGTCGCCGACGCGCCGGAACGACATCCGCGACCACAGGTAAGGCAGCCCGAAACCGATCCTCCCCATGAGGACCGGAATGAGGCGCGAGGCGTCCATGGAGCGGAAGACGACGCCGCGCCGGCCGTCGCCGTCCACCGAATACAGGCGGACGTTCGTCTCGAGGAAACCGCCGAGATACGGAACGCTCGGCAGCCCGAGCCATCCGACGCGGTGCATCCGGAAGGCGATCAGGCCCACGTGGGCGGCGCCGCCGAAGGTGTCCGGGCGGGTGCCCGCCGGAAGCAGTTCCGCCACGTCGGCGGGGTCGGCGGCCCAGTGCACCAGCGCCACGTCCAGCCAGGACTGGGTGAGCAGCGGACGGTCGATCGAGCCCGGCGGGTCGGGCGTGACCGCTTCGGGCGTGACCGCTTCGGCGGCCGCGGGACGGGACGGCACCGCGCCAGGATAGGCGACGCCCCTTCACCAGGGACGCGCTAACAGCCGGGACGCGGGACCAGCCGGAACGCGACGAAGGCCGGGACCTGGTTCAGCAGTTCGTGGTCGTCGGGGTGGCTTTCCGCCATCTCCGGCACGGGCCGGGGTTCGAGGAACTCGTCGATGAGGAACCCGGCCCGGCGGAACTCCGCGCAGATGTCCGTCAGCGGCATCCGCCACGCGCGGATCGGCCAGTCGCGCTCCTCGCTGAGCGATTCCTCGACCGGTTCGACGTCGAAATAGGAGCCGCCGAGACGCAGCCATTTCGACATCGGATGCTCGGTCGACAGCACCAGCGCCCCGCCCGGCGCGAGAACGCGCCGCAACTCCTCCAGGACCGCGACGCGGTCGTCCAGGTAATGGATCGCGAGCGCGAACACGACCAGGTCGACCGACCCGTCCGGCACCCAGCCGAGCGGCTCGGCGAGGTCGTGGACGCGCAGGTCCGCGCGGCCCCCGGTGCGCTCGCGGGCCAGCGCCACGAACGTGGGGCTCGCGTCGCAGCCCAGCACGCGCGCCCCGCGTTCCTGCAGCTCGGCGGCGTAGAGGCCGGGGCCGCACGCGGCGTCGAACACGGTCCGGCCGCGCACGTCCCCGGCGAGGCCCAGCACGGCCGGACGGTCGTAGAGCGCGTTGTAGGGGCTCACCGCGGCGTGCGCGGCGTACTCGTGGGCGAAGCGCTCGTACATGCGTCCGATCGTGCCAGGCAAGGCCGGCGGGCGGGACCCGGCGTCAGGTCTCCGCGGCGCCCGCGGCCGGCGCGCCCTCCTCCCCCGCGCCCG
>NZ_WBMR01000150.1 GCF_008923365.1 Actinomadura montaniterrae
CAAAAGCGGCTCGATCCGCCGCCACGCCGCATCGGTCAACTCATGCCGTCGCACCACGACACACCATCAACCCACACCCACCAGATCGTCCTCAGCAAAACACCAAGATCTACCGGACAGGCTCTAGCCCGCCTCACACCGGCTCTCGCACCGGTGAACTCCCACAGCGAGACAAACACCACCGCACACCTCGTCCCCCTTCATAGTGGACGGCCTCACCTGGGCAGCATCCACGGTCATCCTCGGCGCAAGCCGCCTGAAGCAACCAGCCCCCATCCTCATCAAAATGGAGCCCCGCCGTAGGCATCGTGACGTCAGCACGCGCCAACCTGGCACACGGCGCGTCCCACGGCCGTCGTAGGCTGCCCAGTAAGCGCATGGCCGACGCTCGACCTAGCTGGCTCGTCCGACTTCTCATGACCCTCACCCGCGCTGCCGCAACGCCCACCGCACCACTGCGGTACATCCAACGCACCACCGTGGGGGCACCTCAACTCGGCGCACAGCGAAGCGGAGCAGACCCCAGAACAAGCGACACTCGCCGAGTAGCTAGGGAGCCTGGACGGCCCCGGGTCGCCCCGTCCCTCAACGGGATCTAGCCGAGAAGCAACATCGACAACCGAGATCAAAACAAATCACCACCACCGTGGAGCAGTCCTCGCCCGCGCGAATCCACAGCACTCGGTCACAATCCCACCCATCTGGGCCGCGACTGAGGCTTTCATATGTTCGCCGCTCATGGCGCTACAAATTCCCTCAAAGAGAACATTTTTCCATCTATGCGACATCAGGAATCTCAGCTGAGTCAATCACACAAAAGAACAGGAAACCACCAGGGGCGACGGCGACGCATGCCACCCCTCTACCACTCCTCTGATCTTCAGAGCCGCCACCCTGACGATCACATCCAGGGGTGCATCGTCCATCTGGACTGATATAGGTCGCACACACCAAAATCGGATGTACGCCGGCCTGATACTCGCTAGCCTTCTTGGATGCAAAGGCACGATCCTCACCAGGAAGATCATCTTGATGGTACAGGTGGCCTGCGAGATAGATTTCCTGGCTACTTTCCACCCAACGACGAAGAGATCAAGCGCTTCATCACTCACGGTCTGGTCGCCTTCGACACCAACGCCCTGCTCGATGTCTACCGACTCAACTATCGAGCTCGTAAAGAGTACCTCTCGGCACTCCAGAGCCTGGAAACCCGACTCTGGATTCCCAATCGCGTGGGCCAGGAGTTCCTTGAACATCGCCTGACGGTCATCAAAGAATGCTCAACCGCCAACGATAAATTAAGGGAAGACCTCAATAAGGCATTTGAAAACATTAGTCGAACCCTGCGGGAATTCGGCAAGCGTCGCGGCTTTACTCCGAAACAGATGGCGAGCCTAGAGATGATGAGCACTAAAGCCAGTGACGAAATTATCGGACAGGCTTGCGAATACTACAAATTTGACTTGAGTGTGGACGGTTCAATAAGGGGCGACTTTATCCTAGACTCTCTAGAGAAAGTATTAGCTGACAAGGTAGGCGCCGAACCGGATGACCTAAGGTCCCACACAGAAGAGGGGAGGCGTAGAATTCAAGCCGCAATTCCACCCGGCTACTCCGATCACAAGAAGGAGCCCGAGCGAGCAATCGGAGACTATCTCATTTGGCGTCAACTGATAGACGAAGCCGTCCGCAGGAGGTTGCCGGTCACGTTGGTGACCAATGATCGCAAGCCCGACTGGGTGCGAGAGGACTTGGGTAAGAAGGTCGGTCCACGCCCAGAATTGGTCGCAGAGATGAAATCAGAAAGTGGCATGCCCTTTCTCCTCATCAATGTTCAAAGTTTTCTTCTCTATTCACGTAAATACCTTGGGGTAAGAGTGAGTGATGCGACCGTACAGCAGGCGCGCCCTACACCCAAGTCACCTGGGGAATTACGCTTCTGGGAACTTGTCGAACAAGAAGGCCCGATAGTTCATTACGCGCGAACGCGGAATTCCAAGACCATTGACGTAGAGTTGGCGAGTGGGCGTGTTTTCGGTCTCGATGTGACGCGCATTACTCACGAAACTTTCCAAGAAATAGTCGAGACAGCTTCAGATGATGACTCCTGAAACCGATAGAGGTCTCCACGCCAGCAAAGATCAGCATGAAAATCACGGAGATCCCAACTCAAGTCCGAGATCCGCGACTGTGCCGAGCATATGAACAGCAACCGTCAAGACCGCGTAGCCCCGTCGCCCGTGCTGGTTTCTCGAGGCTAACGGAAAGGGATTTTTGTGGGTGAGGGTGGTGGGGTTTGGGATCCGTTCGGGACGCTTCGGCGGGTGCTGTGGATTGGCGGTGGGCAATGGGCCGGGAAAACCACCGTGGCGAGGCTGCTGGCCGTTCGGTATGGGCTGGCTGCTTACCACTACGACTACCACGATGCTCGGGGGCACGATGATCGGCGGGTTGCGCGGCGGGTCAGGCTTGGGCAGTCGCCCGAGGCGCCGGATCCTGATGCCGCGTGGGTGAACACCACTCCGCGGGAGATGGCTGCTGAGACGCTCGCCGGGTTTCCCGTTCGCTTTGAATGGGCCTTGGACGATCTGCGTGCGCTGGTCTCAGGGCGTCCCATCGTCTCCGAAGGCTGGGGGCTGCGGCCTGAGCTGGTCGCGCCGATCGTCGAGTCGCCTCGACAGATGGTCGTCATGGTGCCCACCGAGGCGTTCCGCGAACGGCAGTTGCGCGAGCTTCCCCGGACCACGGGCGTCGGGCACGGCGTCAGCGACCCTGACCGGGCGCAGCGGAATCGGCTCGGGCGGGACCGCCTTGTGGCCGACGACGCCGTCCGGTCCGCGCGGCGCCTCGGTGTCCGCGTCATCGAAGTCGACGGCACGCGCGACGCTGAGGCCGTTGCCGACATCGTCGCCGACCACTTCCGTCCCTACCTGCCGCCTTTGGAAGAACCTGGGCGCTGAACTGGTGCTGTCACTTTGGGGTCGCCATCTGTCACCCTGAGTAGCGTCCGCGTGTCGGTTCGTACGGAGGAGAACGGATGCATGTAGGGATCAAGCTCGGTGTGGGGGTGGCCGGGGTCGCGCTTGCGGGGACGGTGCTGGGGGCCGGTGGGGCCGCGGGTGCCGGCGAGCAGCCGCCGCCGCGGCCGGCGCAGCAGGGCGCCCAGGCGAAGCCGCCGCACGACAATGAGGAAGGGCACGGGCCGGGCGCCATCAAGGTCGGGGCCAAGGGCGCCGCGAAGGCGATGCACCGGCTCATGGTGCGGGACGAGCTGCGGCAGCGGTGGTGCCACGGCCGCGTCCTGCCGTCGGGCGGGCTGAACCTGCGGGAGGGGCCCGGGCTGCGGTACCGGGTCGTCCGCGTCCTCAAGCACGGCAGCCAGGTCACCACGGACTGGGACACCGTCCAGCGCAGGGACGGGTACCTGTGGGTGCGGCTCCCGGACAAGTTCTGGATCGCCGACTACAAGACCGGCGACGGGAACGGCAAGTGGTACATCAGGTACTCCGACTGCCACTGACGCGGCGGCGGGGGCCGGTGCTCCGGGCGGGCGCCGGCCCCCGCGCTGGTACGGTCCAGCGATGAAGGATGTGCCGTTCCTCGGCGACGAGAAGGAAAGCCTGCTGGCGAGCCTCGACCGGCACCGGGACGTGGTGCCGTGGAAGCTCGAGGGGCTCGACGACGAGCAGGTGCGGCGGCGGGTGACGCCGTCGGGGACGAGCCTGCTGGGGCTGACGAAGCACCTGGCGGCGATGGAGTACTTCTGGTTCTGCCACACGTTCGGGCGGGGGACCGAGCCGCTGCCGCTGTCCGACGACGATCCCGAGATGGACCTGCGGGTCGAGGCGGACGAGACCACCGGGGGGATCGTCGCGTTCTACGAGCGGGCGCGGGCCGGGGCCGACGCGGTGATCGGCGAGCTGGACCTCGACGCGACGGGCACGGCGTGGTTCGGGCCGACGGTGTCGCTGCGCTGGGTGCTGATCCACATGATCGAGGAGACCGCGCGGCACGCCGGGCACATGGACGTCGTCCGGGAGCTGATCGACGGCGCGACGGGCGACCACGTGCGGGACTGATCAGGTGCGGGAGTGGCGGCGGCGGACCAGGCGGCGGGAGCGGCGGGCCGGGGGCAGCCACTTGGTGCGGAACCACATCTGCACCTGCGCGCCGCCGAGGACGCTGCGGTGGATGCGCAGGTAGCCGCCCGTCGACTCGGCGGCGCGGCGCGCGATGTCGAGGCCGAGGCCGGTGGAGCCGCCGCCGCTGCTGCCGCGTTTGAGGGCGGCGTCCGGGTCGGCGATGCCGGGGCCGCCGTCGGCGACGAGGATGCCGGTGACGCCCTGCCCCTGGTGGAGGGTGACGACGAAGCCGGTGCCCTCGGCGGTGTGCCGGAAGACGTTGCCGAGCAGCGCGTCCACGGCGGCGGCGAGCTCGGTGCCGGGCAGCGGCAGCGGCGCCGGGCCCTCGGCGCCGATCAGCTCGCAGGAGCGGCCCTCGTCCTCGGCGAGCACGGACCAGAACCCGACGCGGTCGCGCAGCACCTTGGACGCGTCGCAGCTGCCGCGCCCGGTCGGGCGGCGGACGGTCCGGATGATCTGGTCGACCTCGCGTTCGAGGCGGTCGACGGCGTCGCGGGTCTGGTCGGGGACGGGTCCCTTCCCGAGCGCCTCGGCGTTGAGGCGCAGCGCGGCGAGCGGCGTGCGCAGCCGGTGCGACAGGTCGGCGGCCATCTCCCGTTCGGCCGACAGCAGCTGGACGACGTGGTCGGCCATCGCGTTGAACGCCAGGCCGGCCTCGATCAGCTCCGGCGGCCCGTCCGGCTCGATCCGGACCGACATCTCGCCGTCGCCGAACGCGGCGGCGGCCTCGGCGAGCCGGCGGGTGGAGCGGATCATCCGGTTGCCGAGCCGGTCGGCGACGGCGACGGACCCGGCGACGAGCGCGGCGGCGACGGCGGTCATCACCAGCCACGCCTTCCACACGCCGCGGGTGAGGTCGCCGTCGGGCAGGAACACCTCGACGACGGCGGTGCGGCCGGCGTCCAGCGACACCGGCTGCAGCAGCGCGTACCCGCCGGAGACGCGCGCGGTGTAGGAGCGGCCGCGGCGGCCCGCCTCCATGAGCTGCTCGGCGTGCGCCGCCGGTTCGCCGGGTTTGCGCTTGGGGACGAGCGTGCCGTCCGGCATGTGCACGGTCATGCGCCCGGCGGCGCCGGCCTGCGTGCTGGCGACGGCGCGTTCGAGGGCGGCCGGGTCCTCGGTGACGACGAGCACGGGGCCGAGCGCGCTGGCCTGCCGTTCGGCGGTCGTCAGGGCGCGGTCCCGGGCGATCTCCCGGACGGTCAGCGCGAGCGGGATGAGGAAGGCGAGCGCGACCATCGAGGTGACCGCGAGCGACACCAGCACCAGCGTGCGTCTCATCGCGAGGCCCGTTCCTCGTGCGGGGGCGTCGTGCCCGGGTCACGGCTCATGCGCGGGGGCCGGGCTCGGCCAGCCTGACCCCGACGCCCCGGACGGTGTGCAGGTAGCGGGGTTCCGCCGCGGTCTCGCCGAGTTTGCGGCGCAGCCAGGACAGGTGGACGTCGATGGTCTGGTCGTCGCCGTAGGCCTGCCGCCACACCTCGGCGAGCAGTTCGCGGCGGGCGACGACGCGGCCGGGCCGGGCGGCGAGGTAGGCGAGCAGGTCGAACTCGCGGCGGGTCAGCTCGAGCGGCGCGCCGTCCAGCCGGGCCTCGCGGCGGTCGAGGTCGATGTGCAGGCCGCCGACGCTGATCTCGGCGGACGGCCCGGACCGTGCGGAGCGGCGCAGCACCGCGGCGAGCCGGGCGCTGAGGTGCTCGGCGGAGAACGGCTTGATGAGGTAGTCGTCGGCGCCGGCGTTGAGCAGCCGGACGATCTCCGGTTCGTCGTCGCGTGCGGTGGCGATGATGACCGGGACGTCGGACACGCCGCGCAGCATCTTCAGCACCTCGGCGCCGTCGAGGTCGGGCAGCCCGAGGTCGAGGATGACCACGTCCGGCGGCGACTGGGTGACCTCGCGGAGCGCGTCCATCGCGGTGCCGACGCTGCGCACGACGTGCGAGCGCGCGCTCAGTTCGCGGATCAAGGCGGTACGGACGTTCGCGTCGTCCTCGACAACCAGAACACTCGCCATGCCGGAACCGTATGCCACCATGTGTCGATGCGTCGGGCGATGTCGTATGTTGCCCCGTGGGCGGTCGCGACCGCGGTGGCGGTGGCGCTGTCCTGGCTCGGGGTGCGCGGTGTCGTGCGCGGGGCGGTGTCGGAGCGGTCGGCTCCGCCGCCGATCGCGGGCCCGGTCATCCACGGCAGCCCGTCGACGCTGCCGGGGCCGCCGACGAGCGTCGGGTCGCCGACGTCGGCGCCGCGTCCGGCGGCGGGCGAGGACCAGGGCCCGACGCCCAGCAGATCCCCGTCGCCGTCCGGGAGGCCGTCCAAGCAGAAGCCGACCGGGAACGTGCGCAGTTTCGCGACGCGCGGCGGGCAGGCGGCGCTGGCGTTCACGGGCGGGCGCGTGAAGCTGGTGTCGGCGACGCCGAACCCGGGTTACGAGACGCGCGTGACGGAGGCGGACGGCTGGCTGCGCGTCGACTTCCTCACCGACAAGCACACGTCGTCGATCGTGGCGACCTGGTACCAGCATCCGGCGTCGGTCAAGGTCTACGAGTACTGACCCGCGCGGCGACCGCGCGGCAGGACAGCGCGGGGGCGCGCGCGGAAAGGCGGGCGGCCCGTGCGCCCGGCCGCCCGCCCTTGGCCCGCTGCCGCTACTGCTGGCTCTTCTTGAGCATGAGGTAGCCGGAGATGATGCGGTAGCCGCCGTAGAGCATGGGGCCCCAGGCGACGACATAGACACCGCCGCTCGGGCCGGAGGCGTTGCTGTAGGTGATGAGCGTGATGAGCAGGCCGGCGAGGAACCACACGGCGCCGAAGCCGATGCCGCGCTTGCCCTTGGTGTCCCAGATGCGCCGCTGCTCGTCGCTGACCTGCTGGTAGTGCGGCGTCTGCGGCGCGGGCCGCTGGTAGTGCGGAACCTGCTGGTCCTGCGGCGCCTGCTGCTGGGACGCCTGCTGCTGGGGCGGTGCCTGCTGGTAGTGCGGAGGGGGCTGCGAAGGCTGCTGGTAGTGCGGGGCCTGCTGCGGGGCCTGCTGCGGGGGCTGCTGGTAGTGAGGCGCGGGTTGCGGCTCCGTCATGTGCTCTCCCTCAGGTGACCGGGCGGCCGCGCGAGCCGGCCTCGGCGATGATGCGGTCGATGAAGGCGTCCCGGCCGCCGGTCAGCAGCAGCGGGACGGGGATGGTCGTGCCGTCGCGGCCCTCGACCTTGTAGCCGGCGACCTTGCCCTCGTCGCCCTGCTTGCGCTTGTAGACGGCCTTCACCGCGGCGAGGTCGCCCCAGGCGATCACCAGCGGGCCGCTGCGGCGGCGGGCGACCAGCCCGCCCTCGAACAGGTACGTCGCCCGGGAGCCGACGGTCAGGCCGCGGATCGCGTAGACGATCCCCCAGATGAAGCCCATCAGCAGGACGAAGTGGATCGGGTACGCCAGCGAGTGGACCCAGGAGAACACGTCCGTGGACCCGGGGACGAGCGACAGCAGCCACATGAGCAGGACGCACACCACGGCGGTCGCGGCGCCGCCGGCGATGGCCGTCGTCGCGGTCACCTCGCGCCGGACGTCGGAGAGTGCGCCGAACCCGTGCCGCGCGGCCGCGCCGGTCACGTCGTCGGGAGGGATCGTCGTAGTCGCCGCCCCGTCCATCATTCCTCCGATCGGTGACAGAGCCTCAGCGAGCACGATGGCGGATGGCGGTACACGTCCGGTACACGCGCGGGGACGCCCGGCCCCCGCCATCACTCAGACAGTATTGTCTGTTTGATGGTCCCGTCAACGGAGACCGGCCCCGCGGCGGCCCCGCGGCGGCCTCACGGCGAGGCGGGCGTGGAGCGATCGTCAAGCGGTGTCCGCTCATCGTCAAAGCCCGCCGCGCCTTCTCCTGTTAGCTTTCCGGAGTGATCAACGGGGGAAATGCGAAATGCGGCGGGCTCGGCGCGCCTCCATACGGGCGTCTTGGCGTCTCGGCGCAGGTGAACCGTTCTCCGGGCGCTGCCTGATTCGTCTTCCTCCCTGCGCGATCCATTCTCGATTAGGCTCACCCCGCCAGAAGGATGTGCCCATGACTCGACGCAATCGGCGCCTGCGCGGCGCCGCGCTCGCCGCGGTCACGGCCGCGGCCGCCGGCACGGCGGGCCTGTCCGCCGTGCCCGCGCACGCCGCTCCCCGGGTGCCCGCGCAGCCCGGCGACTTCAACGGCGACGGCCACCGCGACCTGGCGCTCGGCAGCCCGCTCGGCAGCGCGAACGGCGCCGCCCGGGCAGGGTTCGTCACCGTCGTCTACGGGAGCGCGTCCGGCCCCGACTCGTCCCACCGCAGGTCATCTCGCAGGAGAGCGCCGGGATCCCGGGCGGCTCGGAGGCGGACGACGGATTCGGCGCCTCCCTCGCCTCGGCCGATTTCGACCTCGACGGTTACGCCGACCTCGCCGTGGTCGCCGACGGCGAGAATTCCAACGGTCCCTGGATAGGCGGCAGCATCACCGTCGTTTACGGCAGTGCGAGCGGCCTGTCGTCCAGGGCCGTGGCATTCGGCGCCGGTGACGGCGGCGAGAACCACGGCCCGGTCACCGTTAGCGCCGCCGACGTCACCGGTGATGGCAGGCCCGATCTGATCGCCGGAGGCCGCGGTTCCTTCACCCTCTACCGCGGCCTGGCCTCGGGCGACCTGGCCGGGACGACCACCGCCGTCGGCAGCGGGAAGGGCGAGACCGTCCGGGTGTCCACCACCGCCGCCGACTTCACCGGCGACGGTCACGCCGACCTGGCGTACGCCTACGTCTGGGACGGCATCGACGGGCAGGACCCGTCCCTGCGGCTCAACGTCTACAAGGGCGCCTCGACCGGGCTCGCCGACACCCCGGCGTACACCTCGTCCGACGCGCCGGCGCACGCGCTGGCCGCCGGCGACGTCGACGGCGACGGGCGCCCCGACCTGGTCGCGGGCGTGGACACCGACCGCGGCGGCCAGGTCCGGGTGTACCCGGGCACCGCGTCGGGGGTCGGCGCCGCCACCGTCCTCGACCAGGACACCAGCGGCGTACCCGGCACCGAGGAGCGCGGAGACTCGTTCGGCGCGTCCGTGGCGACCGGCGACGTCAACGGCGACGGCCGAGCGGACATCGCCGTCGGCGCGCCCGGGGAGGCCATCGGCACCGTCGCCGGGGCGGGCGCGGTCACCGTCCTGTACGGCGGGCCGGGCGGAGTGACCGGCAGTGGCGCCCAGCAGATCAGCGAGGACAGCGGGGACGTGACGGGCCACGCCGAGCAGAACGACCTGTTCGGCTCCCAGGTGTCGCTCGCCGACCTCAACGGCGACGGCAAGGCCGACCTCACCGCCGGCGCCAGCGGCGAGAACGACGGCGGAGGCGCGCTGTACATGCTGAACGGCGGCGCGTCCGGCGTGTCCACCGCCGCAGGCACCACGTTCTACTCCAGCACGCTCGGGGTGCAGGGACGCGGCGCCGAGCTCGGCGGGGTGGTCCTGCCCTGACCCGGCGGGTCCTGCCCTGACCCGGCGGCGGGCCGCGCGGTACCTACGCCCCGGCCGCGCGGCTCGCGATCCGGCTCTGCCGCCGCCCGTCGAGGCGGTGGCAGAGCCGGCTCTATGCGGGCCGCAGGACTACGAGGTCCGGCCCGGTGCCGACTCGAGAGCACGGCGGCGATGGTCGCTCGGGGCCATGCCGTAGGCCGCGCGGAACGCGCGGGTGAAGGTGGCGTGGTCGTTGAATCCCCAGCGCGTCGCGATCCGCCGGATCGGCACCGCGTCCAGCGCCGGGTCCCCGAGATCGCGGCGCGCGCGTTCGAGGCGGAGCCCGCGGATCCACGCGCCGACCGCCATGCCCTGCGACTGGAACAGCCGGTGCAGGTAGCTGACCGAGATGTGGTGCGCGGCGGCGATCGAACGCGGCGACAGACCGGGATCGTGCAGGTGCCGCCACACGTACTCCTTGATGCTCGGCAGAAGCGCGCGCGGCGATGAGTCGTCCGGCGGTTCGGCGTCCGCATGGTGCGCGATCAGCGCGTTCAGGAGGTCGACCGTTATTCCGCCCAGCCGGGGGACGTCGGCCGGACGGTAGGTGCCGGCGTCCGTGGTCAGCCGGACGAGGAACTCGGTGAGTAGCGCCCCCACCCCCGACCTACCGGAGAGCGGGACCGCGACGATCCGGTCGGCCCGCTCCGGGTGCGACACCAGGGTGCGGGCCACCTGGGCGCGCACGAGCCTGGCCGGCCGCTCCCCCGCCGTGATCCGCACCCGCAGCGGACGGCCGCTGTCGTAGACCGCGAGCTCGCGTTCGTCCAATTCGGCCCGGCGCCCGGCCTGGTCCACGACGATCCGGCCGCGCAAAGGGAACACGACCGCGTAGAGCTCCGGGTCGCACGCGCGGATGAGCGGCGGAGGCCGCCGCACCTCGGCCGCCGAGCAGGTCAGTTCGACCACGTCCGCCGCCCCGAGATCGAGCGCCCGCACCGTCGCCTGGAACGCCCGCGGCCCGTCGTCCACGACGCGCATCGGGTGCGCGCTGGTGACCTGGAAGTCGTCGAAGGCGGCCAACCGCCGATCGGGTGCGAACTCGTCGCTGCTGAAGACCGTCTGGATCATCGTTCCCCCAGGCAGAAGCACACGCGGGGTCCACGGGCGGCGCGCCGGCCGCCCGCCACGAACCTTAAGGTACTGAGAGTCCCCTTGCAAGGGACTTATAGTCCCTTCAGGAGCCGCGTAATCTACGGCCTGGGCTGAGGAAAAGGTACTGACGAGTCTTCTGGAGGGCGGCCATGGAACCGGACGACGACGCCGTGCGGGACCCGGCGCACGGTGACGGCGACCGGACGAGGCGCCCGAGGCGCAGCGCGGCGGAGGTCCAGCAGGCCGTCCTGCAGGCCGCCGTCGACGAGCTGACCGACCGGGGGTACGACGGCTTCACGATGGACCGGGTCGCCGCCCGCGCCGGCACGAACAAGACGGCGATCTACCGGCGCTGGCCCAGCCGCACCTCGCTCGCCCTCGCCGCCTACCGGCAGCTCGTCGTGCGGCCGGAGAGCCCGCCCGACACCGGCGCGCTCCGCTCGGACGTCATCGCCCTCCTGCGGGCCGCGGCCGACCGGATGAGCTCCCCGGCCGGAGCCGAGATCCTCCGCGGCCTGGTGATGGACGCGCGCCGCGACCCGGAGACGATGGCCGGCCTGCGCGAGGAACTCGCCCGCGGCGAGCCCGGCACGATGCTGACCGTCCTCGCGCGGGCCGTCGCCCGCGGGGAGGCGCGGCAGGAGTCCCTCGTCCCGCGCATCGCGACCCTGCCCGTCGCCCTGCTCCGCAACGAGCACCTGATGAACGGCCCGGAGCCGATCACGGACGCGACCATCGCCGAGATCGTCGACCTGGTGTTCCTCCCGCTCGTCCGGCCGCGCTGACCGAAGCCCCGCCGAACGGCCGGAAAGCGGTTTCCGGACGGGCCGCCCGGGGAATCCCCGTGGTCACGAACGGCAGGGACCGGCGGGGGCGGTCGGGAAGGGACGGCTCCCATGGCCCTTGATCCCGGGGACGCGGCGCGGGCCCGCGCGGCGGACGGCGGCGAGCGGCGGCGGCAGGTGCGGCTGGCCGCGGTGTCGAGCGTGATCGGCACCTCGATCGAGTGGTACGACTTCTTCCTCTACAACACCGCGGCGGCGATCGTCTTCAAGGACGTGTTCTTCCCCGCGTCGAGCGACTACGCGGGGACGCTGTCGGCGTTCGCGACGTACGCGGTCGGGTTCGCGGCGCGGCCCGTCGGCGCGGCGATCTTCGGGCACTGGGGCGACCGGCTCGGCCGCAAGGCGATGCTGATCGTCACGCTCGTGCTGATGGGGATCTCCAGCGCGCTCATCGGGGTGCTGCCGGGGACGGACTCGATCGGCGCGGCGGCGCCGGTGCTGCTGGTGGTGCTGCGCGTCCTGCAGGGCATCGCGGTCGGCGGCGAGTGGAGCGGCTCGGTGCTGCTGTCGATGGAGTGGGGCGACCGGCGGCGGACCGGGCTGATGGCGAGCCTGCCGCAGATCGGGGTGCCGATCGGGCTGATCCTCGGCACCGGGATGATGACGGCCATCGCGCTGTCGGCGGACAAGGCGTTCAGCGACTGGGCGTGGCGGGTTCCGTTCCTGTTCAGCCTGGTGCTCGTCGCGGTCGGGCTGTTCGTGCGGGTCCGGGTGATGGAGACGCCGCTGTTCGCCGAGGTGGTGGAGAAGCGGGAGGTCGCGCGGGTGCCGGTCGCCGAGGTCGTGCGGCGGCACCCGAAGGAGATCGTGCTGAGCGCGCTGCTGCGGTGCTCGGAGCAGATGCCGTTCTACATCTTCACCTCGTTCGCCCTGACGTACATCCACAAGGACCTCGGGATGCGGCAGGGGCTGGCGCTGAGCGCGGTGACGGCGGCGGCGGTGCTGGAGCTGTTCACGATCCCGGCGGCCGGGCACCTCGGCGACCGGATCGGCGGGCGGCGCGTCTACGCGGTCGGGTCGCTGCTCATCGCGGTCATCGCGTTCCCGTACTTCGGGCTGATCAACACCAAGGCGGCGGCGCTGGTGGTGATCGCCGTGGTCGTCGCGCAGATCCCGCACGCGGTGCAGTACGGGCCGCAGGCGTCGCTGATCGCCGAGAGCTTCCCGACCCGGCTGCGGTACGGCGGGGCGGGCATCGGCTACCAGCTCGCGTCCGTGATCGCGGGCGGGCCGGCGCCGCTGCTCGCGACGTGGCTGCTGCACGACTACGGCTGGTGGGCGATCGCGGTCGCGATGATCGTGTCGTCGGTGCTGACGCTCGGCGCGCTCGCGCTGCTGCCCGACCCGGCCCGGGCGCGGGCCGTCCGGGAGGCGGGCGCGCCCGCCTGACCGGCCGGCGCGCCCGCCGGGTGCGCTCAGCGCTCGTGGACCAGGAAGTGCTGCGGCGTGACGAACATCGCGGTGGCCTCGACGGTGACGCGGCCGTCGGGGCCCGCGATCGTCCCGGACGCGTAGATCTTGCGGCCCTCGACGCGGCTCGCCTTGGCCTCGACGGTCAGCGGCACGCCGAGCGGCGTCGGCCGCCGGTAGCGCAGCTCCAGGGTCGCGGTCATCCCGCCGACGCCCGTCTGCGCGGCGGCCATGCCGAGCGCCTGGTCGAGGACCATCGCCGACATCCCGCCGTGCACGTAGGACGGCGGCCCCTCGTAGACGTCGCTGAGGGTGAACTCGGCGCGGACGATGCCGTCCGCGGTGACGTCGAGGTCGACGGGCGGCGCGATCGGGTTGAGGACGCCGGTGACCGGGTTGCCGCCCTGCCGGTCCATGCGGTGCCCGTCGGTGACGAGGAACGGCGGCGCGTCCCGCCGCACAGCCCGGAGCCGCTCGGTCAGCGCGGCGATCTCGTCCGCGACGGCGCGCGCCTCGTCCGCGCCGACGCCGGTGAGGACGGCGGCCTCGGTCAGCGCGCGGACCCGGGCGGCGAGCCCGGCCAGCGGCGCCGCCTCGTCCTCCCCGAGCATGTGCCGTTCGGTCATCGCCCCGCTCATTCAGCCTCCTTGTGAGCCGAACGAGATTCTAAAATGCGCGCGGGAGTGCCCGGTGCGCCGGGTCCCGCCCAGCGGGCGGACCGGACACCCGGATCGGCTCGGCCGGACGCTGCCGATGATCTTCCCGGCGACGGCGGCGGGCGCCGCGTCCGGGATCGCCGGCACGTCCACGCTCCCGGACGGGGACGCGCACGCGCCGTCGCCGGGCCGCTCGCCGTCCCTCATGGGCCGTGGCCGTAGCGCACTTTAGGATTCATACGACGAACCCCCGCAGCCACGAAGGAATCCCCCGTGACCGAGCAGCCACCGCCCTACGGGGAGCCGTACGGGCAGCCACCGGGTCCCCCTCCCGGAGGGCCGTACGACCCGCGCTGGGGTTACGGGCCGCCCGGCGTCCCGCACGGGCCGCAGTACCCGCCGCCGCGCAACGACGACACCACATGGGCGATCTTCGCCTACGTCGGCATGCTCGTGATCTCGTTCCTCGCGCCGCTGATCATCTACCTGGTGAAGATGCGCGAGTCGCCGTTCATCCGGTTCCACGCGGCGCAGGCGCTGAACCTCCAGATCACGCTGCTGATCCACTTCCTGGCGGTGGGGGCGGTCTGCGTCCCGGTGACGATCGCCACCGAGAGCCCCTGGTTCCTGATCCCGCTCGCCTTCCCGTACCTGGAGGCGCTCTTCGGGCAGTGGGTGTTCCTGATCCTGGGCGCGGTGAAGGCCGGGAAGGGTCAGATCTACCGGTTCCCGACCTTCTTCTGCTTCCGGATGGTCCGCTAGCAGCCGAGGACGCGGCCGCCCGTGCCGAGACCCGTCACAGGTAGGTGCGGGCGTACTCGTCCAGCACCGGCAGGACCGCGTCCCGGCCGCCTCCCGGGACGCGCAGCACGACCTCCTCGACGCCGATCGACGCGTAGTAGCCGAGCTTCTCCGCACTCGGCACGGTCCCGAACGGGACGACCGGGACCATGTCGCGTCCCGCGTCCGCGCAGGCGCGGCGCAGGTCCGGGAGGGCCTCGCGGATGCCGGCGCCGCCGATCGGCATCCACCCGTCCCCGTACTCGGCGATGTGCGCGAACAGGGTCGGCCCGGGCGCGCCGCCGAGCAGCACGGGGACGCGGCCCGCGGGCTTCGGCCACGACCAGCTCGGCTCGAAGCTCACGAACTCGCCCTTGAACGACGCCTCATCCCTCGTCCACAGCTCGCGCATCGCCAGCACGTGCTCGCGCACGACGGCGCGGCGCCGCTTCCACGGGACGCCGTGGTCGGCGCCCTCCTCGGCGTTCCAGCCGTAGCCGACGCCGAGCGCGACCCGCCCGCCCGCGATCCGGTCGAGCGTCGCGACGGCCTTCGCGGTGACGATCGGCTCGCGCTGCGCGGGCAGCAGGATGCCGGTGCCGAGGGTGATCCGCTCCGTCACGGCCGCCGCCGCGGCGAGCGCCACGAACGGGTCGAGGGTGCGCGCGTACTCGGGCGCCAGGGCCGCGTCGCCGGTCGGCGGCGGCGTCTCCCGCGCCACCGGGATGTGGGTGTGCTCGGGGACGTACAGCGAGGCGAACCCGCGGTCCTCGGCCTCCCTGGCCAGCTCGTGCGGCGGCATGGTCAGGTCGGTCGCGAACATGGTGATCCCCAACCGCATGGGGCGGCCCCTCTCCGTCGGTCCGCGCCACCCTACGGCCGGCCGGTGGAGCGTTCGCGGCGCCGTCCCGCCCGGCGGGATCGGAAGTGCGTCAGGAGTGCGGGAACGCGCAGATGGCCAGCGTCGCGTCGTCGTGGATCTTGCGGCGCGGCCACCGCCGGCCCTGCGGGTCGGAGCGCTCGGCCTCGCGCGTCCGCGCGACGACCGCGCCGGGCCCCTGCTCGGCCGCGAACCGCGCCAGGCCGTCCCAGCCCGTGGCGCCGAACGTGTCGGCGAGACGGGTCGCCCCGTCCGTCAGCATCAGCACCCGGCGCAGCTCCCCCACCGGGACCGTCCCGGTGATGGCGGCCTCCGCCGCGCCCGGGTCCGCCGCGGCGTAGTAGGGACCGCCGGTGATCTCCTCCACCTCGCCGGTGACGCGCTCCAGCAGGATCGTCGAGTCGGCCAGCACCAGGTAGTCCACCAGGTCGCCGCGGAGGCGCACCGCCAGCACCGTCGCCGCCGGAGTGGTCGGGACGGTCAGGTCGCAGCTCGCCCGGTGCGCGGCCGCCACGTCCGCGATGGCCCCGGCCAGCCGCGCCACCAGCGGGCGCCGGGCCGGGCGGTGCGCCCCCTCCGGCGGCGCGACGGGCGGCCCGGCCTGCGGCCCGAGGCCGTCCAGCATGCGCGCGAGCAGCCGCGTCCCGAGCGACCGCGCGTACCAGGCCGTCCCGTGCACGCACCCGAGGTCGGTGCCGAGCGGCAGCCCGCACCCGTCCAGCACCACCACGGCGCCCGGAGCCGCCGCCACGAAATCCTCGTTGAGCCGCTCCGGGCTCCCCTGGTCCGTCACCCACGAAACCCGCATCGAGCCGCCCTCCGCTCATCCCGGCATCCCATGATGGACGCGTCGCGCCCGCCCCGCGAGCCTTATCGCGCGCCGCGAGCCTTATCGGGCGCCGAGCCGGGCGACGGCGCGGACGGGGGCTCCGTCGGCGCCGGCGAGGGCGATCGGGAAGAGGGAGACCTCGATCGGGCGTCCCTCGGCCTGCGCGGCCACGAGCGGGCCGAGGCCGGTGAGGTTCTCGGCGATGACGGCGCCGGCGCCGCAGAGGACGCGGTGCGCGGCGAGCGAGAAGTCGTCCGAGCCGGGCGGCGGGGTGCGGTCGACGCTGAGGGCGTCGATGCCGACCGTCCGGACGCCCGCGGCGACGACGGCCTCGGCCGTCTCCGGCGACGGGTACGGATGGGCGAGGTAGTCGTCCGTGCCCCAGCGCGACGACCAGCCGGTCGCGATGAGCAGCACGGCGCCGGGCGCGAGGCCGTCCGGGAGCAGGTCCGGGCCGATGGGGGTGCGGGGAGGGAGGCCGCGCGCGTCCATCACGACGGCCGGGCCGGTGAAGCGGGCGAGGGGCAGCTCGTCGAGGCGGGGCAGCGCGTCGTCGATATGGAACGGGGCGTCCACATGGGTGCCGGTCTGCGACCCCATGTGCAGCCGCAAGACGTTCACACCGGAGTCCGCGACCGTCAGCGCCGGGACGGCCGCCACCTCCGGGTCGCCCGGGTACACCGGCATTCCGGTGGTGATCGGGACGGACAGGTCGAGCAGCTCAGCGGCCATGCCGCCGATTATCCCGGGCCCGCGCGCACCCGGTAGCGTTGCGGCGTGTTGCCACATGTGACCGCCATCCGTTACGTGACGCCGCTGCGCGAGGGCGGGTCGCTGCCGGGCGTCGTCGAGGCCGACGACCTCGGCACCTACGTCATGAAGTTCCACGGCGCCGGGCAGGGCCGCAAGGCGCTGATCGCCGAGGTGATCGCGGGCGAGCTGGCGCGGCGGCTCGGCTTCCGGGTGCCCGACCAGGTGCTCATCGACCTCGACCCGGCGATCGGCCGGCACGAGCCGGACCCCGACGTGCAGGACCTGCTGAAGGCCAGCCCCGGCTGGAACCTCGGCGTCGACTTCCTGCCCGGCTCGCTCGGGTTCGACCCGCTCGGCTGGCGGCCGGACCGGCTGTTCGCGTCGCGGGTGCTGTGGCTGGACGCGTTCATCGGCAACGTCGACCGCAGCTGGCGCAACCCGAACATGCTGGTCTGGCACGGGGACGTGTGGCTGATCGACCACGGCGCGAGCCTCATCTTCCACCACGCCTGGGCGAACGCCGCGCGGCTGTTCGCCGGCCCCTACGACGTGGACGACCACGTGCTCACCCCGTTCGCGACGCGGCTGGAGGAGGCGGAGGCCGAGCTGGCGCCGAAGATCACCGAGGGGCTGCTGCGCGAGGTGACCGCGCTGGTGCCCGACCGGTGGCTGGAGAACGAGCCCGAGTTCGCCGGCCCGCGGGAGCTGCGCGACGCGTACGTGGACATCCTGCTGCCGCGCGCCGGCAAGCCCCGCGACTGGCTGCCCGACCTGGACGTCAGCGCCCACCGGCCGGACACCGGGGCGCGGCGCGGCGAGAACCGTCCGGGCTGGCTGGGCGGTCCCTCGTGAGCGACGTCCCCACGAGCAACATCCGGGCGGCCGGGGAGCCCACGGTGTTCGAGTACGCGGCGCTGCGCGTCGTCCCGCGGGTCGAGCGCGGCGAGAGCATGAACGTGGGCGTGGTGGTGTACTGCCGGGCGCTGGACTACCTCGGCTGCCGCACCCACCTGGACGAGCCGCGGCTGCGCGCGCTGGACCCGTCGCTGGACCTGGACGGCGTGCGGTCCGCGCTGAAGGGCGTGGAGGCGATCTGCTGCGGCGGCGCGGGCGCCGGGCAGGCCGCGAAGGAGGCGCCGGGCGCGCGGTTCCGGTGGCTGACGGCGCCGCGCAGCACGATCGTCCAGCCGGGTCCGGTGCACGCCGGCCTCACCGGGGACCCCGCCGCCGAGCTCGACCGCCTCCTCGGCCTCCTCGTCACCTGAGCTAGGACCACTCCCAGCGGATGCCGTGGTAGCCGGCCGGCATGCCGAACTCGATGAAGTGGACGTTGTGGTAGCTGGACAGCCGCAGGTCGGCGGCGTCCTCCAGGGCGGTGTGGCCGTCGGGGCGCCACGTCCGGTAGCAGCGGGCGGGCAGCGCGGCCGGGTGGAAGCTCACCTCGATGAGGTACTCGTGCTGCGGCGTGCGGAACCCGCGGCCCTCCTCGGTGGCGGGCGGCCCGGACTCGCCGAACCCGAAGCCGTACTCCAGCAGGTACGTCTCGCCGCGGCCGAGCGCCCGGTCGAACAGCAGCTCGGCGGCGATGAGGCCGCTGGAGGCGTCCATCCGGACGCGGCCGAACCGGCAGCCGCGCGCGGTCCGCGACGCCGGCAGCACGCCGTGCGGGTGGTGGTAGACGGCGATCCAGCGGTCGACGCCGCGGCGCTGCGCCTGGAACACCGCGCGGGTGCGGACCTCGCGCAGCTCCCGGTGGCGGCCGATGACGTGCTGGTCGTGCAGGCTGAGCCCGGTGAGCAGCCGCTCGCCGCCCGGGCCGTGGCCGCCGATCTCGTCGAGCAGGTCCCGGACGCCGGGTTCGGGGCACAGCTCCTCGATCGGCTGCCACGGGCCCGGCGGCCGCTCGGCGTTCGGCTTGAGCAGGGTGAGCAGGGAGTGCCGGGGCAGTTCGAGGATGACCTCCAGGCCGCGGACGGCGCGCAGCGACCCGGCGCGTTCGGGACGGGTCCGGCCGCGCTGCCAGTAGCTCAGCGTGGACAGGCTGACGGCGACGCCCTGCGCCTCGAGCCGGCGGCGCAGCGCTTCGAGGCTGAGGCCGCGCGCCTGGATGGCGGCGTGCAGCGCCACGTTGAACGGCCCGTACCGCAGGACCTGGAGGAGGTCGTCCTCCGCCGCGACGCTCTGCACTGCTCGGCCTCCGGATCCGCTCCGGCCGGCCCCCGCTTCACGGCCTTGACTGGCGTGTTCACGACCTTCGGCCTCACTGTAAGGTGCCGCCGCCCCGAAGTCGACCGCCCGTTCCGTCACTCCCACTCCCACTCGACTCCGACGATGCCGTGCCGGACGGGCCCGACCGCGATGTTCGCGCTCCCCGACGTGCCGATCCACAGTTCGCCGAGGCGCCGCCGGGGCGCGCGCGGCCCGTCGGCGGTGAAGCCGTAGCAGCGGGCGGGCAGCCGGCCGGCGCCGAACTGGACGATCGCGACGTAGTCGTGCACGGGCCGGGAGAAGCGCCGGTCGTAGCCGTCGGGCGGCCCGCCGGGGTCCGGTCCGGACTCCCGGAGGTCGTACTCGATCACCGCCGTCTCCCCGGCCGTGAGCACGCGGTCGAAGACCAGCTCGAACGCCATGAGCCCGCCGCCTGCGCGGACCCGCCCGGGCCGGCAGTACCGGACGCCCGACAGCTCCGCCGCCCCGGCGACGGGCCCGGCCGGGAGGGCGTCGCCCGCGCCGGCGTCCGGGCCCGTCCGGTGGACGCAGACGACGCGGTCGACGTCGTCGCCGGCCGCGCGCAGCACCGCGCGGACCGACAGCGTCCAGCGGGGGCCGTCCGCGTCCAGCCGGTAGACGTCGTGGACGCTGAGCCGTTCGAGCCGGTGGTCGCCGGACCGGTCGAGCTGCCCCACGAGGTCGGCGTACGTTCGCGGATCGGGCCACAGCTCGCCCGCCGTGGCGGGCGGCGCGCCGGACGGTCCGCCCGCACGCTGCGCGACGGGGGCGCTGCCCGCTTCGTCCAGCGGTCCGGTCAGCGTGCCGGGCGGCACCTCGAGGACCTCTTCCAGGATCGCGACGGCGGCGCGGGAACGGGGGCGGCTGCGGCCGCGCTGCCAGTGGCTCAGCGTGGCCACGCTGACGGGCAGCCCGCGCCGGCCGAGCCGGTGGCGGAGGCGCTCCAGGGTGAGCCCGCTCGCCTGGACGGCCTGCCGGAACGCCTCGGCGAACTCCACGGCGGGATCGTACCGGCCGATCGGCCATCGAGTCAGGCGTCCGTCGCAGATCCGGCACGCTCCGACAAGTCCGACGTCTCCGGAAATGTCGGCCGGCGGCTGGAACCGGCGGCTGGAACCGGCGGCTGGAACCGGCGGCTAGAAGAGGATCGACATGAACGAGCCGTGCTCGGCGAAGCCGACGCGGCGGTAGGCGGCCCGCGCCCGCGTGTTGTAGTCGTTGACGTACAGCGACACCGTCGGCGCGATGCCGCGCAGCGCCTCCCGCACGACCGCGGACATGCCCGAGATCGACAGCCCCTGCCCGCGCAGGTCCGGCGGGACCCACACGCCCTGCACCTGGCAGGCGCGCGGGGTGACGGCGCCGACCTCCGCCTTGAACATCACCCGACCGTCCTCGATGCGGGCGAACGCGCGGCCGTCGCGGATCAGCTCGGCGACCCGCGCCCGGTACAGCACGCCGCCGTCGCCGCTGTTCGGGGAGACCCCGACCTCCTCGGTGAACATCGCGACGCACGCCGGGTAGACGACGTCGAACTCCTCCATCCGCACCCGCCGGACCCCCGGGTCGGCCGGCACGTCCGGGACGGCGGAGGTCGCCATCACCGGCTGGGACGCGCGGACGGCCCGCGGCGGCCCCCAGTACGGCGCGAGGATCTCCCACAGGTCGCCGACCGCGTCGACCGGGCCGACGATCGACGAGCAGCGCCGGCCCTGCGCCTGCGCCCGCTCGGCGAACGCGCGGATCGCCTCCGGCCCGGCGGCGACCGGGATCAGGTTGGCGCCCGAGTAGCACAGCGCGGACAGCCGCCCGTCGCGCATGTAGCCCCACATCTGGGCGCCGAGGCGGCGGGGGTCGAGCCCGGCCGCGTGCACGCGGGAGCCCACGAACACGTTGGCCACCGGGTCGGCGTCGAGGATCGCGAGCGCCTCCGCGCGGTACCGGTCGTCGAGGACCCGGACCGGCAGCGACCCCAGCATGCGCACGGCTACCGGCTCCCGGACCCGGGCGCGGGCACGGCGGCGGCCGGCGCGGCGTACAGCACTGTCAGCACCACGCCGACAAGCCTATGACGTCCCCGGCCCTCGTACCTCCACCGGCTCCCCCACCGGCGGATTCACTTGTGCGTGGCGGCGTGGTGGGACCGTCCGGGCTTCTTGGCGGCGGCGGGCTGCGGCGGCGCCGGGGCCTTGCAGGTGGCGTCGGGGCCCGGCCGGTCCGCCGGCAGCGCGCCCTTGCCCAGGTAGGCGACGACGGTGCGGTCGACGCACCGGTCGCCCGACAGCGTCACCCCGTGGTTGCCGCCGCCGACCTGCACGAGCAGCCGGGACGTCGGGAACAGGCGGTGGGTCTCCAGCGCGCCCGGATACGGGGTGGCGGCGTCCTCGGTGCCCTGCACCAGCAGCATCGGTGCGACCGACGACCCGGCGCCCACCCTGGGCGGCCGCCCGCCGGGCGCGCCCCAGAACGCGCAGGGCGCGTTGTACCAGGTGTTGCTCCAGGTCTCGAACTTGTAGCCCTCGCGATAGAGGCGGACGCTGTCGGTGTGCCAGCGCTCCCAGGCGCGCGGCCAGGCGGCGTCGCGGCACTGGACGGCGTTGTAGACCGCGTAGTTGTTCTGGTCGAGCCAGGACGGCCGCTGCCACGCCTTGCGGAGCGGGCCCGGGTCGTGCCGGACGGCGTACGCCGACAGGGCGGCGGCGTGCGGGGCCCAGCCGTAGTCGCCGTAGCCGTCGGCGAGGAACGTGTCGTCGAGCTCGTCGGGGCCGATCTTGCCGTCGATCGGCTTGGCCTTGAGCGCGGCGCGGGCGCGGGCGTAGGCCCCGGCGACCTGCCCCTCGCTCCTCCCGAGCCTGTAGATCGCGTGGTGCCGGGCCACCCAGGCGAAGTACGCCTTGATCCGTTTCTCGAACGCGACGTTCTGGTCGATGTTGTCGCCGTACCAGACGCCGCTGGGCTTGACGACGCTGTCGAGCACCATGCGGCGGACGCGGTCCGGGTAGGTCGTGGCGTACACGGCGCCGAGGTACGTGCCGTAGGAGTAGCCGAAATAGTTGATCTTCTGCTGGTGCAGCGCCCGGCGGATCGCGTCCATGTCGCGCACCCAGTCGGCCGTCCCCATGTGCGGCAGGACCGTCCGGTACCGCTTCGCGCAGTCGCGGGCGTAGGCGCGGGCCCGCTTCTTCCACGCCCGCTCGGCGGCGGCGTTCTCCGGGACGGTGTCGGGACGCGCGTGGCCCGGGTCCTGGTAGCTCCTGTCGCAGACCAGCGCGGGCCTGCTCGCGCCGACGCCGCGCGGGTCGAACCCGATCCAGTCGTAGGACGCAGCGACGCTCTTGGGCATCGCCGTGCGGAAGACGGCCGCGAGGTCGCGGCCGTGCGCGCCGGGCCCGCCCCGGTTGAGCAGCATGACGCCCTGGCTCTTCTTCGCGGTGTGCCGCGCGCGGGACAGCGCCAGGGTGATCTGCTCGCCGTTCGGGTGCGCGTAGTCCAGCGGGACGCGGAGGGCCGCGCACTGCAGGCCCTTGAGGCGGGTGCCCTCGACCGGGTCCTTGGCGGGGCAGGCGTGCCAGGCGAGCCCGGCGGGCCGGGGCGCGGGGTCGGGTCCGGGCCGTCCGGGGGCGGCGCTCGCGGGGGCC
>NZ_WBMR01000151.1 GCF_008923365.1 Actinomadura montaniterrae
GGCCCGGCGGAGGGCCGGGCCGGCACGACGCGGCGGGCGCAGGGGATGCAGTACACTTGGGGTTCGGCGCGCGTTGTGGCGCGTCCGGACCAGCACCGCGAGGCCCGTCCGGGGCTCGTCCGGTGCGCACTCCGCCGATCCGGCGGGGAACAGCAGAGAGCGCCGGGGTTCCGCCCTGGCGTGCCGCCTTCGGCCCGGTGCCGGGGGTAGGCCCTCATCCGGGGGCTGGTAGACCACGCGTGGGACCGGTTCAGTCCGGAAGCGCGCGCAGACGAGAGGTTTCCGCGGTGTACGCGATTGTCCGCGCAGGCGGCAGGCAGGAGAAGGTCGCCGTCGATGACGTGCTGACCGTCGACAAGCTGGCCGGCGAGGTCGGCTCGACCGTCACGTTCCCGGCGCTGCTGGTGGTGGACGGCGACAACGTCGTCAGCGGCTCGGCCGACCTGGCCCGCTACGAGGTGACCGCCGAGATCCTCGGCGCGGTCAAGGGCCCGAAGATCAACATCATGCACTACCGGAACAAGACCGGTTACAAGCGGCGGATGGGCCACCGCCAGCCGTACACCGAGGTCAAGATCACCGGCATCAACTCCGGGAAGTAAGGGAGAGCGGTCACATGGCACACAAGAAGGGCGCATCGTCCAGCCGTAACGGTCGCGACTCCAACGCCCAGCGCCTCGGCGTGAAGCGGTTCGGCGGCCAGGTCGTCAACGCGGGCGAGATCATCGTCCGGCAGCGCGGCACCCACTTCCACCCCGGCCCCGGCGTCGGGCGCGGCGGCGACGACACGCTGTTCGCGCTGGTCGCGGGCGCGGTGCAGTTCGGCCGGTACCGCGGCCGCAACGCCGTGAGCATCGTCCCGCCGGCGGAGTAGTCCGCCTGCATCAGACGTTTTCCAAGGGGCGGACCGCTGAAGGTCCGCCCCTTTGCCCTGTTCATGGGCGTCCCGTCCGCGGGGCGCCCCGTCCGAGGGCCGACACCGAGGAGGATCCACCGTGGCCGCTGGAGCGGGTTCGGGCGCGCAGTTCGTCGACCGGGTGGTGCTGCACGTCGCCGCGGGCAGCGGCGGCAACGGCTGCGCGTCGATCCACCGGGAGAAGTTCAAGCCGCTCGGCGGCCCGGACGGGGCGAACGGCGGCCGCGGCGGCAGCGTCGTGCTGGTCGTGGACTCCAACGCGGCGAGCCTGCTGGAGTACCACCGGCGGCCGCACCGCAAGGCGTCGAACGGGCGTCCCGGGCAGGGCGGGCACCGGACCGGTGCGGACGGCGCCGACGTGGTGCTGCCCGTCCCGGACGGCACCGTGGTGAAGGAGGGCGACACGATCCTCGCTGACCTCGTCGGCGAGGGCACCCGGTTCGTCATCGCGCGCGGCGGCCAGGGCGGCCTCGGGAACGCGGCGCTCGCGACCGCCAAGCGCAAGGCGCCCGGGTTCGCGCTGCTCGGCGAGCCGGGCGAGGAGCGCGACGTGGTGCTGGAGCTGAAGAGCGTCGCGGACGTGGCGCTCGTCGGCTTCCCGAGCGCCGGGAAGTCGTCGCTGATCGCGGCGCTGTCGGCGGCCAAGCCGAAGATCGCCGACTACCCGTTCACCACGCTGGTCCCGAACCTCGGGGTGGTGAGCGCGGGCGACACCGCGTTCACCGTCGCGGACGTGCCGGGCCTGATCGAGGGCGCGAGCGAGGGCCGCGGCCTGGGCCTTGAGTTCCTCCGCCACATC
This sequence comes from Actinomadura montaniterrae, assembly GCF_008923365.1. Lineage (GTDB taxonomy): Bacteria > Actinomycetota > Actinomycetes > Streptosporangiales > Streptosporangiaceae > Spirillospora > Spirillospora montaniterrae. Next base: position 1,716 of record NZ_WBMR01000151.1, read on the forward strand.
GAGCGGTCCTCGACGCTCGCGCACGTGCTGGACTGCGCGACGCCGGAGCCGGGCCGCGACCCGGTCAGCGACTTCGAGGTCATCGAGCGCGAGCTGCAGGCCTACGACCGGGTCCTCGGCGACCGGCCGCTGTCGGACCGCCCGCGCATCGTCGTGCTGAACAAGGTGGACGTACCGGACGCGCGCGACCTCGCCGAGATGGTGCGGCCCGAGTTCGAGGCGCGCGGGTTCAAGGTGTTCGAGGTGTCGGCGGCGTCGCACGAGGGGCTGCGGGAGCTGTCGTTCGCGATGGCGGCGATGGTCGAGGAGCACCGGGCGTCGCTGCCGCCGGCGGAGCCGACCCGGATCGTGATCCGGCCGGAGCCGGTCGACGGCGGCGCCGACTTCGAGGTGAAGGACCTCGGCGACAACACCTACCTGATCACCGGCGCGAAGCCGGTGCGGTGGCTGCGGCAGACCGATTTCGCCAACGAGGAGGCCGTCGGCTACCTCGCGGACCGGCTGGCGCGGCTCGGCGTGGAGAACGCGCTGACCGAGGCGGGCGCGAGCGCCGGCGCGACCGTGCTCATCGGCACCCCGGACGACTCGATCGTGTTCGACTGGGAGCCGGAGATCGCCGCCGGCGAGGCGACGGCGGGCCCGCGCGGCACCGACCGCCGCCTGGACGGCCACCGCTAGGTTCGCACCCCCCGGAGGAGAGAGGCTCGATGAGCGAGCGCGAGGCGATCGGGAAGGCCCGCCGGATCGTGGTGAAGGCGGGCTCGTCGTCGCTGACCACCCCGCAGGGCACGATCGACGCGAACCGCATTGACGCGCTGGTGGACGTGCTCGCCGCGCGCCGCGCCGACGGCGCCGAGATCGTGTTCGTGTCGTCCGGCGCGATCGCGGCGGGCCTCGGCCCGCTCGGGCTGACCCGGCGGCCGCGGGACCTCGCGACGCAGCAGGCGGCGGCGAGCGTCGGGCAGGGCCTGCTGTTCGCCCGCTACACCTCCTCGTTCGCCCGGTACGGGGTGACGGTCGGGCAGGTGCTGCTGACCGCGGACGACATGATCCGCCGGTCGCACCACCGCAACGCGCAGCGCACCCTGGAGCAGCTGATCACCCTCGGCATCCTGCCGATCGTGAACGAGAACGACACGGTCGCGACCGACGAGATCCGGTTCGGCGACAACGACCGGCTCGCCGCGCTGGTCGCGCACCTGACCCGCGCGGACGCGGTCGTGCTGCTGTCCGACGTCGACGCGCTGTACACCGGCGACCCGCGGCGTCCCGGTGTCCGCCGCATCGCCGACGTGCACGGCCCGGCCGATCTCGCGGACGTCGAGCTCGGCGGGTCCGGCCGGGTCGGCACCGGCGGGATGGTCACCAAGGTCGAGGCGGCGCGGATCGCGGGCGTCCCCGTGGTGCTGACGAACGCGGCGTCCGCGGCGCACGCGCTGGCCGGCGACGAGGTCGGCACGCTGTTCCACCCGGCGGACGCCCGCCGGATGTCCACGCGCGACCTGTGGCTCGCGCACGCCACCACCGGCCAGGGCCGCGTCACGCTGGACGCGGGCGCCGTCGACGCGGTGGTGCGGCGCCGCAAGTCGCTGCTGCCCGCCGGCGTGACGGGCGTCGAGGGCGACTTCGCGGCCGGCGACCCCGTCGACCTGTGCGACCCCGGCGGCCGGGTCGTGGCGCGCGGCCTGGTGCACTACGACGCGTCCGAGATCCCCGAGCTGATGGGGCGTTCGACCCGCTGGCTGGCGCGCGAGCTGGGCGCCGAGTACGAGCGCGAGATCATCCACCGCGACCACCTGGTGGTCCTGACCGAGCAGTGAGGAGTTCGCGATGAGCGAGCGCGAGCAGTTCCTGATGGTGGCGCGGCGCGCCCGGGAGGCGGCGGCGGGGCTGGCGCCGCTGCCGCGGGCGGCGAAGGACGCGGCGCTGCACGCGATCGCGGACGCGCTGGCCGCCGCGGCCCCCGAGATCGTCAAGGCGAACGCGGCGGACGTCGCGCGGGCCCGCGAGAACGGCACGTCCGAGTACATGATCGACCGGCTGAGCCTGGACGAGGGCCGCATCGCGCGGATCGCCGACGCGGTGCGCGAGGTCGCGGTGCTGCCCGACCCGGTGGGGGAGTCGGTGCGCGGGAGCGTGCTGCCGAACGGGCTGGAGCTGCGGCAGGTCAGGGTGCCGCTCGGCGTCGTCGGGATCATCTACGAGGGGCGTCCGAACGTGACGGTGGACGCCGCCGCGCTGTGCCTGAAGAGCGGGAACGTGGCGATGCTGCGCGGTTCGTCGTCGGCGCACGACTCCAACACCGTGCTGGTGCAGGTGATGCAGGCGGCGCTCGCGGGCACGGAGGTGCCGGCGGACGCGGTGCAGCTCGTCCCGGGCACGTCCCGCGAGTCGGTGAAGCATCTGATGCGCGCGCGCGGGCTGGTCGACGTGCTGATCCCGCGCGGCGGCGCCTCGCTCATCAACTCGGTGGTGGAGGAGTCGACCGTCCCCGTCATCGAGACGGGCGTCGGGAACTGCGCCGTGTACGTGGACGCCGCCGCCGACGTCGACATGGCGGTCGACATCCTGCTGAACGCCAAGACGCAGCGCCCGTCGGTGTGCAACGCCGCGGAGACGTTCCTGGTGCACGCCGACATCGCCGACGCGTTCGTCCCGCGCGCGCTTGAAGCGCTCAAGAACGCGGGTGTCACCGTGCACGGCGACGAGCGGATCCGCTCGTACGGCGACGGCGTGGTGGAGGCGACCGAGGACGACTGGTACGCCGAGTACCTGTCGCTGGACATCGCGGCCCGCGTCGTCGACTCCCTCGAGGACGCCGTCACGCACATCCGCACGTACGGCTCCGGGCACACCGAGGCGATCGTGACCACGTCGCAGCCCGCCGCGAAGCGGTTCGTCGCGCTGGTCGACTCGGCCGCCGTCATGGTGAACGCCTCGACGCGGTTCACCGACGGCGAGGAGTTCGGGTTCGGCGCGGAGATCGGCATCTCGACGCAGAAGCTGCACGCGCGCGGCCCGATGGGGCTGCCGGAGCTGACGTCCACCAAGTACGTCGTCACGGGCGAGGGGCACCTGCGCGGCTGAGCCGCCCTCGGGACGCGGCCCGGCGGAATTGTGACACTGTGACCCTTGATGTCACGTTGCTCGCCATGGTCTGATGCGGCATGTGACTCCTGAGATCAGCCGCCGCCGCGTCCTGAAGGGCGCCGCCCTCGGCGCGGGGATCGCCACCACCGGACTCGCCGCGTTCCCCGCCCGCCCCGCCGCCGCGGCGGCCGCGGCCCCGCTGCGCGGCCCCGCCGCCGGCACCACCCTCGACCGGACGTACCTGCTCGGCGCGGCGGGCGCCGGCGGCTACCGGCCTGTCACCACCGGGCCGGGCGAACCGCACCTGCTCCGCCGCGACCTCGGCGGCGCCGCCTCCCCGAAGCGCGCCGCGACCCGGCGCGGCGTCCTGGCGTTCGGGCAGCTCACCGACGTGCACATCATCGACGCGCAGTCACCGGCGCGCGTCGAGTTCGCCGACCGGCTCAAGGACGCCGTCGGGATGCTGCCCGTCGAGGGCGCCTACCGGCCGCAGGAGATCCTCACCACCCAGGTCGCCGAGGCGATGGTCCGCGCGATCAACGGGGTCGGGCGCGGGCCCGCCACCGGCCTCGGCCTGTCGTTCACCATCAACACCGGCGACGCCGCCGACAACGTCCAGTACAACGAGCTCCGCTGGATCATCGACCTGCTCGACGGCGGCCGGATCCGCCCCGACTCCGGCGACCCGAACCGGTACGAGGGCGTCATGGACACCGCGTCCTACGACCGCGCCTTCTGGCACCCCGACGGCCCGCCGCCCGGCGCGCAGCCCGACATCCCCATGGCGAAGTACGGGTTCCCGCACGTCAAGGGCCTGATCGACGCCGCGCGGCGGCCCTTCCAGGCGACCGGCCTGACGATGCCGTGGCTCGCCGCGTTCGGCAACCACGACGGCCTCGTCCAGGGCAACCTGCCCGTCAACCCGCTCGTCTCCGGACTCGCCACCGGCGGCATCAAGATCGGCGCACCGGCGGACGACGCGCAGGCGCAGCGCCTCGCCCGCATGATGCAGAAGGCCGACGCCGCCGAACTCGTCCGGCTCAGCCGCGAGCAGGGCGGCGCGGGCGGCCTGTTCCGCCAGGTCACCCCCGACAAGGACCGGCGGATGCTGTCGCGCGCCGAGGTCGTCGCCGAGCACTTCCGCACGTCCGCGTCCTTGCGCGGCCACGGCTTCACCCAGGCCAACCTCCGCGACGGCACCGCCTACTACGCCTTCGACCGCGGCATCGTCCGCGGGCTCGTCCTCGACACCGTCAACCCGAACGGCTACTCCGAGGGCTCGCTCGACAAGGCGCAGTTCGCGTGGCTCGAAGCGCAGCTCAAGGCGGGCAGCAGCCGCTCCTTCGCCGCCGACGGCTCCGCCGTGCACCGCACCGTCAAGGACCGGCTGTTCGTCCTGTTCAGCCACCACCCCATCGCCTCGCTGACGAACCCGCTCGGCGGCGGCCGCGTCCTCGGCGACGACGTGGAGGCGCTCCTGCTCCGCTACCCGAACGTCGTCCTGTGGGTGAACGGGCACACGCACCGCAACCAGGTCATCCCGCACGCCCGCAAGACCGGCGGCGGGTTCTGGGAGGTGAACACCGCCGCGCACATCGACTTCCCGCAGCAGAGCCGCATCGTCGAGCTCGCCGACAACCGCGACGGCACCCTGTCGGTCTTCGCGACGATCGTCGACTCCGCCGGCCCCGCCTCCTACGGCGGACGGCTCGCCGACCCCGTCCACCTCGCGTCGCTGTCGCGCGAGCTGGCGGGCAACGACTGGCAGGAGCGCACCGAGCACCGCCGCGGCGAAGCCACCGACCGCAACGTCGAACTCCTCGTCCCCGCCCCGTTCTAACAAGACCTGGACGACCGCAACCGACACGCGAACGCGTCAACTGAGCGGGGAGGCGAAGCCGAAGGCGAGCCTCCCCGCGAAGATCGCGAAGCGATGCCGCGTTCGCCCAGGAACGGTCACGGTGCGAGCCGCCAGGCGAGCACCGTGGGCCGGGACTGAACAAGTAGGGCCGCCGTGTCCGTGTCACGGCGGCCCTGGTCTTCTCCGGGTCAGGACCCGTTGCGGCGGTTGATGCGGTCGAACAGGCCGCCCGCGGCGCTCGCCGCCGCGTCCGCCATGTCGCGGACCTTCCCGACGAACGGGTCGGCGGTCCGCTCCCACGAGTCCCGGTACGACTTCGCCGCGTTCTTGATCTCGTCGCTGACCGAGGCGCTGCCGTCGTCGTCGCGGCGCGGGTAGTCGCCCGCGAGGATCCGCTCGTACTCGCCGCTGCGCGCCCACCGGTCGATCTCCGCGAACCGGATGACGGCGAACGGGTGCGACTGCCCGAGCAGGTTCAGGAACTTCAGCAGCCCGTCCCGCACGTCGCCGGCCGCGTCGTACTCGCGGGCCTGCTGCAGGAACGCCTCGCTGCTCATCTCGTGCAGCCGCGTCCCGCCGGCCAGCTTCATGTTGACCCGCTTCGCCGCGTCGAGGTCCTGGCCGGCAAGCAGCCCCGCCCGGTCCGACGACAGCTCCGCCTTCCGGAACCACTCGCGCAGCCCGATGATGATCGCCGCGATGCCGATGTTGCCGAGCGGCAGCCACGCCAGCCGTGACCCGAGCTGCAGCAGGATCTGCATCATCGTCTGGTACACCGCGTGCCCGGACAGGATGTGCCCGACCTCGTGCCCGATGACGAACCGCAGCTCCTCGTCGTCGAGCAGGTCGAGCAGCCCGGTGTTCACCACGATGAACGGGTGGTCGGAGCCCAGCGCCATCGCGTTCGGCGTCGGGTCCTGCCGGACGTAGACCTCCGGGACCTCCGGCATGTCCAGGATGTAGCAGGCGTCGCGCACCATGTCGTTCAGGTGGTGGAACTGGTCGTCCCCGACGCGGACCGTCCCGCCGAGGAACATCAGCCGCAGCGACCGCTCGTTGACCAGCCCCGACAGCTTGCGCAGGACGACGTCGAACCCGGACAGCGAGCGCAGCGCGACGAGCGCCGAACGGTCCGCCGGGTGTTCGTAGGCCCGGGAACTGATCCCGGGAAAGCGCGTCCGTGCCCGATCCGGTGTGTTCTCCGTCATGTCTGGCATGGTAGTTCCGACGAACCACTTTGCCGGAGGGTTCCCCGGTGCGGGGCCCGCGTCCGGCTGTGGCCTGCCCGGGAGGCGCGATGTTCGATCCCAGAGCCGAGGCGATGTCGACCGACGAGCGGGCCGCGCTGCAGCGGCACCGGCTCTGGGGGCTGGTCGACCGGCTCGTCGCGGCCGGCGGCCTGCAGGGACGCCGGCTCAAGGAGGCCGGCGTCGTCGGCGGCGCGGACGTGACGCTCGCCGACCTGCGGCGCCTTCCGTTCACCACCAAGCAGGACCTGTGGGACGGCTACCCGTTCGGGATGCTCAGCGTGCCGCGCGACCAGGTCGCCGCCGTACACGGCTCCAGCGGGACGCGCGGCCGGCCGACCCTCGTCGCCTACACCAAGGCCGACCTCGACCTGTGGGCGGCGATGTGCGCGCGGTCGCTGGCGTGCGCGGGCGCGGCGCCGGGCAGCATCGTGCACAACGCCTACGGGTACGGGCTGTTCACCGGCGGCATCGGCATCCACCAGGGCGCCGTCGCGCTCGGCGCGACCGTCGTGCCGATGTCGGGCGGGATGACGGACCGGCAGGTCCGCATGCTCGCCGACCTCCGTCCCGACATCCTGACCTGCACTCCCGCGTACGCGCTCCGGCTCGGCGAGGCCGTCGCCGAGGCGGGGGTGGAACTGCCCGCGCTGAAAGCCGGGCTGTTCGGCGCCGAACCGTGGTCGGCGGAGCTGCGCGCCGCGATCGAGGCCGTCCTGCCCATCAAGGCGATGGACATCTACGGGCTCTCGGAGGTCATCGGGCCCGGTGTCGCCACCGAATGCCTCCAGCAGGACGGCCTGCACGTCAACGAGGACCACTTCATCGTCGAGGCCGTCGACCCGTCCACCGGCGAGCCCGTCGAGGACGGCACGCCCGGCGAGCTCGTCTTCACCACCCCGACGAAGCAGGCCCTGCCGCTGCTGCGCTACCGCACCGGCGACATCGCCTCCCTCACCCGCGGAGAATGCCCCTGCGGGCGGACGCTCGTCCGGATGAGCAAGGTCGTCGGGCGCGCCGACGACATGATCGTGGTGCGGGGCGTCAACGTGTACCCCAGCGAGGTCGAGCGGGTGCTGCTCGGGTCCGGGCTCGTCCGGCCCCACTACCAGCTCGTCGTGGACCGCCGCAGCCCCGCCGTCCGGCTGCTCGTCGCCTGCGAGGCGGTCTCCGGCGACCCGCGCGAGCGCCTCGTCCACGACCTGCACGAGGCGCTCGGCCTGACCGCCGACGTGGTCGTCCTGCCCGACGGGACGGTCCCCCGGGTCGAGGTCGGCAAGGCCGTCCGCGTCGTGTCCTGGGACGACGGCCGGCCGCCGCTGCCCGGCCTGAGCTGAGCCTCCGCCGGGGCGGACGTTCCGGGCGCCGCCCCGGCTGGCTATTCTCGTCGCCATGACGCAAAAGCGGCGGTTGGGGATCATGGGCGGCACGTTCGACCCGATCCACCACGGCCACCTGGTGGCCGCCAGCGAGGTCGCCCACTTCTACTCCCTCGACGAGGTCGTGTTCGTCCCCACCGGCCTGTCCTCCCACAAGGAGGGCCGCAAGGTCGCCGCCGCCGAGGACCGCTACCTCATGGCCGTGATCGCCACCGCGTCCAACCCGGCGTTCTCGGTCAGCCGCGTCGACATCGACCGGCCCGGCCCCACCTACACCGTCGACACCCTCCGCGACATGCGGCAGATCCACGGACCCGACGCCGAGCTGTTCTTCATCACCGGCGCCGACGCCCTGGAGAAGATGCTCACCTGGCACGACACCGACGAGCTGTTCGAACTCGCGCACTTCGTCGGCGTCACCCGTCCCGGGCACCGCCTCGCCGACCCCGGCCTGCCCGACGGCCGGGTCTCGCTCATGGAGGTCCCCGCGCTGTCGATCTCCTCCACCGAGTGCCGCGAGCGCGTCCACTCCGGCGAGCCGATCTGGTACCTGGTGCCCGACGGGATCGTCCAGTACATCAACAAGCGCGACCTGTACCGCTCCGACGCCGCCTAGAGCGCCCCGGCGGCATCGCTGACCTGGATCTCCACCCGGACGATCAGCCCGGAGCGCCGCATACCCTGGAACAGGGGGCTGGACGCCCGTACCAGCCCGGACACCGACGAACAGGGACGCCGGCCGCCACCCATGAGAAGGTGTTAGCCGAGACGACCCCTACAGGGAGGATCGCGAGCGCATCGTGACCGCATCCGACAGGGCGGCGCAGCTCGTCCGGATCGCCGCCGAGGCGGCGGGCGACAAGCTGGCCGACGACATTCTTGCCTACGACGTGAGCGAGCAGCTCGTCATCACCGACGCGTTCGTGCTCTGCTCGGCGCCCAACGACCGCCAGGTCCGCGCCATCGTCGACGAGGTCGAAAAGCGCCTCCGCGAGGAGGCCGACGCCAAGCCCATCCGGCGCGAGGGCGAGCGCGAGGGCCGCTGGGTCCTCCTCGACTACTCCGACGTCATCGTGCACATCCAGCACGAGGAGGACCGGCTCTTCTACGCCCTCGAACGGCTCTGGAAGGACTGCCCCCTCATCGCGCTGCCCGAGAGCGTCAACGCCCACATGAAGCAGCGCGCCCGCGCCGTCGGGAGCGCGAGTGAGTGACACCCGTCCCACCCGCGAACCCGGCAAACGCACCCTCCTGCTGTGGCGGCACGGCCAGACGGCCTGGAACGTCGAACGCCGATTCCAGGGCAAGACCGACATCCCCCTGGACGACACCGGAGTGGCCCAGGCCCACCGTGCCGCCCGGCTCCTCGCCGGGCTCCGCCCCACCGCCCTGCTCGCCTCACCGCTGCGCAGGGCCGCCGACACCGCCCAGGCCCTCGCCGACATCACCGGACTCCCCGTCCAGTACGACAAGGACCTGATCGAGCGCGACGGCGGCGCCTGGGAGGGCCTCACCGCCCGCGAGATCCGCGAACGCTACCCCGAGGAGCACGCCGCCTGGCAGCCGCCCGGCGGCGAGACCAGCGCCCAGGTCGCTAAACGCGTCGGCGCCGCCCTCGAACGCGCCCTCGACGACCTGCCGCCCACCGGGCGGCTCGTCGTCGCGTCCCACGGCGCCGCGCTCCGCCTCGGCATGTCCCACCTCCTCGGCCTCCCCGAAGAGACCTGGGAGCGCCTCGGCGGCCTCTCCAACTGCTGCTGGTCCGTCATCACCGAGATGCGCGACGGCGGCTGGCGCCTCGCCGAGCACAACGCCGGCACCCTCCCGGAGCCCGTCCTCGGCGACGACCGCACCGACAACGGAGCCTGACGCCCGAACGATTCGAGACCCACCCCCGGTGTCCTATACACTGGCGGAGCGCTGCGGGATGAACGTCCACGCAGACGCGCGGGGCTATGGCGCAGTTGGTAGCGCGCCTCCATGGCATGGAGGAGGTCTGGGGTTCGAATCCCCATAGCTCCACGAGTCGGGCTCTGGTGCTCATCGCCCTTCGGGCGATTTCGCCAGAGCCCGCAGTGTTTTTCGGGGGGACGACCCCCCGAGCCCCCCGATGTGGGGGCTCCGCCCCCACGCCCCCCGGCGCGCGCTGCGCGCGCTTTGGGGGCTTCGCCCCCTTGCCCCCGGCGCTTCGCGCCTGCTGGTGGTGCGCAGGGGCTGGGTAAAGATCAAACGGACATAGTGGGACGAAAGTTCTGGGTGGTCCGGCGGGGATGGTTTCATTCGGGGTATGGGCAGACACCGCAGGGGAGCGACACGCGAGGTCACCGTGGCCGACCTCATCGACGAGCTGCGCCGGTTCGATCCGCGGCTGGAGGTCCGGCTCGCGGTGCAGCCGCGGATGCCGCAGGAGCACGCCGTCGGCGCCGTCACGGAGGCCGACGGGATGGTGTGGATCGGCGAGGGCGGCCGGCGCGGTTACGCCCCCGACGAGGTCGGCGACCGGCTCGGGTGGACCTGACATGCCGGAGTGCGGGCCGTTCGCGGTGATCTACCCAGGTTGAGCGGGATGCGGGCGCCGTGGGGGGTTGCCTTGGAAATGAGGCACTGCGCGGCTACCTCGGCGATGCCGACGGCGCCCTGACCGCAAAGCCTTGGCCATGGCGGCGGCTACCTTTCGCCGGGCCGCGCTTCGCCGCATCGATCACGCGGGAACACGCCACGTAGTGGTGATGTGATCGAGATGAGGGTTGTACCTATGCGAAGCCGGATCTCCGGAAGAGGGCTGCTGCCCGCCACGCTGGCGGCGGCCTCGGTCGTGGCCGTCGCGGCCCCCGCGTCGGCGCTGGAGGCGCCGCCGCCCGGCCCTGCGACCAGCACGACGACCACCTCGACACCCGACAGCAACGAGGACTGCGCCAAGGCCGTCCGCGTGCTCTCGGTGCTGAAGCTGCTCCCGAACACCCCGGACCTCGGCAAGGTCCTGTGCTCGGCGAGCACCGCCGAGAAGGCGCCGGCGCAGACGCCGGCGAAGGCGCCGGCGCCGGCGAACGCGACCGACAGCGCCCAGCGGCCCGCCGCCGAGTCCCCGCAGAAGACCCAGGAGTACAACCTCCTCGGCCTGCCGATCGAATGGCCGAAAAGCCTCACCGTCCACGTCCCGACGCTCAACGACCACTGGTACGTCTTCAAGTCGAACAACGGCCAGTGACGCCCACCGCGGGCCACGGAGGACGCCCTCCGTGGCCCGCGGCGTCCGAAGTGCTCCCAACGTGCACTAAGCTTTTCTCCGAGCAAGGGGCTATGGCGCAGTTGGTAGCGCGCCTCCATGGCATGGAGGAGGTCTGGGGTTCGAATCCCCATAGCTCCACGCGAAATGAGGAGCGGGTCCGCCCGCTCCTTTTCTCATACCTGCGCGGCGTACCGCAGGACGGCGCCGACGTGCAGGTTCGCGTTCGGGCCGTCGGCCGGGAGGACGACCAGGTCGCCGTCGGTGGCGGTGAGCGCCCGGACGAGGGCGGCGTCGGCGCGCTCCGGGGTGGGGTCGGCGACGCCGAACTCAGTGCGCAGCTCGTCGGGGTCGGCCGCCACCTGGCTCGGGTCGGGGCCGATCCACAGGCGGGCCGGGGAATCGGGGTCGTCGTCCAGGATGAGCGTCTCCACCTGCCCCTGCCGGACGGCCTGGACGGTCGCGGGGAGCCCCGCGACGGCGCGCTGGCCGTTGGCGAGCTCGCGGTCGAAGCGCTCGGCGACCGCCATGACGCGTTCGGTCGTCTTCAGTTTCAGGACGCGGTCCAGCTCGGCCCGGAGGTCGGGGTCCCCGGCGCCGGTGTTCTTGTCGACCTCGACGGTGCGCTCCAGGACGGGCTCGGAGATCTCGTCCAGGACGGCGGTGCGGGCGCGGGTGTCGCCGGCGATCAGCACGGCCTCCGCGCCGCAGCGGTCCGCCACCCGGTCGATCTTGTGCGCGACCTTCTTCGCGTTGGCCTTCCAGACGTTCTCCGAGGAGCGCTGGAAGCGCGACTGGTTCCAGTCGCCGGCCTTGGTCTTGCGGATCGGGTAGTCCTCGTCGCCCTCGACCTCGATGTGCTCGCGGCGGCCGTCGGCGTGGACGCAGTCGATGGTGCCGCCGCGCCGGTCCACGATCGCGGTCAGGTGGGGGAACTGGTCGCCGCGGTCGGCGAGGTAGGGCACGACGTGGGGGAGCGGGGCGACGCACGCGTGCGCGTTCCGGGGCGCGCCGGGGAGCCGGTCGGTGTGCAGCACCTCGCCGTCGGCGGCGAAGACCACCAGGCCTTCGGAACGGCGCTCCGCCATCTCCTCGTCGATGGTCCGCTCGACGGCGCGGAGCGTGGCCTTGGGGGCGTGCTGGGCCTCCAGTTCCGCGCGCAGCGCCCGCCACCGCAGCTCGGCGGCCTTGGACGCGTCCTCGGTCGTCCGGGTGAGGTCGGCGTACACCGACACGTAGGGGCCCGGGCGTTGGTACAGCGTCTTGAGGAATGACAGCTCCATAGGGTGGCCGTACCCGATTCCACTGGGGCAAACGTCAAGAATGTGGCGATTGTGGAGTCAGTTCTCGGCGGACTGCTGGAGCCGGGCGTAGGCGAGCTGGAGCCAGTCGGAGCCCGCCACCGCGGTCATCGTGGCGCCGGCGAGGCGGGTGGCGTCCGGGGCGAAGATCAGCCCCGCCGCGTACGCCGTCGCGACCCACTGCCCGGTGCAGAACGGGCAGGTGATCAGCTCCCCGACGGCGTGCCGGACGCCGTGCCCGCGGGCCTCCTCGGCGAGCTCGGCGGGACCGGACGTCCCGGAGTAGCGGGTGAACGGGGCGCGCAGCGGGCTCGTCACCGGGTCCTTGGCGATCAGCCGGGACAGCTTGTGCGTGGTGACCGTCATCAGGGCCAGGTCGGCGAGGCCGATGCCGGGCGTCCGGCCGCGCCGCCTCCAGGCCAGCAGGGCCATCGCGGTGGTGGTCACGCCGTAGACGGCGAGGGTGCCGAGGTAGGAGCCGAGCGGCCGGTCGGCGTCCCCGGCGTACTGGTCCTTCTGCTTGCGCGCCGTGTCGACGACGGTGCTCATGCCTGTTCCTTTCCGGGCGGGACGATCACGCAGAACTCGTTGCCCTCGGGGTCGGCGCAGACCGTGGTCGGCCACCCGTCGTCGACGAACGGCCCGCGCACGACGGTGGCGCCGAGCGCCGTGACGCGGGCGAGCTCGGCGTCCATGTCGGCGACCCGCAGGTCCGGGTGCATGCGGTTCTTGGCGACCTTCGGCTCGGGGACGCGCTGCAGCAGCAACCGGGGGTTCCTCCCGCGGGGGTCGGTGAGGGCGACGTACGGGGGGTCGTAGCCGCCGCGCTCGTAGCCGAGCGCGGCGGCCCAGAAGTCCGCGAGCGCGTCGGGGTCCGCGCAGTCCAGCACGAAGACCAGTTCCATCAGTGGTCGCGCAGCGCCTTCACGAGCTGCGACTTGTTCATCGACGAGCGGCCCTCGATGCCGATCTCGCGGGCGCGCTTCATGAGGTCGTCCTTGGTCCAGTCGTCGTACGAGGGGTTCTTGCCGCCCTTGCGGCCGACCTTCTTGCTTCCCTGCCCCGCGGACGCGTTGGCGATCCGTGCCGCCTTCTCCTTGCTCTCGCCCTTGTCGCGGAGCTTCTGGTACTTCTTCTCGTCCTTGATCTGTGCTCTGGGCATAGATGGTGACTACCCGGTATGCGCCGTCCACACATGGACGGCGGGTGGGATGGGTCTCCTCATCGGGGACAATGGCACCCGGAAAGGGGACATGTGCGCATCGGCATCCTGGGGCCGCTGTCCGTGCGGGACGAGGCCGCGCGACCCGTCGAGGTCAGCGGCCCGCGGCTGCGCGCGCTGCTGGTCCGGCTGGCGGCCGAGGCGGGACGTCCCGTGTCGGCCGAGCGGCTGCTGGACGACCTGTGGGACGGCGCGCCGCCCGCGGGCGGCGGCAACGCGCTGCAGGCCCTGGTGTCGCGGCTGCGGGGCGTCGCGGGCCGCGACCTGGTCGAGCACGGCCCCGGCGGCTACCGGCTGGGCATCGACCCCGGCGAGGTCGACGCGGTCGCGTTCGAGCGCGCCGTCGCGGCCGCGCGGAAGGAGAGCGACCCGGACCGCCGGGCGGACGGCCTGCGCCGCGCGCTGGACCTGTGGCGCGGTCCCGCGCTGGCCGACGTCGCCGGCGCCGACTACGCGTACGGGACGATCGGGCGGCTGGACGAGCTGCGCCTCGCCGCCGTCGAGGACTGGGTAGACGCGGAGGTCGCCGCGGGGCGGCCCGTCCCGCCGGTCGCTGAGCTGGAGCCGCTGGCCGCCGCGCATCCGCTGCGCGAGCGGCTGCGCGGGCAGCTCATGCGGGCCCTGTACGCGGCGGGACGGCAGGCCGACGCCCTGGAGGTCTACGAGGAGACGCGGCGCGCGCTCGCCGACCGGCTCGGCGTCGACCCGTCCCCGGAGCTCGCCGCCGTCCACCTGTCGATCCTGCGCCGCGAACCCGCCGCGGCGGAGCCGGCCGCGGGCCCGCCGCCGATCCCGGTCCCGGCCCCGGCCGAGCCGCCGCGGACGAACCTCCCGGCGCAGCTCACCAGCTTCGTCGGGCGCGAGGAGGAGTCGCGGCGGATCGGCAAGCTGCTGCGCGAGTCCCGGCTCGTCACGCTGACCGGGCCGGGCGGCGCGGGCAAGACGCGGCTCGCCGGCGAGACCGCCGCCGGGCTGCTGGACGCCATGCCGGACGGCGTCTGGTTCGTCGCGCTCGCCCCGGTCAGCGATTCCGGCGACCTGCTGCAGTCCCTGATCGCGGCGCTCGGCGTGCCCGAGACCGTCCGGGAGACCCGCGGCGTGACGCATCCCCGCGAACGGCTCACCGACTTCCTGACCGCGAAGCGGCTGCTGATCATCCTCGACAACTGCGAGCACCTCGTCGACGCGGTCGCGGAACTGACCGGCCACATCCTCGCCCACGCCCCCGGCGTGCGGATCCTCGCGACGAGCCGCGAACCGCTCGGCATCACCGGCGAGTCGCTGTGCCCCGTCCCGTCGCTGCCGCTGCCGCCCGAGGACGGCGACCTCGAACCGGCGGACGCGCTCGGGTACGCCGCGATCCGGCTGTTCGCCGACCGGGCCGCGGCGGTGCGCCCCGGCTTCGCCGTCGACGCGGCGACGGCCGGCGACGTCGTGGCGATCTGCCGGGCGCTCGACGGCATCCCGCTGGCGATCGAGCTCGCCGCGGCCCGGCTGCGCTCCCTCACCCCGCGGCAGGTCGCCGACCGGCTCGGCGACCGGTTCCGGCTGCTCACCGCGGGCAGCCGCACCGCGCTGCCCCGGCACCGCACGCTGCGCGCCGTCGTCGACTGGAGCTGGGACCTGCTGGACGGCGCGGAGCGCGCCGTGCTGCGCCGGCTGTCGGTGTTCGCGGGCGGCGCCAACCCCGAGAGCGCCGTCCGGGTGTGCGGGCTGGACGCCCCGGACGCCCCGCATCCCGACGACGTCATCGACACGATCGCCGCGCTCATCGACAAGTCGCTGGTGATGGCGGACGGCGACGCCGACGTCCGCTACCGGCTGCTGGAGACCGTCCGCGTCTACGCGGCGGAGAGGCTCGAGGAGGCGGGCGAGGCAGACCGCGTCCGTTCCGAGCACGCCGCGTACTGCGTCGACCTCGCCGAACGCGCCGAGCCCGAGCTGCGCCGCGCCGACCAGCTGTACTGGACGGGGCGGCTGTCCGCCGAGCGCGACAACTGCAGCGCCGCGTTCCGCCACCTGACCGCCGTCCGCGACGTGCCGATGGCGCTGCGCCTCGTCGCGGGCCTGGTGTGGTTCTGGATGATGCGCGACATGGAGGTGGAGGCCGGCGGCTGGGCGCGGTCCGTCCGCGAGATCGCCGGCGACGCCGCGCCGCCCGGGATGGAGGAGGAGTACGCCCTCTGCGTCATCTCCGCCGACCTCATCACCGAGATGGCCTCCATGGAGGGGACGACGAAGGAGTCGCTCCGCGCGGTGCTGGAGCACGTGATCCGGTTCGTGCCGGAGTCGCCGCGCCACCCCGGCCTCGCCATGGTGGGCCCGGCGAGCAGCATCTTCGCCGGCGACATGGAGGACACCCGGCGGCGGCTGCGGGCCGCGGAGGAGCACCCCGACCCGTGGGTGCACGCCATCGTCAACGTGATCCTCGGGCACATCGCGCTGAACGCCGGCGAGATCGACCGGGCCGCCGTCGAGGCGGCCGCGGGCTGCGACGCGTTCCGCGCACTCGGCGACCGCTGGGGGCTGATCATCGGGCTCAGCGGCATGATGCAGGTGGCGGTGGCGCGGGGGGAGTTCGCCGACGCGATCCGGTACGGCGAGGAGGCCCTCGGCTACGCCCGCGAGGGCCTCAGCCCCGAGGCGGGCGCCGGGATCCTCACCGGGCTCGCGCGCGTGCGCGCGGTGCTGGGCGACGTCGAGCAGGCCCGCCGCGACCTGGAGACCTCCGCGGCGATGCTGGAGCGCGTCGGCGAGTTCGCGGACGCCGCGTCCGCCCTGCTCGCGCAGTGCGAGCTGGCGCTGCGGGAAGGCGACATCGGCAGCGCCCGGGCCTACGCCGCCCGCGCCTACGACTGGGTCGAACCGCGCCGGCACCGGCCCGACTTCACCCGCGAGGCGCGGCTCACCTACTGCCGGCTCGGCTGCCTCGCCGAGGAGGAGGGCGACCTCGACGGCGCCACCGCATGGCACGCCCGCGCCTGGGACGACCTCCCCGACGACTGGATCACCGGCAACCCGATGCTGGCGTCGCTGCTGGAGGGGCTCGCGGCGCTCGCCGCGGCACGCGGCCACCACGTCCGGGCCGCGGAGCTGCTCGGCACCGCGCGCGGCCTGCTCGGCTTCCGGAACGAGGGCTCGCACGAGGTCCGCCGCGTCGAATCCGCGGTCAGACGCGAGATCGGCGAGGCCGCGTTCGACGAGGCCTACGCGCGCGGCCGCGGCGTCACCCGCGACGACGTCTTCGCGGAGGTCTCCTCCCTCGTCGAGACGGTCTGACCGGCGCCGGACCTTCCGCTGACCGGGACCGACGCGGCGCGGTGTGACCCACGCCGCATAGCGTCCCGCCCGTGCCGACACCGCTGACCCTGACCGAGGCCGCCGCGGCGCTGCGCGCCGGCGCCGTGACGAGCGTCCGCCTCACCGAGGATGCCCTCGCCACCGCCGACCGGCTCGACGGCACCCTCGGCGCCTACCTCGCCCGCTTCGACGAGTACGCGCTGGCCCGCGCCGAGCAGGCGGACCGGGAGCTCGCCGCCGGCACCGACCGCGGGCCGCTGCACGGCATCCCGTTCGGCGTCAAGGACGTCATCGCGATGGCCGAGGGCCCCACCACGGCGCAGAGCACCGTCCTCGACCCGCAGTGGGGCGCCGGACGCGACGCGACCGCCGTCGCCCGGCTGAAGGCGGCCGGAGCGGTGATCACCGGGAAGCTCAGCACCATGGAGTTCGCGTGCGGGATGCCCGACCCGTCCGGGCCGTTCCCGATTCCGCGCAACCCGTGGGACACCGCCGCCTGGCCCGGCGGGTCCAGCTCCGGCACCGCGAGCGGCGTCGCGACCGGCATGTTCCTGGCCGGGCTCGGCACCGACACCGCCGGCAGCATCCGCATCCCGGCCGGGTTCTGCGGCGTCACCGGGCTGATGCCCACGTTCGGGCGCGTGCCGAAGTCCGGCGTCGTCCCGCTCGGCTACAGCCTCGACCACGTCGGGCCGCTCGCCCGCAGCGCCCGCGACTGCGCCGCCGTCCTCGCCGCCATCGCCGGACCCGACCCCGCCGACCCCGACGCGGTGGACGTCGCGTACACCGCACCCGAGTTCGACGGGACGCTCGACGGCGTCCGCATCGGTGTCGTCCGCGAGAATCACTTTCCCGACGACGCCGACCCCGCCCTTGCGCCCGCGTTCGACGAGGCCCTCCGCGTCCTCGCCGGCCTCGGCGCGACGCTCGTCGAGGTGTCGCTGCCGTACTGGGCCGAGACCATCACCGCGAACTACGTCACGATGAGCGCCGAGGCCCTCGCCTACCACCGCGCCGGCCTCGCCGCCCGCTGGGACGACTACGTCCCGTCCACCCGCCTCGCGCTTGCCCGCGGCGCCCTCGCCACCGGCGCCGACTACGTCCAGGCGCAGCGCGTCCGCCGCGTCGCGCAGCAGGCGCTCGCCCGCCTCTTCGACGACGTCGACCTCATCGCCGCCCCGACGCTCGGCATCGGCGCCCCGCGCTACGACGACATCACCGACGCCGCCGGGAACATCAACGTGGACGCCGCGTCCCGCTTCTTCTTCACCCCGTACTGGGACGCCGTCGGCAACCCCGTACTCGCCGCGCCCATGGGCGCCACCGCCGCGGGGCTGCCGCTGTCCCTCCAGCTCGCCGGCCCCGCGTTCGGAGAGGCCGGCATCCTGCGCGCCGCCGACGCCTACCAGGGCGTCACCGACTGGCACCTCCGCGTCCCCGCCCTCGCCGCCCAAGGAGACGACCGATGACCGAGACCGCCCCCACCGGACCCGGCACCGACGACACACCCGCCGACGCGACCGCCGACGCGACGGGTGACGCGACCGCCGACGTGGCCGCCATGCTGGGGCGGTCCGGCCTGCCGGCCGGACCGTACGAACTCGCCTACCTCGCCGCCGAATACCCCTACCTCAAGGCCGGCATCGACATGCTCTACGCCGTGGACGCGGCGAAGGACGCCGACCCAGCACTCCGCTTCCGGGCCGGCGCCCCCGCCGCGCGCTGACATCGCCACCGCGCTCAGGCGCGGCGCGAGTACATCCGCATGGCCAGCGGGAACGTGACGACGACGATCCCCGCCGCCCACGCCAGCGTGTACCAGACGTGGTTGCCGACCGGCCCGCCCACGGTCAGGGCGCGCACCGAGTCCGCCAGATGCGTGACCGGATTCACCTTCGTCCACGCCTCCAGCCAGCCCGGCATCGTCGACGTGTTCGGCACCAGGACGCTGCTGCCGAACGTCAGCGGCATCACCCAGATGAACGCCAGGCCCTGCACCGTCTCCGGGGACGGCGCCACCAGCCCGACCAGCACCGAGATCCAGCACACCGCCAGGTAGAACACGTACGCCAGCGCGAACGCGCCCAGCACCGACAGCGGATCGGTGTGGAAGCGGAACCCCAGGATCGACCCGAACCCGACCAGCACCACCATCACGGTCAGGAACCGCACCGTGTCCCCGAGCACCGACCCGATCAGCGGCGCCGACCGGGCGATCGGCAGGCTCCGGAACCGGTCGAACACCCCCTTGTGGATGTCCTCGTTCAGCGCCGTCCCCAGCCCCATCGTGGCGAACATCGCCATCTGCGCCACCAGCCCGGGAAGCAACTGCTGCAGGTAGGCGTGGGTGTTGCCGGCGAGCGCACCGCCGAACACGTACAGGAACAGCAGCAGGAACACGATCGGCATCAGCGTCGTGTCCAGCAGCTTCTCCGGCGAATGCCTCAACTGCGCGATGTTGCGCCACGCCAGCGTCAGCCCGTGCCGCAGCGTCCGGCTCGGGCTGATCCGCGCGGGCGGCTCGGACGAGACGGGCGCGTCGACGGTCATCGTGGTCATGCCAGGCTCCCTTCGGAGATCAGGTCGGCGGGCCGCTCCTCGGCGAGGTGCCCGGTCAGTGTGAGGAAGACCTCGTCGAGGCTCGGCAGCCGCAGCGACAGCTCCGCCGCCACGATCGACGCCTCGTCCAGCCGGCGGACCAGCGCGGGCAGCAGCTTCGGGTCCTGCACCGGCGCCGTGACCAGGCCCGTCGCGTCCTGCACCTCCGGCCGCTCCCCGGTGAGCTCCGCCACGATCGCGGTGAGCTGCGCCGTCCGGAACGTCTCGGTCGCCCGGACCGCGAGGGTCTGCCGCCCGATCCGCGACTTCAGGTCGTCCGACGTCCCCTCCGCGATCACCCGGCCGTGCTCGAAGACCACGATCCGGTCGGCGAGCGCGTCCGCCTCGTCCAGCTGCTGCGTCGTCAGCAGGACGGTCGCGCCGTCGGCGACCACCTCGCGGACGGTGTCCCACACCTCGTTGCGGGCCCGCGGGTCCAGGCCCGTCGTCGGCTCGTCCAGGAAGATGACCTCAGGACGGTTGATCAGGCTCGCCGCCAGGTCCAGCCGACGGCGCATGCCGCCTGAGTACGTCTTCACCGCGCGCGCCCCCGCGTCGGTGAGCCGGAACCGGGCCAGCAGCTCGCGGGCCCGCGCCTTCGCGTCGGCCCGGCCGAAGTCCAGCAGCCGCGCGATCATCACCAGGTTCTCGGTGCCGGTCAGCTCCTCGTCCACCGACGCGTACTGCCCGGTCAGCCCGATCATCGCGCGGACCCGCGCCGCGTCCTTGACCACGTCGTATCCGGCGACCGAGGCGCGGCCCTCGTCCGGCTTCAGCAGCGTGGCGAGGATCCGAACGGCGGTCGTCTTGCCGGCCCCGTTCGGGCCCAGCACCCCGAGCACCGTGCCGCGCTTAGCCGCGACGTCCACCCCGTCCAGGGCGTGCGTCTCCCCGAACCTCTTGCGCAGGCCCTCGGCCTGGATCACGTAGTCCATCGGTCGGCCTCTCCCAGTCCCTCGTGTTCGACATCACCGAGCTTCAACGAGGGCCCTGATACGGCGCGCACATCGCGCCTCAGGCACTGACGCCCGGCTGACGCCGCACTGACGCCGACCGCCTCGCATCCGCGTGACCTGGGGGTTTCCGATCGACGGCCAGAGCGTGTCCGGCCCGTGGCCGCGCCGATTTGACGGACCGTGCGCGCCTGCCTAATGTTCTTCCTGCCCCAAGGGGATGCGGGACGCCGGCAGGCGGACGGCCCCAGGGGAAGCCACCCGGGAAAAACGGTTCGAAGCTCGCTTCGGAGCGAGGTACCCTGGAGTGGACAGCCCGAGAGGGGATGCAGGACGCCGCAAGGTGGCCGGCCCCGGGGACTCTTCCGCAAGATCAGACACAGGCGATCTTCGTCGCCTGTGATGGCACGCGGGAGGCAGGCGACGAACCTGAAGATCGATTCGGAAGAGTCGGTTGACAGGAGCGAAAGTTCCGGTAAGTTAGAAGGGTTGCCCCGGAGCGGGGCTCGCGGGAGCGGGTCCGGCGCGGTGGGTGTCCGTTTCTTGAGAACTCAACAGCGTGTTAAAAGCCAGTGCCTTTATCGACTCGGCCAGTAGGCCGGGTCGCCCCGTGGCCATCTCTTCGGAGGTGGTGGGGATTTCTTTGAGGCAAAGCGATCTTTGGATCGCGTTGCTGGGATTTTCTTCTGAGGTTTGGCTGCTTCGGGGTTCGCCCCCTGGGGTGGTCGTTTGGACCTTGATGGAGAGTTTGATCCTGGCTCAGGACGAACGCTGGCGGCGTGCTTAACACATGCAAGTCGAGCG
>NZ_WBMR01000152.1 GCF_008923365.1 Actinomadura montaniterrae
ACGGCGACCAGCGCGGCGACCTCCTCGGGGGACGGGTCGCCCCGCACGACCTGCAGGAACGGCTTGTCTTCAGCGGTCACGGGTTCTCCTCGGCGGCCCCGGGGCCGGACGCGGCGGGCGGTCCGGCCCCGGAACGGGCGTCCGTCTCGGTGCTCTAGAGCGGGATGTTGCCGTGCTTCTTCGGCGGCAGCGTCTTGCGCTTCTCGCGGAGCGCGCGCAGCGCCTTGACGACCTGCCCGCGCGTCTCCGACGGCTTGATCACCGCGTCGACGTAGCCGCGGTCGGCGGCGACGTACGGGTTGGCGAGGGTGTCCTCGTACTCGGTGATCAGCTCGGCGCGGCGGGTGTCGGGGTCGTCGGCGGCGGCCAGCTCGCGCCGGTACAGGATGTTGACCGCGCCCTGCGCGCCCATGACGGCGATCTGCGCGGTCGGCCACGCCAGGTTGATGTCGGCGCCGAGGTGCTTGGAGCCCATGACGTCGTACGCGCCGCCGTACGCCTTCCGGGTGATCACGGTGACCAGCGGGACGGTCGCCTCAGCGTAGGCGTACAGCAGCTTCGCGCCGCGCCGGATGATCCCGTTCCACTCCTGGTCGGTGCCGGGCAGGAAGCCGGGGACGTCCACGAAGGTCAGGACCGGGATGTTGAACGCGTCGCAGGTCCGGACGAACCGGGCGGCCTTCTCGGAGGCGTCGATGTCGAGCGTCCCGGCGAACTGCATCGGCTGGTTCGCGACGATGCCGACCGAGTGGCCCTCGACGCGCCCGAACCCGCAGATGATGTTCGGCGCGAACAGCTCCTGGACCTCCAGGAACTCGCCGTCGTCGACCACGTGCTCGATCGCGGTGTGCATGTCGTACGGCTGGTTCGGGGAGTCCGGGATGAGGGTGTCGAGGTCCTCGACCAGCTCGGACGGGTCGACCGGCACGTCGAACGCGGGCGCGTCGGAGAGGTTGTTGGACGGCAGGTACGACAGCAGTGACTTGACGTACTCGATCGCGTCGTCCTCGTCGGAGCCCTGGTAGTGCGCCACGCCGGACCTGGAGTTGTGCGAGTGCGCCCCGCCGAGCTCCTCCATGGTCACCTCTTCGCCGGTGACCGTCTTGATGACGTCCGGGCCGGTGATGAACATGTGCGAGGTCTGGTCGGCCATGACGATGAAGTCGGTGATCGCGGGGGAGTACACCGCGCCGCCCGCGCACGGCCCGAGGACCAGCGAGATCTGCGGGATGACGCCGGAGGCGTGCACGTTCCGCTTGAAGATCTCCGCGTACAGGCCGAGCGCGACCACGCCCTCCTGGATCCGCGCGCCGCCGGAGTCGTTGATCCCGACCACCGGGCAGCCCGTCTTCAGCGCGTGGTCCATGACCTTGACGATCTTCTCGCCGAACACCTCGCCGAGGGACCCGCCGGAGACGGTGAAGTCCTGGCTGAAGACCGCGACCGGCCGGCCGTCGACCGTGCCGTACCCCGTGACGACGCCGTCGCCGTAGGGGCGGTTCTTCTCCATCCCGAAGTTGGTGGACCGGTGCCGCGCCATCTCGTCGAACTCGACGAACGAGCCGGGGTCGAGCAGCGCGTCGATCCGCTCCCGGGCCGTCATCTTGCCCTTGGCGTGCTGCTTCTCGACGGCGCGCGCCGAGCCCGCGTGCACCGCCTCGTAGCGGCGTCGTTCCAGGTCCGCGATCTTTCCCGCCGTCGTGTGGATGTCGTACTCGACCGCGGGTTCAGGGGCTTCCATCGCCATGCGGGCCAGGGTAACCGCACACTGATGCGCACATTGCGGGCGGGGCCCGCTGACCGGGATGAACGGCCCCGGAGCGGCCCTCGTTACGCTTGGGCACGTGGCTACGAAGACGCGAGACATCCTCCGGCAGGACATGCCGGAACCGCTGCGCCGCGACGTCCGCCTCCTCGGCGGGATGCTCGGCGACGGGCTGGTGGAGTACGGCGGCCGGGAGCTGCTGGACGACGTCGAGCGGCTGCGCCACGCGGTGATCGCCGCGCGGCGCGGCGAGACGTCCGCCGACGAGGTCGCGGCGATCGTCGACGGCTGGACGCTGGAGCGCGCGGAGCAGGTCGCGCGCGCGTTCACCGTGTACTTCCACCTGACGAACCTCGCCGAGGAGCACCACCGGATCCGGACGCTCCGCGAGCGCGACACCGGCGAGACCGTGCCGGGGTCGGTGGCCGCGGCGGTGGAGGAGATCCGCGCCGAAAAGAACGGCACCGCGGGCGGCGGCCGGCTCGGCGAGATGATCGACGGCCTGGAGTTCCGGCCGGTCTTCACCGCGCACCCGACCGAGGCGCGCCGCCGCGCCGTCGTGACCGCGATCCAGCGGATCAGCGACCTGCTGACGGCGCTGAACGCCGGGCAGGGCGCGAGCGAGCGGGAGGAGACCGAGCGGCGGCTCCGTGAGGAGATCGACGTGCTGTGGCGGACGGCGCTGCGCCGCGGCACCCAGATGGACCCGCTCGACGAGGTCCGTACCGCGATGGCCGCGTTCGACGAGACGATCTTCCGGGTCGTCCCGCACGTGTACCGGGCCCTCGACCGCGCCCTCGACGGGGACGACACCGGCACCCGCCCGCCGAAGGCCCGCCCGTACCTGCGGTTCGGCAGCTGGATCGGCGGCGACCGGGACGGCAACCCGTACGTCACCGCGCAGGTCACCCGCGACGCGATCACGATCCAGGCCGACCACGTACTGCGGGCGCTGGAGACCGCGTGCGCGCGGATCGGCCGGGAGCTGACCGTCCACGAGTCGACGACGCCGGCCTCGCCGGAGCTGCGCAACGCGCTCGCCGCCGCCCGCACCGCTCACCCGTCCCGGCTCGCGGAGGGCGCCAAGCGGTCGCCGGGCGAGCCGCACCGCCAGTTCCTGCTGTACGCGGCGAACCGGATCGCGGCGACCCGCGAGCGCGACGCCGACCTCGCCTACGGCGACCCGGAGGAGCTGCTCGCGGACCTGCGGACCGTCCAGGAGTCGCTGGCCGCCGCGGGGGCCGTCCGGCAGGCGTACGGGCGGGTGCAGCAGCTGATCTGGCAGGTCGAGACGTTCGGGTTCCACCTCGCCGAGCTGGAGATCCGGCAGCACTCCGAGCTGCACGAGAAGGCCCTCGCGGAGGTGCGGGCGGGCGGCGAGCGGTCGGAGATGACCGAGGAGATCCTCGAGACGCTGCGGGTCGTCGCGTGGATCCAGAAGCGCTTCGGCGTCCGCGCCTGCCACCGCTACATCGTGTCGTTCACCCGGTCAGCGCAGGACATGGCGAACGTCCACGAGCTGGCCGCGTCGCTCGGCGACGGCGCGCCCGTCCTCGACGTCATCCCGCTGTTCGAGACCGGCGAGGACCTGGAGCGCGCCCCGTCCGTGCTGGAGGGGATGCTGGAGATCCCGGCCGTCCGGCGCCGGCTGGACGACACCGGCCGCCGCATGGAGGTCATGCTCGGCTACTCCGACTCCGCCAAGCAGCTCGGCCCGGCCAGCGCCACCCTGCGGCTGTACGACACGCAGGAGGCGCTCGCCGCGTGGGCGGCCCGCAACGACATCACGCTGACCCTGTTCCACGGCCGCGGCGGGTCCCTCGGCCGCGGCGGCGGCCCGGCCAACCGGGCGATCCTCGCGCAGGCGCCCGGGTCCGTCGCGGGCCGCTTCAAGGTCACCGAGCAGGGCGAGGTGATCTTCGCCCGGTACGGCCGCACCGAGATCGCCGAACGGCACGTCGAGCAGGTCACCAGCGCCGTTCTGCTGGCCTCGACCGACGCCGTGCAGGACCGCGCGCGCGAGGCCGCCGCCCGGTTCCGCCCGCTCGCCGACAAGATCGGTGAGGCGGCCAGGGACGCGTTCCGCTCGCTGATCGAGACCGACGGGTTCGCCGCCTGGTTCGCCCGCGTCAGCCCGCTGGAGGAGATCGCCGAGCTGCGGATCGGGTCCCGCCCTGCCCGCCGCAAGGCGGCCCGCGGCCTGGAGGACCTGCGCGCCATCCCCTGGGTGTTCGCCTGGACGCAGACCCGCGTGAACCTGCCCGGCTGGTACGGGCTCGGCAGCGGCCTCGCCGCCGTCTCCGGCGACGGCCGCGACCTCGACGAGCTCCGCGAGGCCTACGAGGCGTGGCCGCTGTTCAACACGCTGCTCGACAACGCCGAGATGAGCCTCGCCAAGTCCGACCGCGCGATCGCGGAACGGTACCTCGCGCTCGGCGGGCGCCCCGAGCTGTCCGAGGCCGTCCTCGCCGAGTACGACCGCACCCGGCGGCTCGTCCTCGCGGTCACCGGCCACGAGCGGCTGCTGGAGAACCGCCGCGTGCTGTCCCGCGCCGTCGAGCTGCGGAACCCGTACGTGGACGCGCTCTCCCACCTCCAGCTCCGCGCCCTCACCGCGCTCCGCGCCGGGGACGTCACCGACGAGGAGGAGCGCGACCACCTCGAAGCGCTGCTCCTGCTGTCGGTGAACGGGGTCGCCGCCGGCCTGCAGAACACCGGCTGATGGCGGAGGTCAGGCCCGCGGCGGCCGCCGACCGCCCGCGCGTGGAGGAGATCGTCCAGGCCGCGTACGCGCCCTGGGCGGAGATCATCGGCACCCGTCCCCTCCCGATGGACGACGACTACGCCGCGCTGATCGGGGCCGGGCACGTGTTCGTGACCGGCCCCGGCCCGGACGGCCTGATCGTCCTGATCCCCGAGGACGGCGTCCTGCTCGTCGACAACGTCGCCGTGGACCCGGCGCTGCACGGCTCGGGCGTCGGCAGGCGCCTGCTCGCGTTCGCCGAGGCCCGCGCCCGCGACCTCGGCCTGCTCCGCCTCCGGCTGATCACCAACGAGCGGATGACCAGCAACATCGCCCGCTACGAGCGCCTCGGCTACCGGGAGATCGGCCGCGAGGTCCTCAAGGGCCGCAACGTCGTCCACATGGCCAAACCGCTCGGCTGAGGAATCGGGCCGCGCCCGGGGAACGTTGAACCCGGCGTGACCACAGCGGAGGAACGCCTCATCGCGGACCGTGCGGGCACGCTGGAGCTCCTGGCGTCGCTGCGCCGCGACTGGGACGGCGTCGTCGAGGCGTCGGCGCAGAGCAACGCCGACGACGAGCACGACCCGGAGGGCGCCACCATCGCCTTCGAACGCGCCCGGATCGAGGCGTCCCTGACCCGCGCCCGGACCCGGCTGGCCGAGATCGAGGACGCGCTCCGCCGCCTCGCCGCCGACGCCTACGGGACCTGCGAACGCTGCGGCGGCCCGATCGCGGAAGCGCGCCTGGAGGCCCGCCCCACCGCCCGCACCTGCGTCACCTGCCCTCCGGCTTAGCTCGGCCAGTTCGGCTTGCGCTTGTCGTTGAACGCGGCGATGCCCTCGCGGCGGTCGGCGGAGAACGCGACCGTCCGCCACGCGTTGTCCTCCAGGTCCAGGCCCGCCTCCAGGGAGACCCCGGCGCCGAGCCGCAGGGCGCGCTTGGCGGCCCGGACCGCGGTCGGGGAGTTCTGCGCGATCACCCGGGCGATGCCGAGGGCCTCCTCGCGGGCCGTCCCGGCGGGCACCTTCCGGTCGGCGAGGCCGTATGCGAGGGCCTCCTCGATGCCGAGGCGGCGGCCCGTGAACACCAGGTCGGCGGCCTTGCCGGGGCCGAGCTTCCGCAGCGCCAGCTGCGTCCCCCCGCCGCCCGGGACGAGGCCGACGCCCACCTCCGGCAGCCCGAACACCGCCGACTCGTCCGCCACGACCAGGTCGGCGGACAGCGCGAACTCGCAGCCGCCGCCCAGCGCGTACCCGTGCACCGCCGCGACCACCGGCTGCGGCAGGTTCAGGACACCGCCGAACGCGGCGCGGAACAGCGGCCGCTGCGCGAGGATCTCCTCGTCGCTCATGGCGTTGCGTTCCTTCAGGTCCGCGCCCACGCAGAACGCCTTCTCGCCCGCCGCGCTCAGCACCACGGCGCGGGCGGACGCGTCCGCCGCGACCTCCGCGCACACCGCCGCCAGCCGCCGCGCCATCGCGGTCGACAGGGCGTTGAGGGCCTCGGGCCGGTCCAGCACGATCTCCGCGACGTGCCCGTCGCGCCGCAGCGTCACACCATCCATGCCGAGAACCCTATTCTCACCCGTCCCGCCGCGCCCGCCCGCCCCACCCTCCCGGGACCTGGCCCGGGTGGTGGGCGGGGGAGAGCGGTGGCCGGTGAGGTTGGATGGAACCGTGAGCGATTCCGCGTATGGGGACCTTGACCGTCCGCCGCTGCACGAGGCGGCCCTGCAGCGCGCCCTCGTCCAGGAGGGCGGGCTGTGGCGGGAGGTGAGCGTCGTGCCGGAGACGGGGTCGACCAACGCCGACCTCGCCGCCCGCGCCCGCGAAGGGGCGCCGGAGGGGACCGTGCTGGTGACCGAGCTGCAGACGGCGGGACGCGGCCGGCTCGGCCGGCCGTGGACGGCGCCGCCGCGCTCCGGGCTGATGTTCTCGATGCTGCTGCGGCCGGCCGTGCCGGTGCCGCTGCTCGGCTGGCTGCCGCTGCTGACCGGCGTCGCGGTCGCCACCGCGATCCGCCGGATGACCGCGTTCGCCGAGTCCGGGGAGCGGTTCTTCGGCGGCGCCGACGGCGACGTCACCGTGGACGCCCGGCTGAAGTGGCCCAACGACCTGCTGGTCGGGGACCGCAAGCTCGCCGGGATCCTCGCCGAGAAGGTCGACGACGCGCTGATCGTGGGCGTCGGCCTCAACGTGGGGCTGCGCACGGAGGAGCTGCCCGTGCCGACCGCGACGTCCCTGGCGATCGAGGGCGCGCCTCTCACCGACCGGGCGCCGCTGCTGCGCGCCATCCTGCGCGAGATGCGGACCTGGTACGGCGAATGGACGATGCTCGGCGGCGACCCCGAGTCCAGCGGGCTCCGCACCGCCTACAAGGACCTGTGCGCGACGCTCGGCCGCCGCGTCCGGGTGGAGCTGCCGGCGGACGAGACGCTGGAGGGCACCGCGCGGGACGTCGACGGATCGGGGCGCCTCGTCGTCGAGGGCCCGCGCGGCGACGTCGCCGTGAACGCGGGCGACGTGATCCACGTCCGCGGAAGGTGACGGGTGCACGTCCGGTGAACACCGCAGGTGGGTGCGCTGCGTCACGCCGGATCTGCAACGATATGGGATGGTACCGATCCACGACGCCGGCGGCGGGGTTCCGCCCGCCGGCGGACTGAGGGGCGGATGATGGCGCGCGGACTGCCGGATCCCAGGGAGATCGAGGAGCTGCTCCTCGGCGGCGAGCTCCGCTACACGCGCGTCGACGCGGTCCGGCTGTCGGGGGTGTCGCGGGAGTTCACCGGGCGGCTGTGGCGGGCGTTCGGGTACCCGTCGATGGCGGACGACGCGGTCGCCTACACCGAGGGCGACGTGGCGGCGCTGTGCCGGATCCGGCGGCTCATGGAAGAGGGCGTGCTGGACGAGGACGGCGTGATCCGGCTCATCCGGGCGTTCGGGCAGACGATGACGCGGCTGGCGGAGTGGCAGGTCAGCCTGATGAAGGAGATGGTCTCCCCGGATCCGAACGAGGCGCCGTCCGCCGAGGCGGTCGGGACGATCATGGAGATCGCCGACAAGCACATCGGGGAGTTCGAGCCGCTGGTGGTGCACGCGTGGCGGCGGCAGCTCGCCGCGGCCGGGACGCGGGCGATCGCGGCGGCGGCGACCCGGGAGGACGGGGAGCCGGCGGGCCGCCCGCTGACCACCGTCGGGTTCGCGGACATGGTGTCGTTCACGCAGGTCAGCCGGGAGCTGGAGGAGATCGAGCTGGCCCGGGTGGTGGAGTGGTTCGAGGAGACCGCCGCCGACATCATCGCCGCGTCCGGCGGCCGGCTGGTGAAGACGCTGGGCGACGAGGTGCTGTTCAGCACGGAGTCGCCGACGGTCGGCGCGGAGATCGCGCTGACGATCGCCGCGGCGATCCAGGACGAGACGGAGGTGCCGGACGTGCGGGTCGGGGTGGCGCACGGGCCGGTGCTGCCGCTGATGGGCGACGTGTTCGGCACGACGGTGAACCTGGCGGCGCGGCTGACGGCGCTGGCCCGGCCGGGGTCGGTGGTGATCGACAGCGAGCTGGCGGCGCGGCTGGAGAAGGAGCCGGCGTACCGGATCACCCGGATCGTCCGGCGGCCCGTCCAGGGGCTCGGGATCGTGCAGCCGTTCGTGCTGCGGCGCGCGGCGCGGCCCGAGGACGGCCCGCCGGGCGACGGCGGCCGGTAGGGCGCCTCACACCGGCTTGCTGATCTCCTCGCCGGGCGCGTCGGTGAGGCGCTGCAGGTAGTTCTGCTCGCCGAGGGCCTGGACGAGGCTGAGCTCGGTCTCCAGGTAGTCGATGTGGTACTCCTCGTCGGCGAGGATCTCCTCGAAGATCCGCGCGGAGGTGACGTCGCCGCGCGAGCGCATCAGCTCGATGCCGGGACGCAGCCGGGCGACGGCCTCCATCTCGATCTCCAGGTCCGCCTTGAGCTGCTCGACGATGGTCTGGCCGATCCGCAGGGTGCCGAGCTTCTGGTAGTTCGGCAGGCCCTCGAGGAACAGGATCCGGTCGGTCAGCCGCTCGGCGTGCCGCATCTCGTCGATCGACTCGTCGCGGGTGTGCTTCGCGATCCGGGTGAAGCCCCAGTTCTCCTGCATCTTGGAGTGCAGGAAGTACTGGTTGATCGCCGTCAGTTCCGCGGTGAGCTGGTCGTTCAGCAGCGCGATGATGTCCTTGTCGCCTTCCATGGGCCTCATGCTCGCACAGGGGGCGGCGGTGATTCGCGCAGCGGCGCGCGCCCGGCGCGGGATGGCGGGCTCAGGCGGCGGTGGCTCAGGCGGCGGTGGGCGGGGCCGCTTCCGTGCCGGCTCCGGTGACGGGCGCCGGCGGGACGGCCGGGTCCGCGGCGGCGGGAGCGGGGGCGGCGGCCGGGCCGTCGGGGACGGCGGTCAGAGGCGCCGGGCCGCCGGTGAGGGCGTCGGCGAGCTCGCTGGCGGTGCGGTACTCGCTGACCATGGCGTGCAGCCGCTTGGTGCAGGAGCCGCAGCCGGGCTTGAAGCCGCAGGCCGCCTTGACCTCCTTGGCCGTGCCGCACCTGCCGCCGGACAGGCAGCCGTGAACGTCGTCCTCCGTGATCGCGTTGCAGATGCAGACGTACATCCGGTGGGGGACCTTCCATGCGACTACCCGGTACCAACGCGCCTGACCTGTGCCTTTAGGGCACCCTTATGAAGGTTAGGCTCCCCTAAGGTAACCCACGGGTGTCCGTTCTGGCCAGTGGCCTCCCAATCGGTGTGATTCAACCCTCACGGGGAAGGGCTTCCGTCGGTACGACGGGAGGGCGGGAACAGTGGCACAGGTGTGGCCGGGCGATGCATACCCCCTCGGAGCCCGGTTCGACGGCGCGGGCACGAACTTCGCCGTCTTCTCCGAGGCGGCCGAACGAGTCGAGCTCTGCCTGTTCGACGGGCCGGCGGGCGACGGCGAGGAGACGAGGCTGGCGTTACCGGAGGTCGACGCGTTCGTCTGGCACGGGTACCTGCCGGGGGTGATGCCGGGCCGCCGCTACGGGTACCGGGTGTACGGCCCGTACGACCCGTCGCGCGGCCACCGGTGCAACCCGGCGAAGCTGCTGCTCGACCCCTACGCGCAGGCGATCGAGGGGCGGATCGACTGGGACGAGTCGTGCTTCGGCTACCGGTTCGGCGACCCGTGGTCGCGCAACGACCTGGACTCGGCCGGGCACACGATGCGCTCGGTGGTCGTCAGCCCGTACTTCGACTGGGGCGACGACCGGCCGCCGCGGATCCCGTACCACGAGACGGTGATCTACGAGGCGCACGTCAAGGGCCTCACCGCCCGGCACCCGGACATCCCGCCGGCGCTGCGCGGCAGCTACGCGGCCCTCGCCCACCCGGTGATCATCGACCATCTGAAGTCGATCGGGGTCACGGCGGTCGAGCTGATGCCGGTACACCAGTTCGTCCACGACGACGCGCTGATCCGGCGGGGGCTGCGCAACTACTGGGGCTACAACACCATCGGCTTCTTCGCGCCGCACGGCGAGTACTCCTCGTCGGGGGAGCGCGGGGAGCAGGTGCTGGAGTTCAAGGCGATGGTGAAGGCGCTGCACGAGGCGGGCATCGAGGTGATCCTCGACGTGGTGTACAACCACACCGCCGAGGGCAACCACCTCGGGCCGACGCTGTCGTTCCGCGGCATCGACAACGCCCAGTACTACCGGCTCGCCGACGGCGACCAGCGCTACTACATGGACACCACGGGCACCGGGAACAGCCTGCTGATGCGCAGCCCGCACGTCCTGCAGCTGATCATGGACTCGCTGCGGTTCTGGGTGACGGAGATGCACGTCGACGGGTTCCGGTTCGACCTGGCCGCGACGCTGGCCCGCGAGCTGCACGAGGTGGACCGGCTGTCGGCGTTCTTCGACCTCGTCCAGCAGGACCCGGTGGTGTCGCAGGTCAAGCTGATCGCCGAGCCGTGGGACGTGGGGGAGGGCGGCTACCAGGTCGGGAACTTCCCGCCGCTGTGGACGGAGTGGAACGGCAAGTACCGCGACACGGTGCGCGACTACTGGCGCGGGCAGCCGGGCGCGCTGCCGGACTTCGCGTCCCGGCTGACCGGGTCGTCGGACCTGTACGCCGACGACGGCCGCCGGCCGATCGCCTCGATCAACTTCGCGACCTGCCATGACGGGTTCACCCTGCACGACCTGGTGTCGTACGACGGCAAGCACAACGACGCCAACGGCGAGGGCAACCGGGACGGCAGCGACGACAACCGGTCGTGGAACTGCGGCCACGAGGGCCCGGTCGACGACCTGGACATCGTGGCGCTGCGGGAGCGGCAGAAGCGCAACTTCCTGACCACGCTGTTCCTGTCGCAGGGCGTCCCGATGCTGCTGCACGGCGACGAGCTGGGCCGCACCCAGCAGGGCAACAACAACGCCTACTGCCAGGACACCGAGATCTCCTGGGTCGACTGGACGGGCCTCCACGAGGACACGTTCTTCGACGAGCGCGGGCCGCTGCTCGACTTCGTCCGGCGGCTGTCGAAGCTGCGGACGGAGCACCCGGTGTTCCGGCGCCGCCGCTTCTTCGTCGGGGACCGGCCGTCGACGGCGCGCGGCGCCGAGCCCGACGCGCTGCCCGACCTGGTGTGGTTCACCCCCGGCGGCGAGGAGATGGCCGGGAAGGACTGGTCCGCCGGGTTCAACAAGTCGCTGAACGTGTTCCTGAACGGGGAGGCGATCGGCGAGCCGGACCGGCGGGGCCGGCAGGTGCGCGACGACTCGTTCCTGCTGCTGTTCAGCGCGCACGACGGGGAGCTGGCGTTCGCGCTGCCGCCCGCCGCGTACGGGCAGATGTGGATCAAGGTGCTGGACACCGCGGACCCGCTGCTCGCCGAGGAGGAGTCGCCGGTCGTGAAGGCCGGGGAGTCCGTGAAGGTCGCCGCCCGCTCCGTGCAGGTGCTACGCCGTGTCTAACACGCCCCCTCCCCCCGAGCACGACGACCCCCCGTCCGGCACCTACAGGCTCCAGCTCCGCGGCACGCCCGACGACCGCTTCGGGTTCGCCGAGGCCGCCGCGCTGGCCCCGTACCTGTCGGCCCTCGGCGTGTCGCACGTGTACCTGTCGCCGATCCTGCAGGCCGCGCCGGGCTCTACGCACGGCTACGACGTGGTCGACCATTCGAGGCTGTCGGACGAGCTCGGCGGCGGTGAGGCGTTCGGCGCGATGGCGGAGCGGTTCCGCGCGCACGGGCTGCGGGTGCTGGCCGACCTCGTCCCCAACCACATGGCCGTTCCGGTCCCGCCGGATCTGAACCTGCCGCTCAACGCCGTCCTGGCGCAGGGACCGTCGTCGCCGTACGCGAAATGGTTCGACGTGGACTGGGACGCGGGCGGCGGGCGGATCGTCCTGCCCGGGCAGGGCGAGCCGAACTACCGCCGGTTCTTCGACATCTCCGGCCTGATCGGGTTGCGGCAGGAGGACCCGGAGGTCTTCGAGCGCACGCACGCGCTGCTGCTCGGCCTGGTCGGGCAGGGCCTGGTGGACGGCCTGCGCGTCGACCATCCGGACGGCCTGGCCGACCCGCGCGGCTACCTGCGCCGCCTCGCGGACGCCGCGCCGGGCCGGTGGCTGCTCGTCGAGAAGATCACCGAGGGGGCGGAGCGGCTGCCCGCGGACTGGCCGTGCGCGGGCACGACCGGCTACGACTCGCTCGGGATGATCGGCAGCCTGTTCGTCGACCCCGCCGGCGAGAAGCCGCTCACGGACCTCTACACGGCGCTGACGGGCGGCCCCGCGTCCTTCGAGGAGGTCGAGCACGACGCGCGCCTGTACGCCGCGACACACGGCATGAAGCCGGAGATGGACCGGCTGATGCGCGTCCTAGGGCGTGTTGTGGGGAAGCGGGACGCGGGCCTGGAGCAGGCGTTGCAGGCGCTGCTCGTGGCGATGCCCGTCTACCGCGCCTACGTCGTCCCGGGTGAGGAGGCGCCGCCGCAGGCCGTGGACGTCCTCAACGACGCCGCGCAGAGAGCGCGCGGGCACCTGCCCGAGAACCTGCATCCGGCCCTGGACACGGTCGTGAACATGGCACTCGGACGAGGCGAGAACCCCGATCCCGAGTTCATCGTCCGGTTCCAGCAGACGGCCGCGCCGCTCGCGGCAAAAGGCGTGGAGGACACGGCCTTCTACCGCTGGAACCGTATGGCCGCCCTCAACGAGGTGGGCGGCGACCCGGGACGCTTCTCCGTCAGCCCCGTCAACTTCCACACGCACTGCATCCGGCTCGCGCGGGACTGGCCGTCCACGATGACGACGCTGTCCACGCACGACACCAAACGCCAGGAGGACGTGCGGGCGCGCCTGGCCGTCCTGTCCGAACTGCCGGAGGAGTGGGCCGACGCGGTACACCGGTGGCGCTCCTGGTGGAGACCGGCCGAATCGCCGATGGAACCCGACCTGGAGTACCTGCTCTGGCAGACGCTCGCCGGCGCGTGGCCGATCACCCCCGACCGCCTGCAGGAGTTCCTCGTCAAGGCCATGCGCGAGGCCAAGACCCGGACGTCCTGGGCGGAGCCGGACACCGCCTACGAGAACGCGGCCCTCGGATACGCGCGGCGCGTCCTGGAGGACCCCGACCTCGTCACCGACCTGACCGCGTTCGTGGCGCGGCTCGACCCGTACGCGCGGGTGAACGGGCTCGGGCAGAAGCTCGTCCAGCTGGCCATGCCGGGCGTCCCCGACGTCTACCAGGGCTGCGAGCTGACCGGCCTGGCCCTCGTCGACCCCGACAACCGGCGGCCGGTGGACTACGGGCGCCGCCGCGAGCGGCTGCACCGGCTCGACACCGGCCGCCCGCCCAAGGACGTCGACGACGAGAAGCTCCTGGTCACCGCGCGGACGCTGCGGCTGCGCCGGACCCACCCGCAGTGGTTCGGGCCGCTGGCGGCGCACGAGCCGGTCGCGGCGGCGGGGCCCGCCGCCGACCACGTCGTCGCGTTCCGGCGGGGCGGCGCGGTCGCGCTCGCCACCCGGCTGCCCGCCGGGCTGGAGCGCCGCGGCGGCTGGGCCGGCACGGAGGTGGACGTCGGCCGGCAGGGCTGGCGGGACGTCCTCACCGGCGCCACCCACTGGGGCCCGCGCCTGGACGCCGCCGAGGTGTTCGCGCATCTGCCCGTCGCGCTGATCGTCCCCCGGGAGATCGACAGGTGAACGAGCGGTTCGAGGTCTGGGCCCCCGAGGCCCGGCGCGTCGATGTCGTCGTCGGCGGTGAACGCCTGCCCATGGCGGCGGACGAGGGGGGTTCCGGCTGGTGGACGGCCGACGTGCCGGGCGCCGGGCACGGGACCGACTACGGCTTCGCGCTGGACGGCGCCGCCGACCCCCTGCCCGACCCCCGCTCGCCATGGCAGCCGTCCGGCGTACACGGCCTCAGCCGCGTCTACGAGCACGACAGGTTCGCCTGGACGGACGCGCAATGGCGCGGACGCCCCCTCCCCGGCAGCGTCCTGTACGAGATGCACGTCGGCACGTTCACGCCGGAAGGGACGTTCGACGCCGCGATCGGACGTCTCGACCATCTCGTCGCGCTCGGAATCGACGCCGTCGAACTCCTGCCCGTCGCGTCCTTTCCGGGCCATCACGGATGGGGATACGACGGCGCTCTCCTATGGGCGCCCCACGAACCCTATGGCGGCCCCGACGGGCTGAAGCGTTTCGTGGACGCCGCCCACGCGCGCGGTCTCGCGGTCATTCTGGACGTCGTCTACAACCATCTCGGGCCCGACGGCAACCACCTCGGCGACTACGGCCCCTATTTCACCAGCGCCCACAGCACGCCTTGGGGCGACGCGGTCAACTACGACCAGGAAGGCTCGGACGAGGTCCGTGCCTTCGCCATAGAGAACGCGTTGATGTGGCTGCGCGACTACCACTTCGACGGGCTGCGCCTGGACGCCGTCCACGCCATCACCGACCACGGCGCCGTCCACATACTGGAAGAGATGGCGCAGGCCGTGTCGGCCCTGTCGGCGCACTTGGGACGGCATCTGTTCCTCATAGCGGAATCCGACCTGAACGATCCGCGCCTCGTCACGTCGAGGGAGGCCGGCGGGTACGGTCTCGACGCGCAGTGGAGCGACGACTTCCACCACTGCCTGCACGCCGCGCTGACCGGTGAACGGCAGGGCTATTACTGCGACTTCGGTTCCATGGAAACCCTCAAGAAAGCATTGACGAGGGTGTTCGTCCACGACGGGACGATGTCGACGTACCGGGGGCACAGGCACGGCCGTCCCGTCGACGTGGAAAAGCTGCCCGCCTACCGGTTCCTCGGTTTCCTGCAGAACCACGACCAGGTCGGTAACAGGGGCGCAGGGGACCGTATAGGCGCCGTTCTGGCCGGGGCCGGACTCTCCCCTGGACTGCTCAAGGTCGGCGCGGCGCTGCTCATCCTGGCGCCGTTCACACCGATGCTCTTCATGGGCGAGGAATGGGGCGCCTCCACGCCCTGGTGCTACTTCACCGACCACCAGGACCCCGAACTGGCGCGGGCCGTGAGCGAGGGGCGGCGCAGGGAGTTCTCCCGGCACGGCTGGACGGGCGAGGTTCCCGATCCACAGGCTGTGGATACCTTCCGGCGATCCGTCCTCGACTGGGACGAGCCCGCCGCGGAACCGCATGCGGGCCTGCTGGACTGGCACCGGTCCCTGATCGCGCTCCGCCGCGCCCGGCCGGAATTGACCGACCCGCGCCTGACCGCCGCGTCCGTCGAGACCGGCGACGGCGACGCCGCGACCGGCCGCTGGCTGACCATGCGGCGCGGCGGCGTGCTCGTGGCGGCGAACCTCGGCGGCGGGGCCGTCCGGCTGCCGGCCGCCGGGGGCGGGGACCGCCTGCTGCTCGCGTCAGATCCGGCAATCCACATGGAAACCGGCGTCAACGGCGATTCCAAAACCCCGGTCGTGACCCTCCCCGGCGCGTCGGCCGCCGTCATCGGATGACCGCTCGCGGCAGCGCGCCGACCGCCCGGCGGGCGGGGACCCGAGGCGCGATGTCCGCCTAGCTCCCGGTACCGCCTGAAAGATGGGTGTTCGAGGATGTACTACGAGTGGCAAACCGCAGGTCAAGAGCGCGGCGGCACCCGGGAAACGTTCAAGAATGGTCATACGATCGGTTCATGACCTCAGTACTGCTCGCCGAGGACGACACGTCCATCTCCGAGCCTCTCGCCCGCGCGCTGCGTCGCGAGGGGTACACCGTCGAAGTCAGCCCGGACGGTCCGCAGGCGCTCGAGCGGGCGCTCGGGGGCGGCGTGGACCTCATTGTTCTCGACCTGGGCCTGCCCGAGCTGGACGGCCTGGAGGTGGCCCGCCGGGTCCGTGCCGAGGGGCATGGAGTGCCCATCCTGATCCTGACCGCCCGGGCCGACGAGGTCGACACCGTCGTCGGTCTCGACGCGGGCGCCGACGACTACGTCACCAAGCCGTTCCGCCTGGCCGAGCTGCTGGCCCGGGTCCGCGCGCTGCTGCGCCGCGGCAGCACCGAGACCCCGATCGTCCAGGGGGTGCGGATCGACGCCGAGTCGCGCCGCGCCTGGATGGGCGACCAGGAACTGCAGCTCACCACCAAGGAGTTCGACCTGCTGCGCGTCCTGGTCCGGGACGCGGGCAAGGTCGTGACCCGCGAACAGATCATGCGCGAGGTGTGGGACACCAACTGGTGGGGTTCCACGAAGACCCTCGACATGCACATCTCCTGGCTGCGCCGCAAGCTCGGCGACGACGCCGGCAGCCCCCGCTACATCACCACGGTGCGGGGCGTCGGCTTCCGGTTCGAGCGCGGCGACTGACAGGCCCTCAACCGGCCGCCATGGCCGCGCGGTCAGCCCCCGGGCCTTCCCGAGAGGCCCGGGGCGCCCCGCCCGGGCGTGGCCCCACCATAAGGAGCCCAGATGAGGCGCCGACTCCTCCTGTCGACGCTCGCGGTGGCGGTGGTCGCGATCCTGTTGCTCGGCATACCCCTCGCCTACGCCGCCCACAAGCTCATCTACGAGGAGGCCGGGCAGTCCCTCGACCGGGAGGCGTCCGCCATCGCCGGCGGCGTCGCCTACACCCTCGAAGCGCGCCAGCCCGTCACCGGCGCCGCGATCGCGCGGGAGTACCCGGGGCGGCACATCGCGGTGACCCTGCCGGGCGGCGCCGCCGTCGAGGCGGGTCCCCGCCCCCGGCCGGGCGCGCGGCAGCTCACCGCCACCGCGTCCGGGCAGGGCGTGCGGGTCCGGCTGTCGCGCCCCGCCTCCCAGCTGAAGGACCAGGAACTGCGGCTGCTGCTGTTCATCGGCAGCCTCGCGCTGCTCGGCGTCGCCGTCACCGTCGGCCTCGCGATGGTCCAGGCCCGCAAGCTGACCCTGCCGCTGCGCGACCTCGCCGAGACCGCCGACCGGCTCGGCACCGGCAACGCCCGGCCCCGCCGCCGCCGCTACGGCATCCCGGAGGTCGACCGGGTCGCCGAGGTGCTGGACCGCAGCGCCGTCCGCATCGCCGACCTGCTCGCGGCGAGCCGCGAGTTCGCCTCCGACGCCTCCCACCAGCTGCGCACCCCGCTGACCGCGCTGTCGATGCGGCTGGAGGAGATGATCGAGGCGGCCGACTACCCCGACGTCGTCCGGGAGGAGGGCGCCGCGGCCGTCGCGCAGACCGAGCGGCTCGTCGCCGTCGTCGAGCAGCTGCTCGCCCGCGCCCGGCACGACCGCACCGGCGGCGCCGTCGCGTCCCCGATCGACGACATCATCCGCCAGCAGGTGGAGGAGTGGCGGCCGATCTTCCGGCGGGACGGCCGGGACGTGCGGATCGTCGGCGAGCAGGGCCTGGTCGGCATGACCAACCCGGAGGGGCTGTCGCAGATCGTCGCGACGCTGCTGGACAACTCGCTGATGCACGGCGCCGGGACCGTCACCATCCACACCAAGCCGGGCGCCAGCTCGGTGGTGGTGGAGGTCGGCGACGAGGGCGCCGGGATCCCGCCGGAGCTGGAGCCGCGGATCTTCGAGCGGAGCGTCAGCGGCGGCCGCGGCACCGGCCTCGGCCTCTACCTGGCCCGCTCGCTGGCCGTGGTGGACGGCGGGCGGCTGGAGCTCATCCAGTCGCGTCCGGCGGTGTTCGGGGTGTTCCTGCGCGAGGCGGCGGAGGCCCGGCTGGCCGGTGAACGCGTCGTCCTGGGGCCCGCCTAGAGGGGCCGCGCCGGAGCCTGCCGGACGGGCCGCGCCCGGGCTTCCGGAGGGGCCGTGCCGGGGCGGCCCGGGGAGCGTGCGAGGTCAGGAGAACTGGGCGTAGTCGCCGGCGGCGTCCTGGTCGAGCGGGTGCCCGAGCCGCCCGGACGGGGCGGCCCCGCCGTTCATGGCGCGCGCGCTGGTCGCGGCGTGCACGCCGGGCCCCTCGGGCACCCCGGACGCCTCCGGCAGCCCGGACGCCGGGTCGACCGGCGGCGCGCTCGCGGGCAGGAACACCCACTTCTTGTACGACCAGAACCGGAACAGCGTGGCGACGCCGGTGCCGATCACCAGCGAGATGTTGTACGGGATCGGGCCCGTCAGCCCCAGCACGTAGTGCGTGAACCCGATGAACATCTCGGTGATCACCAGCCCGACGCCGTTCAGCGCGAAGAACAGCACGTACTCGCGGCCGAGCCCGGTCCGGTCGCGGTGCCGGAACGTCCAGTACCGGTTGGCGAGGTAGGCGAACGTCGTCGCGACGATCGTGGCGACGCCGTTGGAGGTCAGCGGGCCCATGCCGAGGCCGCTGTTCATCCCGTTGCCGATGCCGACCGTGATCACGAAGGCGATCGCGCCCACGCTGCCGAACTGGGCGAGCTCGCGCAGCAGGTGCGCGAAACGCCGGTTGAGAGTGGCGATCAGGTTCACGAAGGGAACCGTCCTTCCGGACCTCGGCTGGTGGAACCGCGGCCGTTGGCGCGGCTGCTGCTGCGGGGGCACAACGAGAATAGACGCCCCCGGCCCCCGCGACGTCGGAACATGAACGTACTGCGTTCTCCTCGCGTTCCCTGCCCTGAGCCCGGAGGCCCACACCCCGTCCGACGCCCGGAACAGGTGAATTGTTCGGGTCCATCGGCCGATAGCCTTCTGACGTGAGCAATCCACCTCAGACACCCGTCGTGGGCATGGCGGGCGGCGGCCAGCTGGCCCGGATGACCCAGCAGGCCGCGATCGCCCTCGGCGTGCCGCTGCGCGTCCTCGCCGGGGCGCCGGGCGAGTCGGCGGCGAAGGTCGTCGCGGACGTCCGGGTCGGCGACGACCGCGCCCTCGACGACCTGATGGCGTTCGCCAAGGGGTGCGACGTGGTGACCTTCGACCACGAGCACGTCCCCGGCCCGCACATCCGCGAGGTCGAGGCGTCCGGGGTGCCGTGCCGGCCGGGCTCGGCGGCCCTCGCGCACGCCCAGGACAAGCTGGTCATGCGGGACCGGCTGACCGCGTTCGGCGCGCCCTGCCCCGCCTACGCGCCCCTGCCGTCCGCCGACCCGATGCCCGCGCTGGAGGCGTTCGGGCGGGAGCACGGCTGGCCGGTGGTCCTGAAGGCGACCCGCGGCGGCTACGACGGCAAGGGCGTGTGGGTCGCCGACAACCTCGGCGTCGAGACCGTCGAGCTGGTCGGGCGGCTGATCGCCGAGGGCGTCGACCTGATGGTCGAACAGCACGTTCCGTTCCGGCGCGAGCTGGCGGCGCTCGTCGCCCGCTCCCCGTACGGGCAGGGCGCCGCGTACCCGATCGTGGAGACCGTCCAGAAGGACGGCATCTGCGTCGAGGTCATCTCTCCGGCGCCCGGGCTGTCCGGCGAGCTGGCCGCCGAGGCGCAGAGCCTCGCGCTCCGGATCGCCGACGAGCTCGGCGTCACGGGGCTGCTCGCGGTGGAGCTGTTCGAGACCGAGCCGCCGAGGACCGGGCGGCAGGGCAGCGGCCGCGGGCTGCTGGTGAACGAGCTGGCGATGCGCCCGCACAACTCCGGGCACTGGACGATCGAGGGTGCCCGCACCTCCCAGTTCGAGCAGCACCTGCGGGCCGTGCTGGACCTGCCGCTCGGCTCCACCGAGCCGACCGCCCGCTACACGGTGATGGCGAACGTCCTCGGCGGCGACGACCCGGACGTCTACTCCCGCTACTTCCATGTGATGGCGCACGACCCGGGCGTCAAGGTCCACATGTACGGCAAGGAGTCCCGGCCCGGCCGCAAGATCGGGCATGTGACGGTGCTCGGTGACGACTTGGCCGACCTGCGGGAACGCGCCCGCCACGCGGCCGACTACCTGCGTTGGGGCAAGGCGATGGGGGAACACGCATGAGCGGAGCGAACCGGGGGGCGTGGGGGGTCGTCCCCCCACAGGAGGAACGCATGAGTGGCCCGGTGGTGGGCGTGGTGATGGGCAGCGACTCCGACTGGCCGGTCATGAAGGCGGCGGGGGAGGCGCTGGAGGAGTTCGGGGTCCCCTACGAGGCCGACGTCGTGTCCGCGCACCGGATGCCGCACGACATGATCGCCTACGGCGAGCAGGCCGCCGGGCGGGGCCTCCGCGCGATCATCGCGGGCGCCGGCGGCGCCGCGCACCTGCCCGGCATGCTCGCGTCGGTGACGCCGCTGCCGGTGATCGGCGTGCCCGTCCCGCTGAAGTACCTCGACGGCATGGACTCGCTGCTGTCGATCGTGCAGATGCCCGCCGGTGTCCCGGTCGCGACGGTCGCGGTCGGCGCCGCCCGCAACGCGGGGCTGCTGGCCGTCCGCATCCTCGCCGCGTCCGACGAGGGCCTCCAGGCGAAGATGAAGGACTTTCAGCAGTCGCTGTACGACCAGACCAAGGCGAAGGGCGAACGGCTCCGAGAGAGCCTCTGAGGCGCCCGGGGCCCGCGGGGCCGCTGAGCCGTCCGCTGGGCCCGCGGCTCAGTGCCGGCGGCTCCACTCCACGGCGGGGCAGCGGTCCATGACGACGTCGAGCCCGGCGTCCTTCGCGCGCCGGGCCGCCGCCTCGTCGATCACGTCCAGCGGCATCCACACGGCCTTCGCGCCCGCCGCGATCGCCTCGTCCACGACGGCGCCCGCGTGCTCGGCGCGCCGGTAGACGCCCACGACGTCCACCTCGGAGGCGTCCGGCACGTCCGCGAGGCTCGTGTAGGCCTGCTCGCCCAGCACGGCGTTCCCCGACGGATGCACCGGGATGATCCGCTTCCCGCGCCGCTGCAGCAGCCGCGCCTGGTTGTAGACCTCCCGGGCCGGATTGTCGCCGAGGCCCACGAACGCCCACGTCCGGGACTCGCTGAGCAGCCGGCTGATCACGTCCGGGTCGGCGTAGACATCACCCATGTCCGGCACAACACCCCCGGCTCCTCGATCGTTCCCGGTCAGGGGCGGCCGAGGGCCCGGTAGTTCCAGCCGGCGGCGCGCCAGCGCTCCGGGTCCAGGGCGTTGCGGCCGTCCACGATGTTGCGCTCCGCCACCGTCGCGGACAGGTCCGCCGGGTCCATGTCGCGGAACTCCCGCCATTCCGTCAGCAGCAGGACGACATGCGCGCCCCTGACCGCGCCCAGCGCCGACGACGCGAAGTCCAGCGACGGCTGGGCGCGGCGCGCGTTCTCCATGGCGCGCGGGTCGTACACCGTCACCCGGCCGCCCTGCGCGCGGATGGTCGCGGCGACGTCCAGCGCGGGCGAGTCGCGGACGTCGTCGGAGTCCGGCTTGAACGCCGCGCCGAGCACCCCGACCGTCCGGTCGGCGAACGAGCCGCCGAGCAGCTGCCGGGCGAGGTCCACCATCCGGATCCGGCGCCGGATGTTGATCTCGTCGACCTCGCGCAGGAACGTCAGCGCCTGGTCGGCGCCCAGCTCGCCGGCGCGCGCCATGAACGCGCGGATGTCCTTCGGCAGGCAGCCGCCGCCGAACCCGAGCCCGGGGCCGAGGAACCGGCCGCCGATCCGGTCGTCGTGCGACAGCGCCTCCGACAGCTTCGTCACGTCCGCGTGCGCGGCCTCGCAGACCTCCGCCATCGCGTTGATGAACGAGATCTTGGTGGCCAGGAACGCGTTCGCCGACACCTTGACCAGCTCCGCGGTCGGGTAGTCGGCGGTGATGAACGGCGTGCCGGCGGCGATCATCGTCCGGTAGATCTCGCGCAGCACCTTCTCGGCGTGCTCGGCGGCGCCCTGCTCGCCGGGCAGCCCGGCGACGATCCGGTCCGGGTGCAGGGTGTCCTGGACGGCGAACCCCTCGCGCAGGAACTCGGGGTTCCACGCGAGGACGGCGTCGCCGCCCACCGGCGCGTCCCTCGCGACCGTCTCGGCCAGCCGCGCCGCCGTCCCGACCGGCACGGTGGACTTGCCGACGATCAGGCAGGGCCGGTGCAGCAGGGGCGCGAGCGCGCCGACCGCCGCGTCCACGTAGGTGAGGTCGGCGGCGTACTCGCCCGGTTTCTGAGGGGTCCCGACGCACAGGAAGTGGACGTCGCCGAACTCGGCGGCCTCCTCGTAGGACGTCGTGAACCGCAGCCGCCCGTTCGCCAGCCCGCGGCGCAGCACCGGTTCGAGCCCGGGCTCGTAGAACGGCAGGTCGCCGGCCGCGAGCCGGGCGATCTTGTCCTTGTCGGCGTCCAGGCCGAGGACCTCGAAGCCCAGGTCGGCCATGCAGGCCGCGTGGGTGGCGCCGAGGTAACCGGTTCCGATGACCGTCAGCCGCTGGGTCAAGGCGGGCTCCTTCCGGTTCGCTGCCGCCGTTGTACGCCCTAGTGAACCTTCCCCGAAGAGCTGCCCGGTACCGGCGGCGGCGCAGCGGAGTCTACTGGCCGGTAGCATCGTCGGCATGAGCCATGACTTTCCCGCGTACGCGCCGTCGGAGGAGCAGGAGATGCTGCGGGCGACGGTGCGTGAGCTGGCGGATGCCAAGATCGCTCCGTTCGCG
Organism: Actinomadura montaniterrae; assembly: GCF_008923365.1. GTDB lineage: Bacteria > Actinomycetota > Actinomycetes > Streptosporangiales > Streptosporangiaceae > Spirillospora > Spirillospora montaniterrae. Next base: position 22,462 of record NZ_WBMR01000152.1, read on the forward strand.
GCGGAGGTGGACGAGGACGCCCGGTTCCCGCAGGAGGCCCTGGAGGCGCTGGTCGCCAACGACCTGCACGCGGTGCACGTCCCCGAGGTGTACGGCGGTGCCGGTGCGGACGCGCTGGCGACGGTGATCGTGATCGAGGAGGTCGCGCGGGCGTGCGCGTCGTCCTCGCTGATCCCGGCGGTGAACAAGCTCGGCACGGTACCCGTCCTGCTGTCGGGCTCGGAAGAACTGAAG
>NZ_WBMR01000153.1 GCF_008923365.1 Actinomadura montaniterrae
GCCGTCCGGGCCGCCGACGCGCCCGGGCTCGCTGCGGCGAGGGCGACCAGGGCCGCCAGCAGGAGGGCGGCGAGCCGGCGGCCCGGACGTGCCGGACGTCCGGCGGGGCGGGTGCGCATCGTCGCCTCCTTGGCGGTCGTCCTGCTCCTGGCGGAAGGTCAGGCCGGAGGTGGTGATCGGCGTCGTGGACGCACGCGCCGGCCGTGCGTCCGCGGGGAGTGGTCAGGGCGTCGGGCGGGGGCCTTCGCCGCCGGGTCGCGGGGGAGGAGGGGGCGGCTGTGGACTCGGGCCCTGCGGTGGCCCGGGGCTCCACGAGCCCGGCGCGGTGCCCGGCGGTGGTGCCTGCGGAGGCACGGTCCAGGGGCCGGGCGGTGCCTGCGGGGGTACGGGTCCGGGGTGTCCTGCGGCAGGAGGCTGCTGGTAGCCGGGATGCGGCGGATACGGCGGCGCGGGACGTCCCGGCACGGGACCCGGGGGCTGGTACGGGGGTGCGCCGGGCGGGGGACCCGACGTCCGCGCGGGAAAGGACAGGCCCGTCGCTCGCAGGTAGGCGATCAGGGCCGGGGCGGGGCCGGGACCGGCGGAGGAGGCGCCGACCGCCGCGGCGCCGCGCTTGAACGCCATCGCGCCGCCGGCGGCGAGGGCGCCCAGGGCCAGGACGGCGACGATGGTGGCGCCGCCGAGGGACGTCGACGTCGAGCACGCACGGGTGTGCCCGAAGTGCTTGAGATCGACGGTCGGCTTGTACTCGTAGCTGACGTCGCAGGCGGAGGCGCTCTGCGGGGCCAGCGGCAGGACGAGCGCGGCGCAGAGGAGCGTCCCGAGCACGAAGCCGATCGCGCGCACCGCACTGGTGCGGCGGGTCATGACGCCGCCTCCCCGGGACGCGGCGCGGGTGGCGCGGGAGCCTGTGCCGGTGGCGCGGGTGGCCTGGGCGGCGGTGGCATGGGCGCCGGCGGTACGGGTCCGGCCTTCAGACGCATCACCTTGGCGCGCAACGCGTTCCCCTCCTCGCCGGTCGGGTCGGGGTGCCGCCAGCGCCAGGCGGCAAGGTCGAGCTGGGCCGTCTGCAGGCGCCGGAGGGTGCGCATCCCGCTCCATCCCTGGAGGCGCCAGGTGCCGACGAGCGTCCAGAAGCGGACGGCCGGATCGACGAGGAACGGCGCCTCCTGCGGGGTGATGGCCGGGCTCGTGGACGTCTCGGCCGACACGGCGGCCCGGGCGGCCGCCGCCCGGACGCGCGTCCCGTGGACCAGCAGCAGCACGGCCACCAGGAAGAACGGCGCCTGGGGGAGCAGCCAGAAGAACGGCGAGACGATCAGGGTGTCGAGCGGGCCGCCGACGCTGATGTGGTCGTGGGCCAGGTGCGACAGCCAGGCCGCCAGGGTCTCGGTGGCGACGGCGCCGGAGAACGCGGCGGCGAGGGCGGGCAGGGCTATGCGCAGGCGCCGGCCGCGGTCGCGCGCCTGCGCGGCGAGGCCGATCCCGGCGCCGAGCACCGCGCCGAAGGCGACCTGCCCGCCGAGGAGGCCGATCGACTGGCGGATCCAGTACTCGAAACCGCCCGTCGCGCCGTTGAACGCGCTGAACAGCCCGTACAGGCGGATGAACAGGACGCTCTCCACCAGGTTGTAGCCGAGGCCGATGGCGGCGCCGAGCACCAGGCCGGTGACCGCGTCGGTGACGCGGTGCCGGAACAGCGCCAGCAGGAGGACGACCCCGGCCGCGACGAGCAGCGCGTTCACGAGGGCGAGATGCACGAGCATGCCGTCGATCACGCGGTACTGGGTGTGGATCTGGCCGGCGAGGTCGCTCTTGTGGCCCTTGAGGACGAAGCCGTTGATCGTGCCGAACGCGAGGTTGCTGTAGGCGCGGCCGAGCCCGAACACGATCAGCGCGCCCCAGCCGAACGCGACCAGCAGCATCGCGAGCGGGATCCGGGCGAGCCGCTGGGCGTGGTGCAGCAGCCACAGGACGAACGCGGTGCCGGGGACGCAGGCGAGCGCCTGGCCGGGGTAGGAGCCGACCACCACGAGCGGGATCAGGCCGAACGGCAGCAGCAGGACCCCGATGATCGCCCAGGTCAGCGCCCGGGCGCGACGCTCGTCCGGACGCGTGACCAGCACGAACGCCTGGAGTGCGGCGCCGGCGGCGATGCCGGCGAGCAGCGTCCAGAACACGGCCTGGGGCGTCGCGAGGAGCCGTCCGACCGACCCCTCGGAGCCGGCCGCCTTCTGGAAGATCGACAGCGTCGGCTCGTCCGGCAGCACGTGCGGCCGCAGCAGGTTGAGGAGCAGCTCGACCAGGTACAGCGCGATGGCGAGCCGGGCGACGAGCAGCGCCCGCGCGCGGGCGGCGGCGTCGTCGCGGACGGTGTCGCGGAGGGCGGCCCGGACGCCTTCCGCCGCGGCGGGGGCCGTCACGGCGCGCCTCCCGGAATTTGCGGAATGCTGGGCAGGTTCGTCGGGAAGGACGGCATTTCCGTCGGGAAATTCGTCGGCAGCCGAGTCGGGATATCGGTCGGCATTCCGGTCGATCCCGGCGGGACGTTCGGGAGCGTCGTCGGCAGGTTCGGGATCGACGGCCGGGTGGGGGCCGGCATCGACGGCATCGCCGGGGTCCGCGGGTCGTTCGCGCCGGACAGCTCGACGGCCAGGGCCGCCGCCAGCAGCACCACGCCGATCACCGCACCCGCCGTCAGGAGCAGCAGCTGGGGGCGCGGTGCGCCGCCGGCCGCGTCGGCTACGCGATTGTCATTCATGGTCCCTGTTCGATCCGTACGAAGTGATCAAGGGTCGTCATGCGTCGCGCTGCGGAACGCGGTTCGGCGTCGCGTTCCGCGGTGGAAATCATCGAAATGCGGCGCGGGGGACTGACGATCCGAATGGTAAACGCGGCGGGTATACGACGGGAATACGGCCACCGACGTGTCACCGCGAAGTGAGGCCCCGGCCGCCGCTGCGGCCGGGGCCCGGATTCCCAGGCGCGGGGCCCGGATTCCTTGGCGAGAGGACGGGATTCCTAGGCGCGGGGGACCGGTTCCCGGTCCGGCGCGGGGCGCGCCGGCGTACGGGAGAGGGGGCCGGGCCACCAGAAGCGGCGGCCGGCGTCGAGGGCCAGCGCGGGGACGATCACCGGGCGGACGACGAAGGTGTCGAGCAGGACGCCGAGCGCGACCAGCACCCCGATCTCCACGAACATCGTCACGGGCATGACGCCGAGGACGCCGAACGTGCTGGCGAGGACGAGCCCGGCGCTGGAGATGACGCCGCCGGTGAGGCCGAGGCCGCGCAGGACGCCGCCGCGGTGCCCGGCGGAGGCCGCCTCCTCGCGGATGCGGGAGACGAGGAACAGGTTGTAGTCGACGCCGAGCGCGACCATGAACAGGAAGCCCATCAGCGCGACCTGGACGTCCAGGGCCGGAAAGCCGAACGCGTACCGGACGAGCAGCCAGGACGCGCCGAGCGCGGCGAAGTACGACCCGACGACGGTCGCGACCACCAGCAGCGGGGCGACCAGCGCGCGGAGCAGGGCGATCAGCACGATCAGCACGACGCCGAGGACGAGCGGGATCACGACGCGGCGGTCGTGGGCCTGCGCGTCCGCGAGGTCGAGTTCGCTCGCCGCGCCGCCGCCGACGAGCGCGTCCGGTTCCGCGTGCCGGATCCGCTCGACGGTCCGTTTGGCGGCGTCGCTGCCGGGCGGGGACGTGAGGACGACGGCGGTGCGGGTGAGGCGCCCGTCGGCGGACGTCTCGGGCGTCCCCGTCCGCGCGACGCCCGGGATCCCGCGGAGGTCGACCGGCCTGCCGCTGACGACCTGGAGCGGGCGGCTCTCGTCGCCGGGGAAGTGCGCGTCGGCGAGGCGCTCGCCCTGCACGGAGTTCGGGGTGGTGGTGAGGAAGTGGGCGCGGTCGAGCCCGGTGTGGACGCCGAGGCAGCCGGCGGCGAGCGCCGCGAGGACGGCCGCGCCGAGCGCCCAGACGAGGCGGGGACGTGCCGCGATGCGGCGGCCGGCGCGGTCCCAGAGGCCGCCGCGCGCGGGCGGCGCGTCGCCGAAGCGCGGGATGCGCGGCCAGAACACCCACCGTCCGAGGACGACGAGCAGCGCGGGCAGCAGCGTCATCACGACGGCGAGCCCGCCGAGGATCCCGATCGCGCCGACCGGCCCGAGCGCGTAGTTGAACCCCATGTGCGCGGCGAGCAGGCACAGCAGGCCGAGGCAGACGGTCGCGGCGGACGCGGCGACCGGCACGGCGGCGCGCCGCAGCGCGGCGGCCATCGCGCGGTGCCGGTCCTCGTGGCGCCGGAGCTCCTCGCGGTAGCGGGCGAGGAGGAGCAGCGCGTAGTCGGTGCTGATGCCGAAGACGAGCGCGTTGAGGATGGTCGACATGCCGTCCGCGACGTACAGGCCCGCGTGCTCGGCCAGCAGGTAGACGACGGCGCTGGTCACCTGGAGCGAGATCGCCGCGCAGGCCAGCGGCAGCAGCCACAGGACGGGGCTGCGGTAGGTGAGCAGCAGCACGACCGCGACCAGCACGATCGTGATGAGCAGCAGCGGCTTGTCGACCTTGCGGAACGCGTCGCCGGTGTCGAGTGCCGCGCCCGCCGGGCCGGTCACCTTCACTTGGAGGCCCCGCGGGACGTTCGTCGTCGCCGCGTCGCGGACCTTCTTCGCGTTGCCGCTCAGGTCGTCGTTGTCGTGCAGGGGGACGGCCAGCAGGAGCGCGCGGCCGTCCCGCGACGCCTGCGGGGGACCGATCGGCGCCGTGGCGAGCGGGGCGAGGGTGCGGCGGTCGGCGTCCGCCTTGGCGCGGTCGGCGGGGGTGATGCCCGGGCCGGTGCGGGCGTAGACGATGAGGGCCGGGGCCTGGTCGCCGACCCGGAACCGGTCCGCCAGCTTCTCGACCTCCGTGGACTGGGCTCCGCGGGGAAGCTCGGCGGTGGACTTCGCCTGCACGGCGTCCGGCAGCCGTCCCGCGAGCGGGACCGCAGCCAGCACGGCCGCGACCCAGAGCGCGAGGACCGCCCATGCCGTGATGCGTTTGCTCGAGAGCAGCATGAGGTGCTCTCCTTTCCGTGGGGGTTCTGCGTTGCGTGAGCACCACGCCCGCGGCCGTGGGGACACGGCCTCCGGCGTGGGTGATGCGGCCTCCGCCCGTCCGGGCCGTCGAGGGGCAACTCGGCGGCCCGGACCCGTCCGGGATCAGACTTCGGGGAAGGCCAGGAACCGGGCGTGCAGGGTGCGCGCGCCCGGCGGCGGGTCGGCGTCGGCCCGCTTGTAGCGGTAGAGGAGCGCGATGTACTCCTCGAAGAAGGGGCGCACCTGGTCGGGCGTGAGCGTGACCGTGGAGTGGGAGAACAGCAGGGCGTCCGCCCACGGGCCCATGCCGTCGCGTTCCCGCTGGTAGCGGGCCAGCATCTCCAGCTCGTTCGCGAACTCCAGCCGCGTCAGCGCGTCGACGGCGTCCCGCATCGCGGGCGACTGCTCGGCGCGCGGCGGGAGCCGCCGGTCCGCCGGCACGGCCCGCCACCAGCGCTCCCGCCCGCGCTTGAGCTCCGGCACCTCCTCGACGAACCCGTACTTGGCGAACTGCCGCAGGTGGTAGCTCGTCGCGCCGGTGCTCTGCCCGAGCTCGCGGGCGAGGGTGGTGGACGAGACGGGCCCGCGCCGCATGATCTCGGCGATCCGCTGCCGCAGCGGGTGGGCGAGCAGCCGCACCTGCCGCGGATCGGTGATCACCTCGGGCTCGGGCCGCTCCTCCGGGTGCTGCTCCGGCGGCGGTCCGGCCGGTGGTCGCTCCTTCATGACCCGGACGCTACGAAGTTGCAAAGGGCCTTTGCAATGCTTCTTGGCGAAGTTCGCCGCAGCGGGGGAGGGGCGTGGCGCCCGCGAGGGAGGCGCCCGGTCCCCCGGAAGTGCCGGTCCGGCTGCGTGACCGCGCCGACACGGATCGAAACAATGCCTGTGTCCTTGGCTGACGGCCTCGCGTGCGGTCAACTAAAGTCGTCGGCGTCGGTGAGTTCGGGAGGGGCCGGGATGACCAACAAGACGGACGAGGTCGCGCCGGGCGCGACGCTGGCGGACAAGGTCGAGTGGCTGATCCGCAACCTGTGGCCGGCGGACGCGCACCCGCCCCGCAACAACGTCGAGACCGCCGCCGCCATCGCGCGCGCCACCGGCGAGGACATCTCGTCCACCACCGTGTGGAAGCTGCGCACCGGACGCCAGGAGAACCCCCAGCTCAAGACCCTCCGCGCGCTCGCCACCTTCTTCGGCGTGCCGATCGGCTACTTCGGCCGCCCCAGCGAGACCGCCCCCATCGACGAGGACATCACGCTCAAGGCCCTGCGCCGCGACGTCGAGCACGGCATCATCCGCCCCGAGGTGCTGCGCGCCCTCGTCGACCTGTCCCCGGAGGCCCGCTGGGTCGTCGACGAGATGATCCTCAGCGCCGCCGAGGCCGACCGGCGCCGCCAGGCCGCGCCCTGACGCGCCGCCCCCCACCCCGATGAGCGCGGCTCAAGGAAGAGCCGTGCGCCACAGGGTCGGCGTATCGCCGTCCATCCCGGTCGCCACCAGGCCCTGCCCGAGCGCGGCCAGCCCGGTGAGCCGCTGGCTCCCGTCGCCCGCGAGGCGTGCCCCGCGCGGGCGCGTCATCCGCCATGCCGCGCCGTCCGGGGAGCTCCACAGCGCGACGTCGTCGGTCCCGGCCGGCGTCCCGGCGAGCACGAAGCCCTTCGGCGTCGCCACGCTCGCCACCAGCGCGGACGCCTGGACGGTCTGCGCCCGCCACGTCCGTCCCGCATCGGACGAGACCGCGACCGCGTTGCCCGCACCCGTCGCGACCAGCGTGTCCCCGCGCGCGACGACGCGGGTGAGCGGGCCCTGCGCCTGCGGCGCCTGCCCCGACGTCCACTTCGCGCCGTCATCGGACGTCCAGACGGCCGGGGCGCCGTTGCGTTCACCGACCGCGACGTAGCCCTTCGTCACGGCCGCGACGTCGTGCATCTTCCCGTCCTGCAGATCGCCGGAACCGGCCGTCCACTGGGCGAGGTCGTCCGAACGCCATGCGATCGGCGCCTTGCCCGTCGAGCCCACGACGACATAGCCCGCCTGCCCGTAGGCGGCGCCGGCCAGCTCGCCGTCATCGCCCGACGGACCCGCGACGGGGTTCCACGCGTTCGCATCGGCCGACGTGAGCAGCAGCGGCTTCGCCGCGCTCCGCCCCGCCGCGACCCAGCCCTTCGGCCCGAAGGCCGCACCTGCGAGCCGCTGCACCCCCGGCCCCGTCAGCCCGGTGCCGCCCGCGCGCGTCCACGCCTTGCCGTCCCGCGTCGTCCAGACGGCTGCCTCGCCCGCGCCGCTGCCGACCGCCAGCGTCACCCCGTTGCCCGACACCAGCCGCCTGATGGTCCGGTCCGGCGTCACCGCGCCGGGGATGGACAGCAGGTCGATGTCCCCGTGACGCGCGCCCGGCGCCGCCAGGTACGCGCCCGAATTCTGGTGGCCCGCCAGGAGGACGCCCTGCGGAAGCGCCGCCGCCGCGCCAGCCTCACGGCCCTGGTCCGTCCCGAGCCGCTCCACGGACTCCCAGTTCACGCCGTCCTTGCTGCGCTGCGCCGCCACGCGGCCATCGCTCAGCGGGGTCAGCGCCGCCAAGCCCGCGTCGGACCCGCCCAGCGCCGCCAGGCTGGAGTACGTGCGCCGGTCGATCGTGCTCGACCGCGTCCAGCCCACGCCGTCCGACGACCGGAAGAACACCGCCAGCGCCCGCTTCTTCGGGTTCTTCGACGACCCGCCCGTCCGGCGCCCCTCCCGCGCCGCGAAGAACCCGCCGGGCCCTGCCGTCAGCGCCACGACCGGCCCGTACGACCCGTCGCTCTGCGGCACCTCCGCGCGCGCCCACGTCCGCCCGCCGTCGGCGGACCGCCACAGGTCGCCCTTGTCGTTCCGCACAACCAGCGTGGCGCCGCTCGCCGCGATGCTCACGGGCTTCCCCTGCAGGCCCGCCTGCTGCCGCTGCCACGCGACGCCGTCCGGGGACGTCCACAGCACGGCCGCGCCCTGGTTCGTCCCGACCGCGGCGAACCCCGCCGACGTGGCCGCGACCCCGGTCACCTGGTCACCAGCGTTGAACGCGCCCGTGCCGGGGGCGCGGTGCGTCCACGTACGGCCGTCCGCGCTCGTCCACACCGCCACGCCGCCGGGACCCCGGCCCAGCGCCGCCCACGCGCGGTCGCCGGCCGCGACGACCTCCGGCACGTCCTGGCCGGTACCGCCCTCGTCCTTCACCTTCGCGGTGCTCCACGCCTTGCCGCCGTCCGACGACACGAGGATCTGCCCGCGCGGCGCGTCCACCGTCTCGCTGCCGACCGTCACCGCCGTGTCGCCGTGCACCGCGACCGCCGTGATCGTCTGCTGGTGGCCGTCGTACAGCGCGGCCGGCACCGCGAACACCTTGTCGGCGGCCTCGGCCCCCGGCGCGTCCCCGTGCCCGCCGCCCTTCCCGCCGTCGCGGACGAGGTAGGTCACGCCGCCCGCCACCAGCACCGCGACCGCCGCGACCGCGATCCCCGACCGCAGCCCCGGACGGAACACACGCGTGCCGCCGCCTTCCGGCGGCGTGGGCGCCCCCTGCGGCCGATCGAACACCAAGGCGCCCTCGGCGGACGCCTGCAGACCCTCGCCGGACGCCTGCGGGCCCTCGCCGTCCGCCGCCCGAACGCGCACCTGCTCCATCGCGCCCGGACCGCCCGACGCGCCCGCAGCCACTCCGGCCCCGCTCGCCGCACGCGGCCAAGGAGCCGGAACCGGCCCCCCGCCCCCCGGCCCCGCAGCCCCCGGCTTCGACCGTTCCGCCGCAGAGGACGCGGCCCCAGGTTTTTGTGCCCCAGACCGCGCCGACGCATCCGGTGGGGTCGCGTTGGGCGCCGCGGCGTTCGGGCGATCCGCTGGCGAGCTTGCGGCGGGCCGCGCCGGGGCGGGCGGCGCCGGGCTGAGAGGTACCTCGGCCCCCTGCGCTTCTGGACGCGCTGGCGCCGCGGGCGATGCTGAGGCGGGCGGTGTGGAGACCGATGCCGGGGTGGATGGCGCTGGGCTGTGCGGGAGTTCGGGTTTGTGTGCCGCCGGACGCGGTGGCGCGGCCGGAGCTGTTGGTGGCTTCGGCCGTCCCGCTGCGGTCGGCGCTGAGGCGGGTGCTTTCGGGGCAGCCGACGCGGAGGTGGGCGGGTCCGCCGGCGGCCGTGTGGCCGGTGCGCTGGCGGCGGATGGTGCTGCGGTCGGCAGGGTCTGCCGTTGCTGTGCCGCTGGAGGTGATGGCACGGCAGGCGTCGGCTTGTCGGCGGTCGGCGGGGTCGCGGTGGGCGGCGCTGGGGTGTGCGGCGCGGCGTTCGGGCGAGCCGTCGGCGGCCGTGTGGTCGGCGGGGTCGCGGTGGGTGGTGTTGGGGCGGGTGGGGCTGCGGCGGCCAGGGGGCTGGTGGGGGGTGCGGCCGGGTCCGTCGGGGTGCGGAGAGGGCGGGCGGCGCGGGTCTGCTCGGCGGTCGGGACGGCGGGCGTCTCGTCCGCGGGCTTTGGGCCGCGTGCGGCGGGTCGTGCCGGGGCGGACGGCGCGGTGCGCCAGCTCGCCACCAGCTTGTCGCCCTCGGCGGGCGGCGGGCCGGGACGGTCGCCGCGGCCCCAGTTCGGCGGCGGGGGCGAGGGAGCGCCGGGCGGGTCCTGGTCGTCAGGCCGGTCGGCCGTGCTCATGTTCGCCCCCCTCGCGACAGCACAGATGCGAAGTGTACGGAATTGCGGGCGATCGGAGGAAGGTCGGCGGAGCAGATCGAGCGGGGCCTGCGCGGACGGGCGGGGCGGATCTCTCGCGCGCTGCGGGATTAATACCCCCAGGGGGCATGTTAGTGTCCCTCGCATATACCCCCGAGGGGTACAGCTCGAGTGGAGAGGTGGACCGTCATGTCCGCAGACCCGAGGCGCTGGTGGGCACTGGCCGTGCTCGCGACCGCCCAGTTCATGGTGATCATGGACACGTCGATCATCGGGGTGGCGCTCCCCGACATGCAGCACGATCTCGGCTTCGGCCAGAGCGGGCTGCAATGGGTGTTCAACGCCTACGTCGTCGCGTTCGGCGGGCTGCTGCTGCTCGGCGGCCGGCTGTCGGACCTGCTCGGCGCGCGGCGCGTCTTCGCGGCGGGCTGGCTCGTGCTGATCGCCGGGTCGGTGGTCGCCGCGGCCGCCACCGGCGCGGGGGCCGAGATCGCCGGCCGGGCCGTGCAGGGGATCGGGTCGGCGCTGATCGCGCCGTCCGCGCTGACGCTGCTGATGGCGCTGTTCGCGGCGCGGCCGAAGGAACTGGCCAGGGCGATGGCGTTCTACGGCGCCGCGGCGCCCGCCGGGGGCACCGCCGGGGTGTTCCTCGGCGGGGTCATCACCGAGTGGCTGAGCTGGCCGTGGGTGTTCGTCATCTACATTCCGATCGGGCTGGCGACGCTGGCGCTGGTCCCGGCCGTCCTGCCGGCGGTGCCGGGACGCCGCGCCGGGCTCGACGTCGCCGGGGCCGCGGCGGTGACGGCCGGGCTCGGGCTCGCGGTCTACGCGATCGTCCAGGCGCCGGGGCGCGGCTGGGACGCGCCGGCCACCGTCCTGCAGCTCGGCGGGGCCGTCCTGCTGCTGGCGCTGTTCGTGGCGTGGCAGCGGATCGTCCGGGGCCCGCTGATGCCGCTGTCGGTGTGGCGCACGCCCGGCCTGGCCGGCGCGAACGCGGCGATGGCGCTGCTGGGGGCCGCGTGGATCCCGATGTGGTACTTCCTCAACCTCTACCTGCAGCAGGTGCTCGGGTACGGGGCGTTCCCCAGCGGCGCGGCGCTGCTGCCGATGACCGCGCTGATGATGGTGCTGATGGTCGGCGTGACCGGGCGGCTCATCGCGCGGTTCGGCACCCGGCCGCTCATCGTCACCGGGCTGGCCGTCCTCGCCGCGGGGCTGCTCGTGCTGTCGGCGATCGACGCGGACGGCGGCTTCCTCACCGACGTGCTGCCGGGCTCGCTGATCTCCGCCGTCGGGATGTCGCTGGTGTTCATCCCCGCCACGATGGCCGCGATCGGCGGCGTCGCGCCGGAGCAGGGCGGGCTGGCGTCCGGCATCGTCAACACCACCTACCAGGTGGGGTCGGCGATCGGCCTGGCGGCGATGACCGCCATCGCCACCTCGCAGGGCGCCGGAAGGCTGGGCGACCTGCCCGCGCTCACCGACGGCTTCCAGGCCGCGTTCATCGGCGCCGCCGTGGTGGCGCTGGCCGGTGCCGGTCTCGCGCTGGTGACCTTGCGTGCGCGCTCGGTGCGACCGGCGGACGAGAAGGAGAGCGTCGGCGCGTGAGCAGGGCTCGGAGGGAGCCGTCCCGTGCGGGCGGCTCCCTCGCGCGCGCCCGGTTCCGGCGATTTACCCCCGGGAGGTTTCCTGCGGCGGTGATCAGGTACACCTCCCCGGGAGAGGACGCCGGGAGCGGGGAGGACCGATGCCGCCGTACGCCGTGGTCCTCTCCGTCCTCGGGCTGGTGGGCGCGCTGATCGCGGCCGTCTACGCGATCTCGTACGCGATGGCGCCCAGGCCGCTGGAGGCCGGGCCGTTCCTGTCGGGCGGGCGTCCCGCCGAGCACGCCTTCTCGCGGTATCACGTCCGCTGGTACGCGGTGACGATGGTGTTCCTCGCCTTCGACATGGAGATGGTCTTCATGTACCCGTGGGCGCTCGTGGTGGCGTCGGTGGGCGTGAAGGCGGTCGTGGAGATGTTCGCCTTCCTGGTGCTGCTGCTGGTCGGGGTCCTGTACGCGTGGCGCGAGGGGGCGCTGCGGTGGGCGTGAGGGAGCGGGTCCGGGAGTTCGCGGAGCGGAGTCCGCGGCCGTTCGTGGTGTCGGCGGCGGACGGGACGGGCGACCGGCTCGCGGTGGAGGCGGGGCTGCGGGCGCGGCGGTGGCGTCCGGCGCTGTCGCCCGCGGAGACGGGCGTGCTGGTCGTGTGCGGACGCCCGGGCGCGGCGCTCGCCGAAGCGATCGACGTGGTGTGGTCGGCGATGCCGGGGCCCCGTGCGCGGATCCGGCCGGACGCGCTCGACGAGATCGAACCGGACCGGACGCGGCGCGATGCCGGTTCGTCCGATGACGTCGGCATGGCCGACCGGGCGGACGACCGGGACGGCCTGCGCCTCGACGTCCTGCACGTCCCGCTCGGTCCCGTGCTGCCAGACTGGCCCGCCGGACTGCGTCTCGACCTCGCCTTGCAGGGGGACGTCGTGCAGTCGGCCGAGGCCGTCATGGTCGACACGGGCGGCGGATCGTTCTGGACCGGCAGGGAGGCGGCGCGCCGTCTCGACGGCGTCGCCCGGTTGCTGCGGGTCGCGGGCTGGGACGGCGCGGCGCGGCGCGCGGCCGTCCTGCGCGACGACCTCCTGGACGGGCGGCAGGTCGGGAGCCGGCTCGAGGCGTTCGAGCGGACCATCCGGCGGTCCAGACCGCTGCGGTGGATGACCAAAGGGGTGGGGGTCCTCACGCCGGAGGCGGCGGAACGCCACGGCGTGCCCGCACGGTACGTCGGCGACGTCGCCGACCGCCTGGACGGGTGGCTTCGCCGGATCCGCCTGGAACTCGACGGCGCCGGTACGCCGGACGGCGACCGGGACGAGGCGCTCGTCTCCGTGCTGCCCGGCCTGGTGACGGGCGCCGACCTCGCGCAGGCCCGGCTGATCGTGGCGAGCCTGGACCCGGATCTCGCCGTGGTGACCGCCGATGGTTGAGGTGCTGCTCCTCGGTGCGCTGGCCGTCGCGGCGGCGTCGCTGGACGCGGCGCTGGACGGCGGCCCCGGCCCGTTCCGCCAGGCGGCGCGGCTGCTCGTGATGGAGCGCCGCATGACGCCGCGGGCCGACCGGCCGCTGACGCGGATCGGCGTGGTCTCGCTGCCGGTGGCGGCGGCGCTGGCCGCGCTCGTCGTGCCGTTCGGCGGCCACGCCGCGCTGGACAGCCGGGTCGGCGTGGTCTGGTTCAACGCGATGGAGGTCGTCGCGTGGGGGTCGGTGTGGCTGGCGGGGTGGGGCGTCAACTCGGCGTTCGCGCTGGTCGGCGGGTACCGGTTCATCGCGCAGGGGCTGGCGTACGAGCTGCCGCACATGTTCGCGCTCATGACGGCGGCGCTGGCGGCGCATTCGCTGGACCTCCGGGTCATCGGCGCGGCGCAGGGCGGGCTGTGGTTCGGGGTCTGGATGCCGGTCGCGTTCGCGGTGTACCTGCTGTCGGCGCTCGCGATGGCGTTCTGGGGGCCGTTCGGCGCGCCGCTCGGCGCCGACATCGCCGGGGGAGCGGCGCTCGAACTGTCCGGCCCGGACCGGCTGGTGTTCCTGGCCGGGCGGTACGGGCTGCTCGCCGTCGCGTCGGCGGTCGCGGTGCCGCTGTTCCTCGGCGGCGGGGACGGGCCGCTGCTGCCGGCGTGGCTGTGGTCGGCGGTGAAGGCGTGCGCGGTGCTCGCGCTGCTGGTGTGGACGAGGCGGTGGTCGCCCGTCCTGCGGATGGACCGGTTCGTGCAGGCGGCGTGGACGGTGCTGATCCCGGCCGTGCTGCTGCAGATGCTCGTCGTCGCGGTCGTCGTCGTGGACTGAGGAGGTTCCCGTGACCGTCCTGTTCTGGGTGCTCGCCGTGGCGGCGGTCGCCTCCGGCGCCGCGGTGTTCGCCGTCGGGTCGATGGCGCGCGCGACGTTCGCGCTGCTCGCGTCGTTCCTGTGCGTGGGCGGCGAGCTGCTGCTGGCCGGGCTGCACTACCTCGGCGTGCTGGTCGTGCTCATGATGATCATGGAGATGCTGGTGATGGCGGTCTTCATGGTCATGTACATGATGAACCCGGCCGGGCTGATGCCGATGTCGATGGTGCACAACCGGCGCGGCGCCCTCGCCGTCGCCGGCGGGACGTTCGCGGTGCTGGTGGCCGGGATCGTCGCGATCCCGTGGCCGGCGCGGCGGGGCGGCCCGCCGCACGACCCGGCGTTCGCCCTGGGGCAGGCGATCATGGGCCCGAAGATGCTGGTCATGATGGTGATCGGGATCGCGATCCTGGCCACGATGATCGCCACGGTCGTGCTCGCCACCCGTACCGGACGCTACGGGGAGGACGGCGCGCGATGACCCTCCAGGCGTTCCTGCTGCTCGCCGCCGCGCTGTTCTGCGTCGGCCTGTACGGCGCGCTCTCGCAGCAGTCGGTCGTGATGCTGATGATGGGCCTCGAACTGATGATCAACGGGATCGTGGTCGCGGCCGCCGGGTTCTGGCACCGGGTCTCGCCGGGCGCGCCGGACGGCCAGGTCCTCGTGCTCGTCGCCATCACGGTCATGGCGCTGGAGATGGCGATGGGGTTCGCCGTGGTCACCGCCCTGTTCCGCACGCGGGACGTGGACATGACCGACGACGCCGGAGACCTCAAGGGATGATCGTCGCGCTGGCCGTGACGCCGCCGGCCGCCGGGGCGCTGCTGCTGCTCACCGGACGCCGGGCCGACCGCGCGGCACCGGCCGCGGGCGTCCTGGTGGCGACGGCGGTGCTGGCGCTGGCGGTCGCGGCGGCGGTCACGTGTCCCGTCGCGCGGTTCGCGGTGCTGCCCGGATGGCCCGGCGGGCTGGCCGTGGACGGGTTGTCGGGCGTGCTCGTGGTGACCGTCGCGTCCGTCCTGCTGGCGATCCTCGTGTTCGCCGCGGCCTACGGCTACGGCGCGCGCTTCTTTGGCCTGATGCTGCTGTTCGCGGGCGCGATGCTGGTGACCGTCACCGCGTCCGATCTCGTCCTGCTGCTGATGGGGTGGGAGGTCATGGGCGCGATGTCGTACGCCCTGATCGGCTACGAATGGCGCGAGGCGGAGCCGGTGCGTTCGGCGGACGTCGCGTTCCTCACCACCCGCGCCGCCGACCTCGGCCTGTACGCGGCGGCGGGCTTCGCCGTCGCCGGGTCGCACTCGCTCGCGCTCTCCGCGCTGGGCGGCGCGGCAGAACCGTGGCGCGACCTCGCGGCGGCGGGCGCCGTGCTCGCCGCGCTGGGGAAGTCGGCCCAGCTTCCGTTCTCGTTCTGGCTGTCGCGGGCGATGGCCGGTCCGAGCCCGGTGTCGGCGCTGCTGCACTCGGCCACCATGGTCGCCGCCGGCGCCTACCTGCTGCTGCGCCTGCATCCGCTGCTCGCGGCGACGGGCTGGGCCGGCACGTTCGTCGCGTGGGCCGGTGCCGTGACGGCGCTGCTGCTGGGCGCCGTGGCGCTGGCGCAACGCGACCTGAAGCAGCTGCTCGCCGCGTCGACCTGCGCGCAGATCGGGTTCATGGTGCTGGGCGCCGGCGCGGGATCCGTGCCGGGCGGGACGGCACAACTCGTGGCGCATGCGGCGGTGAAGAGCCTGCTGTTCCTGTGCGCGGGCGCATGGCTGACCGCCCTCGGCACCAAGCAACTGGACGAGCTGCACGGTGCCGCGCGACGGTACCGACTGGTCGGTGCCGCGTTCGGCGCGGGCGCGCTTTCCCTGGCCGGGCTGCCGCCGCTCGCGCTGTGGGTGACGAAGGACGAGGTGCTGACGGCGGCCGCTGAACGCTCACCCGCGCTCTTCGCGGTCGGGCTCGCCGCGTCCGTCCTGTCCGCCGCGTACGCTGCCAAGGCGCTGTTCGCCGTGTGGCGCGGCACCCGCACGGACGGGGCGCGGGTGCCCATGCCCATGCTCGCGCGCCTGCCGCTCGTGATCCTGGCGGCCGCGGCGTGCGTGCTCGGCGTCCTCGGGCTGCCCGGTGTCGCCGACGCCCTGGACATTCCGGGCGAGACGCGGGTGAACGGCCCGGAACTGGCGGTCTCCGGCGTCCTGGCCGCGGTGACGATCCTCGCCGTCCGGTTCGCGCGGACGATCCCGGCGCCCGCGTGGGCGGCGGACTGGCTGTTCCTCGAACGGGCCGCGCGGGCCGGGATCGTCCGCCCGGCGTTCGCGCTGGCGCGGGCGCTCGCCCGGTTCGACGACCGGTTCGTGGACGGCGCCGTCCGCGCGGTCGCACGATCCGGCCCGTGGGCGGCGGGACTCGCCGGACGCGGCGCCGAACTCCGGCTCGACGGCCTGGTCACCGGGGTCGGGCGCGGCGCGCGGCGGCTCGCCGCGCTGGCGCGGCGCCCGCAGACCGGGCTCGTCCACACCTACTACGCGCAGGCTGCGGTGCTGCTCGCGGTCCTCGTCGCCGTCGCCGTGCTGGCCGGGTGGTGACGCGTGCTGTCCCTGGCCGTCTTCCTGCCGCTCGCCGTCGCGCTCGTCCTGCCGGCCGTCCCGCGACGTGCCGTGCCGTGGGTCTGGATCGCCGTCACCCTCGCCGACCTCGCCCTCGTCGCGGGCATGTGGGCGGCGCACGGCACCAGGCCTGGCATCGCCTACGAGGCGGACGTGCGGTGGATACCGTCCGTCCGGGCGGGCTACCACGTGGGCTTGGACGGACTGTCGCTCCCGCTCGTCACGCTGACCGCCGTACTGTTCGCCGCCTGCGCGGTGTACTCGGTCCGGCAGACGCATCGGGTGCGGGCGTTCGCGATGCTCTTCCTGTTCCTGGAGACGGTGTGCCTCGGGCTGTTCGCGGCGCTCGACCTGCTGCTGTTCTTCGTCTTCTTCGATCTGTCGATCGTCGGCATGTACTTCGTGATCCTGCTGTGGGGGCACGGCGACCGGACCGCGTCGGCGCTGAAGTTCTTCCTCTACACGTTCCTCGGCTCGCTGGTCCTGCTGCTCGGATTCATCGGCCTCTACCTGGGCGCGGACCCGCACACGTTCGACATGGTCGAGCTGACCCGGCACCCGCCGCTCGCCGGATCGCCCGGCCTCGCCGGCCTGACTCTGCTGGCCGTGGGCATCGGCCTCGGCATCAAGACGCCCGTCGTGCCGTTCCACACCTGGCTGCCGCCCGCGCACACCGACGCGCCCGCCGCCGGGTCGGCGATCCTCGCCGGAGTCATGCTGAAGATGGGCGCGTACGGGTTCGTCCGCATCGCCATGCCGATGCTGCCGGACGCCTGGCACCGCTACGCGCTCGTCTTCCTCATCGTCGGCCTGGTGGGCGTCCTGTACGGGGCGCTGGTGGCGCTGGCCCAGGACAACGTGAAGCGGCTCGTCGCGTACACGTCCGTCAACCACATGGGCTACATCGTCCTGGCGCTCGGCGCGGCGGGGTACGCGTCCGGCCACGAGGACGCGCGCAGGCTCGCCGTCACCGGGGCCGTCACGCAGATGGTGTCCCACGGGCTCATCACCGGCGCGCTGTTCCTGCTCTGCGGCGTCCTGCACGACCGGGCGGGCAGCTACGACCTCGGACGGTTCGGCGGCATCGCGCGCACCGCGCCCGTCTATGCCGGGATGCTGGCGCTCGCCGCGTTCGCCGCCCTCGGGCTGCCCGGCCTGTCCGGGTTCATCGCCGAGTTCCAGATCTTCGCCGGGACGATCGGCAGCGGCACGACGGCGGCGGCCGTGACGGGGGCGATCGCCGTCCTCGGCATCCTCGTCACCGCGGCGCTGTTCCTGCGCGTCCTGCACCGGGCCGTGCTCGGTGCGCCCGGCGAGCTGTCCGCGCGGGTCGGGGACGTGCGGCGGCCGGAACTCGCGGCGATCGTCCCGCTGCTGGCGCTGTCGGTGCTGATCGGCGTCGCCCCGCGCGCCCTGCTCGACACGATCGAGCCGCTGTCGGCGGCCGTCACCGCCCTGGCCGGCCGATGAACGAGAACCCCGCCGACGTCGCCCCCGAGCTGTGCGTGCTGATCGCGGCGGTCCTCGGCCTGGTCAACGGGCTGTTCCTGCCCCGGACCCGGCAGTGGCGGGTCGCTCTGGTCTGCGCGGCCGGGCTCGTCGCCGGCCTGGTCGTCGCCGCCGTCGACGCGACCCGGCCCGACCTCGTCGTCTTCGACGCGTTCGTCGTCGACCCGATCACCCACGTCACCCGGATCACCGTGCTCGGCGCGACGCTGCTCGTCCTCGCCCTGGCCGCCGGGCCCGTCCGCGACCATCCCCGCGAGAGCGAGCACTACGTCCTGATCCTGCTGTCGGCGCTCGGCGCGATGGCGCTCGGCGCCTCGTCCGACCTGCTCGTCGTCGTCGCCGCGTACCTGCTGGCGAGCATCCCCGCGTACGCGCTCGCCGGATTCGGCAAGGACGCGCACGGCACCGAAGCGGCGCTGAAGTACTACCTGATGGGCGCGTTCCTCGGCGTCGTGATGCTGGCGGGCGTCACGCTGCTCTACGGCGTCGGGCGCGGCACCGCCTACGGGACGCTCCGCGCGGGCCTGGCCGGCGCGCCGTCCGCCGCCGTCTCCGCCGGGGTCGTCGCGCTGCTCGCCGGGCTGCTGTTCAAGGCGGGCACCGTGCCCGGCCAGTTCTGGGTCCCGGACGTGACCGAAGGGGCGCCGCCGGCCGTCGCCGCGTTCGTCACGACGGTCCCGAAGATCGGCGCGTTCGCCGCGCTGCTCCGGTTCGGCTCCGAGGCGCTGCCGCCCGGCGCCGGCGGGTGGCCGGCGCTCGTCGCGGTGATCGCGGCGGCCACGATGACGCTCGGCAACCTCGCCGCGTTCGGGCAGGACAACGTCCGCCGCCTGCTCGCCTACTCCACCGTCAGCCAGGCGGGATACCTGCTGGTGCCGGTCGCGATGGCGGGCCGCACCGACCTCGCGCGGACCGCGCTGCTGTTCTACGTCGCCGCCTACGCGGTGACGAACCTCGGCGCGTTCGCCGTCGTCCTCGCGGCCGGGCGCGACGACCTCGCCGCCTACACCGGCCTGCTGCGCACCTCGCCGCTCCTCGGCCTGTCGCTGGTCGTGTGCCTGCTCGGCTTCGTCGGGACGCCGCCGACCGCCGTGTTCGTCGGGAAGGTCCTGATGTTCGGCGCCGCGCTCGACGGCCGCTACGCCTGGCTCGCCGCCGTCGCCGCACTCAACACGGTCGCGAGCGTCTTCTACTACCTGCGCTGGATCGTGCCGCTGTTCCGGCGGCCGGACGGCGCGCTCCGGCCCGCCCGCGCTGCGTCGGCCGTCGCCGTGGCGGCCGCCGTGTTCTCCGTGGCCCTCGGCGTCGGCGCAGGAGTGGCGCTCACGCCATGACCGGCAGTTCGATCCAGGACGGGCGGCCCGCGTCGTGGAACACGGTCTGCTCCGCGCGGACCATCGACGGGTGCCGGTCGAACCGCGGGAAGTTCGACGACGCGACCTGCACTCTGATCCGGTGCCCGGCCCGGAACGTCTGGCTGGTCGCGGCCAGGTCGATCTCGTGCCGGCCCGCGCCGCCGGCCGAGCGGACGACGCCGTCCAGCACGTTCATCGCCCGGCCGTCCGGGTGGACGTCGACCAGCTTGGCCGTCCAGTCGGCGCCGGGCGCGGACGTCGCCGCGTGCAGGACCGCGCGGACCGGGCCGGTGACCTCCACGTCGCGGCCGAGCACGGGCGTGGTGAAGACCAGCACGTCCGGGCGGGCCTCGACGGACCGCTGGTCGCGCGGCCCGACGTTCACCGGGTCGGTCAGCAGCAGGTTCCCGCCATGCGTGGGGACGGGGTCGTCCGGGTCGTGTACGAAGCGGGACGGCGCCGCGCCCTCCGCCGGGGCCTCGGTGGACAGCGAACCGCCCGAGTGCAGGTAGTAGCGGGTGGCCGTAGCGCCGGGCGGCGGCCAGGACGCGGCCTCCCGCCACACGTTCGCGCCCATCGTGAAGTACCGGACGGCGGGCCCCTCGGTGTCGCCGCGCAGGAACGCGATCTGCGTGGCCTCCACCTGCGCCGCCTGCGCGGACGCGGCGTACCCGAAGTGCAGTTCGCCGGCGCCCGCCGTCTGGGACAGGTGCGTCCACGGCCCGATGATCAGCCGCCCGCCGGGGATGCGCCGATGGTTCTCCAGGGTGCCGCGCAGGAAGACGTCGAACCATCCGGCGACGTGCAGGACGGGCACCGCGATCCGGTCGTGCCGCAAGGTGCGCGCCAGGTCCTTCCAGTACGCGTCGCGTTCCGGGTGACCGACCCAGTCGCGCCAGAAGGGGAACGCGTCGGCCACGGCGGGCATCTCGCGCAGCGGCAGCGTCCGCAACGCCGCGCCGGGGTCGGACAGCACGCCCATCAGCGCGCCCAGCCGTGGCTGGGCGTCGGTGCCGCCCGCCAGGTCGTGCGTCGCGCCGAGCAGCCCCTGGAGCGCGGCCCAGAAGAACGCCGACCCGAGCGCGAACGCGCCGCCGTGGTAGTTCAGCCCGTCGTAGAAGTCGTGCGGGGTCATCGACGCGACGACGGCCTTCAGCGCGTCCGGGCGCTCGGACGCGAGCTGGAGCGCGCATCCGGCGAGGTAGGAGTTCCCGGCGGCGACGACCTCGCCGTTCGACCACGGCTGCGCGGTGATCCAGCCGACGGTGTCGGCGCCGTCGCGGCCCTCGTCCGTCCAGGGCGTGAACTCGCCGTCGCTGTCGCCCCGGCCGCGGCAGTGCTGCAGCACCACCGCCATTCCGGCCCGCAGATGGGCGCTGACCGGAACCGACCGGAACACCCCTTCTCCGTAGGGGCCACGTATCAGCAGCGTGCGGTGCCGCCCGTCGCCGCCGGGCCGGTGTACGTCCGCGCGCAGGACCGTCCCGTCGCGCATCACGATCGGCTGGTCCAGGACGGTGACGGCCGGGAGCGCGGGGCGGTCGAGCTTCGTCACGGCGGGCCTCGCAGGGGGTGTCGGGTCAGGGCGGCGCCGAAACGTTAGGCAGGTTTCTGTTCACCGTCAACGATCCGGCGAATCTTCTGTGCGCCCGCCCAGCCAGGTGACGTAGTCGGCCACCGCGCCGTCGATGCCGTGTGCGGGCGTGAAGCCGGTGTCGGCATGCAGGCGGGCGACGTCGAGGCGGTAGTCCTCGTCCGGGCTCTCCGGCGAACGGCCCTCCGCCATCTCGATCGGTGCTCCCGGGACGGCCTTCCCGATCGCCGCCGCGGCCTCCGCGTTCGTCGTGACGCGCCCGGACCCGACGTTGTAGATGGCGTGGTGGAGCGTCCCGGCCGTCTGGAGGAGGGCGATCGCCCGCCCGCAGTCCGGCGCGTAGAGGGCGTCGATGCCGTCGCCGGCGTACACCTTCTTCGCGTACGGCTCGGCCCGCACC
Source organism: Actinomadura montaniterrae (assembly GCF_008923365.1). GTDB lineage: Bacteria > Actinomycetota > Actinomycetes > Streptosporangiales > Streptosporangiaceae > Spirillospora > Spirillospora montaniterrae. The sequence continues at coordinate 21,134 of NZ_WBMR01000153.1, forward strand.
GCAGCGTTGACCAGGCCGGGGATCGCGAAGAACGGCGAGTCGGCGCGCCCGCCCGGGCCCCAGACCGCGCCGATCCGCAGGCACACGGCCTCGAAGTCCGCGTGCCCCGCGATGGCGGACGCCAGCGCCTCCGCGCTCCGCTTGAACGCGGGGATCGGATGCGGCACGCCCGGCGGCAGCGGCGCGTCCTCGCGGAACGGGGTGCCGCGCACGCCGGCGTAGACGCCGATCGTGCTGGCGACGCAGACCCGGCGGACACCCCAAGCGCGCGCGGCGTCGAACGCGTTGAGCAGGCCGGAGGTGTTGGCCCGCATCTCCGCCACCACGTCGGCGCCGTGCAGCGGCGTGCTCGCCAGATGGACGATCCCGGTGATGGCGTACCGGGCGCCGAGCGCGAGGAACGCGTCCCGGTCGGTCATGTCGAGCCGCTCCGCGACGGCGCCGTCCGGGACGTCGCGCGGTGCGGCGGAGTGCCGGGTGAGCAGGCACGACTCGCCGAGCGCGAGCAGCGCCCGGGCGACGTGCGCGCCGATGAATCCGAGCCCTCCGGTCACGAGGATCATGGGCCGCTCCTTTCGTTAGCGTGCTAATGGAACGCTAGCGGGCGAGATCACTAGCATGCAAACGATTACTAGGATCGGGGCATGGACGACCTGCTCCGGCTCTCCACCCGCGCCCACAAGCTGCTGCGCGCGGCCTCCGACGAGGCGATGAGCGAGCACGGCGTCCGCGTCGGGCAGAACCTGCTGCTGGAGGTGCTCTGGCAGGAGGACGGGCTGACCCCCGGCGAACTGGCGAACCGGCTCGCCCTCACCACCCCGACCGTCGTCAACACCGCGACCCGGATGGAGGCCGCCGGGCTGGTCACCCGGCGGCGCGACCCGTCCGACGCCCGGCTCGTCCGGCTCTACCTGACCGAGCGCGGCCGCCGGGCGGAGGAGCCGATCCGGGAGGCGCGGCGGCGGCTGGAGGAGCGCGCCACCGCCGCCCTCACCGACGCCGAGCGCCGGCACCTGCGCAGCGCGCTCGAGAAGATCATCGCCGAGCTGTCCTGAGCCGCGGCGCGCCCGCGG
>NZ_WBMR01000154.1 GCF_008923365.1 Actinomadura montaniterrae
GGGGGCGGCGCGCCCTCGCCGGTGGGCGGCGGCGCGTAGATCGGCGGGGGCGGGCGGAACGGCTCGGGCGGATCGTCGGGGGGCTGGGCCATGCGGGTCCCTCCCGTGCGAGGGGTGGCGGTCAGGACGTGGCGGTCAGGACGTGTCGCGCAGGCGCCGGACGAGCGTGCTGTGCTCGCCGAGCGCGTCGAAGTCGCCGATCATCGCCGCGACGGCCTCGCGGACCAGCCGTCCCCGGTCGACCGGCAGGGCGTGGTCGGCGCGCAGCCGCAGCCTCAGCTGCTCGAGGGCGAGCAGCTCGTCGGAGGAGATGTACACGGTGATCTTGGAGTCGTGGCGCTGGCGGCCGGTGGGGCGGCGTCCGGCGTCCGGCGCCGCGACCCGGGACGGGCCGGTGCCCGGCACGGCGCGCTCCGCTCCCGCGCGCTCTGGGGCGGGGTACTCCGGCACGGCGTGCTCGGGGCGTGCGCGCCCGGGTGCGGGCGGGTGCCCGGACGTGCCGGGGGCGGGGCCGGGGCCGGGCGGCGGCGCGGTGGGCCGGAAGATCTCATCGACACCGGGCAGCCTTACCCGACGTGAGCCCACCTTCCGAGCACCTCCCGCGCCAGACCCCGGTATGCGTTCGCGCCCATCGAGTTCGGGTCGAAGTACGTGATCGGCTCCCCGGCGACGGTCGCGTCAGGAAACCGTACCGTGCGGTTGATGACCGTGTGGAAGACCTTGTCGCCGAAGGCCTCGACGATGCGGCCGAGGACCTCGCGGGTGTGCAGGGTCCGCGAGTCGTACATGGTGCCGAGCACGCCGTCGATCACCAGGCCCGGGTTGATCCGGCCCTGCACCTTGTCGATGGTCTCCATCAGCAGCGCGACGCCGCGCATCGCGAAGTACTCGCACTCCAGCGGGATCAGCACGCCCTCGCTGGCCGCCAGCGCGTTCACGGTCAGCAGGCCGAGCGACGGCTGGCAGTCGATCAGGATGTAGTCGTAGTGCGGGACGGCGGACTTCAGCGCGCCCTGCAGGATGTACTCGCGGCCGACCTCGTGGACGAGCTGGACCTCGGCGCCGGACAGGTCGATGTTGCTCGGCAGCAGGTCCATGCCGTCGACGCCGGTCTCCAGGACGACGTCCTCCCACTCGGTGTCGCGCTCGAGCAGCAGGTTGTGGATCGTCATGTCGAGCTGGCGCGGGTCGCCCTTGCCGAGGCCGACCGACAGGGCGCCCTGCGGGTCGAAGTCGACGAGCAGCACCCGGCGGCCGTACTCGGCGAGCGCGGCGCCCAGGTTGATCGTCGTGGTCGTCTTGCCGACGCCGCCCTTCTGGTTGCAGACGGCGACGATGCGGGCGGGCCCGTGCTCGGCCAGCGGTTCCGGCTCCGGAAAGACGGGCACGGGTCGCTGAGTCGGGCCGAGGGCCCGACTCGGATCGGTCTCTATGGTGGCGGAGGAGAGGACTCCATGCCCGCCGTTCGTGCTGGTCACCAGATCCCTCCCCGGCGGCCGGGAATGCCGTCCAGAACGGGGACTCTAGGGCTCCGTCCCCCGGGTCTCAAGCCGACGCGCGCCGAGTGTCGGGATTTGTCGCGGCGCCGCGGCCGTGCGTCCCCGCGTGCGCGGCGGGCGCGGCCGCATCGCTCAGCTCCGGGCGCGCGGGTGCGAGGTGGCGTACACCTCGCGCAGCAGCTGGACCGTCACCAGAGTGTAGACCTGTGTGGTCGTCACGGAGGCGTGTCCGAGCAATTCCTGGACGACGCGCACGTCGGCGCCGCCGTCCAGCAGGTGGGTGGCGAACGAGTGCCGCAGCGTGTGCGGCGACACCTGCGTCAGCCGGGCCCGGTCGGCGGCGGCGCGCAGCACCATCCAGGCGCCCTGCCGCGACAGCCGCCCGCCGCGGGCGTTCAGGAACAGCGCGGGGCCGCCGCGTCCGGCGCCGGCGAGCTCGGGGCGCGCGCGGACGAGGTAGGCGTCGACGGCCCGCGCCGCGTAGTCGCCGATCGGGACGACGCGGGCCTTGCCGCCCTTGCCGGCGACGCGGGCGAACCCGTCGGCGAGGTCGAGGTCGTCGACGTCGAGGCCGACCGCCTCGGAGATCCGGGCGCCGGACCCGTACAGCAGTTCCAGCAGCGCGCGGTCGCGCAGGCCGCGGGCGGTGCCGGCGTCGCCGTCGGACGGCCCGGCGGCCGCGGCGAGCAGCCGCTCGACCTCCTCCAGCGTGATGGCCTTGGGGAGCCGCCGCGGCGGGGTCGGCGGTTTGACGTCGTGCGCGGGGTCGTCGGACGCGAGTCCTTCGCGGAGCGCGAACCGGTGCAGCCCGCGGACGGCGACGAGCGCGCGCGCGGCCGATCCCGCCGACAGCGGCGGGTGTTCCTCGTCGCCTTCCCGCAGGCCCACGAGGAACGCGCGGACGTCGTCCTCGGTGATGGCGCCGATGGAGGTGCGGCCCCGGCCGTCCTGCACCCGGACGTAGCGGAGCAGGTCGCGGCGGTAGGAGGACAGGGTGTTGGCGGCGAGTCCCCGTTCCACGGCGAGGTGCCCCAGGTAGGTGCGCACCACCGCCTCAAGCGCGGACCCGGCGCCCTGCACGGTCGCAACGTCCTCGGCAGGCGCGACGCCCTGAGCAAGCGCGACACCCTCGGCTGGCGCAATGTCCTCGGCTGGCGCGACGCCCTCGGCAGGCGCGACGTCCTGAGCGGGCGCGACGTCCTGAGCGGGCGCGACGTCCTGAGCGGGCGCGACGTCCTGAGCGGGCGCGGCGTCCTTGGTGGACGGGGCGTCCTGGGCGGGGGGCCGCTCGGCGGGCCGGCGGGTCGTGCTCGGGGACAGTGCGGCACCTCTTCTGACGGTCGGTCGGCTCGGTCGGGGTCGGCTCGAGGCGGGTCGCGACGTGCCCCATCATGCCCCCTCCCGCCCCGCCGTGCAGACGGTCTGTGTCTACTGCGCCCCTGGCCCAAGGACCTCGCCTGGCGGCTCGGCCCTTGACCGCGGTCGTGCGAGCGCGACCCCGCTTCGCGGGCTTCCCGGTGGGGGCTCGCCTCCGGGCTTCGCCCCCACCGGTCAGATGACGCGCTCGCGCGACGGTTCCGCACTTCGAGCCGGCCCCTTCCCGGCCCGCGCGCGAGGCGGGTCAGCCCTCCGGGGCGTCGACGGGGCGCAGGTCGCGGTAGCCGCCGGCGCGCGCCGCGTGCACCGCGAGGATCCCCACGCAGGCGATCATGTTGTGCACGTCGCCCGCGAGGACCTTGCGGACGGCCTCGTCCAGCGGCACCCACACGACCGGCATGTCGGCCTCCTCGTGCACCCGCTCGAAGTCGATCTCCTCGGCGGGCACCTGGACGAGGTCGCGGGCGAGGAAGATCCGGCTGCGCTCGTTCGACATCCCCGACGAGGGGAACACGTCGGCGAGGGTGTCCCAGCGCGCGGCCCGGTACCCGGCCTCCTCCAGCAGCTCCCGCTCGGCGAGCTTGTGCAGCGGCTCCCCCGCGACGTCGCGGAGCCCGGCGGGGGTCTCCCACAGCAGCCGCTCGACGGGGTGCCGGTACTGGCGCAGCATCAGCACCCGGTCGCGGTCGTCGAGGGCGAGGACGCCGACGGAGCCGAGGTGCTCGATGACGTCGCGGCCGACGACCTCGGTGCCGCCGCCGGGTCTGGCCGGCATCTCGACGCGGTCGCGGCGGACGTTGAACACGTGCCCGGTGAACGCGGTCGACTCCTCGACGACCTTCCAGCGCTCCGGCAGGTCGCGGACGTCGTCCGGGCCGAGCTCGGGGCCGGGCCGCGGGCCGGCGCTCACGACGCGTCCGACGCGTCCGACGCGTCCGACGCGTCCGACGCGCGGGCGTCGGCGTACTCGATCGCCGCGGCGACCAGGCCGGTGAACAGCGGGTGCGGGCGGGTCGGCCGGGACCGGAACTCCGGGTGCGCCTGCGTGCCGACGAAGAACGGGTGGGCCTCGCGGGGCAGCTCGACGTACTCGACGAGCCGGCCGTCCGGGGACAGCCCGGAGAACCGCAGCCCCGCCTCCTCCAGCCGGCCGCGGTAGGCGTTGTTGACCTCGTAGCGGTGCCGGTGCCGCTCGGAGACCTTCGCCTCCCCGTACAGCTCCCGCACCACCGACCCGTCGGCGAGGTCGGCCGGGTAGAGGCCGAGCCGCATCGTGCCGCCCATGTCGCGCTCGCCGGCGACGACGTCGACCTGGTCGGCCATGGTCGCGACCACCGGGTGGGCGGTCTCGGCGTCGAACTCGGCGCTGCCGGCGCCGGCGAGGCCGGCGAGGTCGCGCGCCGCCTCGATCACCATGCACTGCAGGCCGAGGCAGATGCCGAGCAGCGGGACGCGGTTCTCGCGGGCGTGCCGGATCGCGCCGAGCTTGCCCTCGATGCCGCGGACGCCGAACCCGCCGGGGATCAGCACCCCGTCCACGCCGTCCAGCTCCCGCTTGGCGCCCTCGGGCGTCTCGCAGTCGTCGCTCTTCACCCAGCGGATGTGCACCTTGGCGTCGTTGCCGAAGCCGCCGTGCCGCAGCGCCTCCGTCACCGACAGGTAGGCGTCGGGCAGGTCGATGTACTTGCCGACCAGCGCGATCGTGACCTCGCGGGCGGGCTTGTGGACGCGGCGCAGCAGCCGGTCCCAGGCGCCCCAGTCGACGTCCCGGAACGGCAGCCCGAGCCGGCGCACCACGTAGGCGTCCAGGCCCTCGGCGTGCAGCACCTTCGGGATGTCGTAGATGGACGCGGCGTCGACCGCGGACACCACGGCCTCGCGGTCCACGTCGCACATCAGGCTGATCTTGTGCTTGAGCCCGTCGGTGATCGGCCGGTCCGACCGGCACACGATCGCGTCGGGCTGGATGCCGATGGAGCGCAGCGCGGCGACGGAGTGCTGCGTCGGCTTGGTCTTCAGCTCGCCGGACGGCCCGATGTAGGGCAGCAGCGACACGTGCAGGAAGAAGCAGTTGTCGCGGCCGATCTCGTGCCGGATCTGCCGGACCGACTCCAGGAACGGCAGCGACTCGATGTCGCCGACGGTCCCGCCGACCTCGGTGATGACGATGTCGACCTCGGTGTCGTCCGCCATCCCGCGGATGCGGTCCTTGATCTCGTTGGTGATGTGCGGGATCACCTGCACGGTGTCGCCGAGGTACTCGCCGCGCCGCTCCTTGGCGATCACGTTGGAGTAGACCTGGCCGGTGGTGACGTTCGCGGACCCGTGCAGTTCGGTGTCCAGGAACCGCTCGTAGTGGCCGATGTCCAGGTCGGTCTCGGCGCCGTCGTCGGTGACGAACACCTCGCCGTGCTGGAACGGGTTCATGGTGCCGGGGTCGACGTTGAGGTAGGGGTCCAGCTTCTGCATGGTGACCCGCAGCCCGCGAAGGGTGAGAAGCCGCCCCAGGCTGGAGGCCGTCAGTCCCTTGCCGAGGCTGGAGGCGACACCGCCGGTGACGAAGAGGTGCTTGGTAGGACGTGATCTACCAGTGGCTGCCGAAGGCAAGAAGGCGCTCCCGTGGTCGTTGCGAGGCGGCGTTCCGACGTGCTCGGTACCGCACTGTCCACGGGCCACCAGGATAACAGCCGGGCACGGGTGCGCCATCCCGGGCGTGTCCCGCTCCCGCTGGTCAGAGGGTACGGGACGGGCGGCCCGCGCCCCCCGGCCCGCGGGCCGGGGGGATGGTCAGATCCGCGGGGTCGCCGCGGTCGGCATGATGGTGCGCAGCTGGCGGGTCAGCTCGTCGATCAGGGAACGGGCCTGGTCGGCGGCCTGCCGGGCGGCGTCGCGCTCCTGGGACAGCTCGGCGATCTGCGCGCGCTGCTCGGTGACGGCCTGGGCGAGCTGGTCGACCCACTGGTCGCGTTCGGCGAGCTTCTCGGCGACGGCGTCGCGCTCGGCGGCCATCTGCCGCATCCCGGCGACCGCCTTGTCGCGCTCCCGGCCGGCCTGGTCGGCGCGGCCCCGGGCGAGCGTCAGCTCCGACTCGGCCCGCGCCTGCGACTGCACCGCGGCCTCCCGGGTGCGGTCGGCGGCCTCGCGCGCCTTGGCGCTGGCGTCGCGCTCGCGCTCGGCCTTCTTGGCGGCCTCCAGCGACTGCGCGGCGGTGTCGAGGGCCTGCTGGCGCTCGGCCTCCGCGGCCTCGGCGCGGGTGATGGCCTCCTGCGCGCGGCGCTCGGCGTCCTGAGCGCGCCGCTCCGCCTCCTGCGCGCGGCGCTCGTTCTCCTGGGCGCGGCGCTCGGACTCCTGCGCGCGTCGGCGCGTCTCGTCGGCCTCCTTGCCGGCGGCGACGACGGCGTGCTGCAGGTTCTGCGCGGTCATCTCCGCGTCGGTCACCTTGGAGCGCAGCGCCGACAGCTCGCCGTGCGCGGCCTCCAGGGCCCGCGACAGCTCGGCGGCCTGCTCGGCGACCCGGTCCCGCTCGGCCTCGGCGGAGCGGCGGCCGCCGACGGCGTCCTCGACGGCGCGCAGCGCGTCGTCGCGGGCCTCGCTCATCGCGTCGCGCTGCTGGATGGCCTGCCGGACGGTCGCCTCGGCCTCGGCGACGCGGCGCTCGGCCTGCTCGGCCTGGGCCTGCGCCTGCTCCATCTGGGCGCGGGCCTGCTCGGCCTGCGCGCGCGCCTGGTCGGCCTGGACGCGGGCCTGCTCGGCCTGCCCGCGGGCCTGGTCGGCCTGGGCGCGGCCCTGCTGCGCCTGGTTCCAGGCGGCCGCGGCGTCGCGCTGCGCGGCCTCCTTCTCCTGCTGCAGGGCGGCGATCTGGGTGACGGCCTCGTTCTGCACCTCGCCGGCGCGCCGCTCGGCCTCGGCCACCTTGCGCTCGGCGTCCACGGCGCGGCGGTCGGCCTGCTCGGCCTGGCCGCGGGCGCGCTGCACCTCGCCCCAGGCGGCCGCGGCGTCGCGCTGCGCCGACTCCTTCTCCGCCTGGATCGCCGCCACCTGCGACGCGGCCTCGTTCTGCGCCTCGGTGACGCGGCGCTCGGCGTCGACCGCGCGGCGGTCGGCCTGCTCGGCCTGGCCGCGGGCGCGCTGCACCTCGCCCCAGGCGGCCGCGGCGTCGCGCTGCGCCGACTCCTTCTCCGCCTGGATCGCCGCCACCTGCGAGGCGGTCTCGGTCTGCGCCTCGGTGACCTTGCGCTCGCCGGCGGCGAGCGCGTCGCCGATGAGGTCGGCCATCTGGCGGAGCCGCTCGACGATGTCCCACGGCTGGGCCTCGGGCTGCTCGCCCTCGGGGCGTCCGGCGTCCGCGCCCTGGCCGGGCTGCTGGGGCTTGGCCATCTGGATCGGCTGCTGGGCGGCAGGCACGGGCACGTCGGACCCGCGGCCCGGGTCACGCCCCATCGCGGGCCAGGGAGAACCCGCGTCCGGGACTCCGCGCGAACCACCCGATCCGTTCAGCTCACTCACTGGTCTCCTCGCCTCGTGGTCCGGAGACGGTCGAGCGGCGCGCCGGGACGCCCGCTCGGGTCGCTGCGTTCCTCGCCTCGCGGCTCGTCACTTCGCTCACACGTCTCCTCGCCGACGGCTCCGTGCAGGGGGCCGTGTTCCGCGGGGGCTGTCATGGACATGGCGCTCGCGTCACTCCTCGCCCGAGGGCTCGTCGCTCCGCTCACTGAAGGCACTCTAGTGCCGACCAGCGGAACGTTTGCCCAGTTTGGGGTTTAGTTTCGTGCTCGCCTCTCGGTGCGGACGGGGGCCGCACGCCTGGTCACACCCCGTACGGGCCCCCTGCCGACCCCCCAACGGTGCCACGGGTCACACCGCGCCGCGCGGGAAAGCGCGGACCCGGCCGCCGGGTGGGATGATTCCGCACCATGGAGCTTCGCACCCTGTATCCGCCGATCGAGCCCTACGACTCGGGGCTGCTGGACGTCGGCGACGGCAACCGGATCCACTGGGAGGTCTGCGGGAACCCCGACGGAAAGCCGGCGGTGATGCTGCACGGCGGGCCGGGCGGCGGGTGCAGCCCCGCGCACCGCCGGCAGTTCGACCCGGAGCGGTACCGGATCGTGCTGTTCGACCAGCGCAACTGCGGCCGGAGCCTGCCGCACGCCAAGGACCCGGAGGTGTCGCTGGAGGCGAACACCACCTGGCGTCTCGTCGCGGACATGGAGCGGCTGCGCGAGCACCTCGGCATCGAGCGGTGGCTGGTGTTCGGCGGGAGCTGGGGCAGCGCGCTGGCGCTGGCGTACGCGCAGACGCATCCGGAGCGGGTGAGCGAGCTGGTGCTGCGCGGCATCTTCACGCTGCGGCCGTTCGAGCTGTACTGGTTCTACCAGGAGGGCGCGTCGCTGATCTTCCCCGACCTGTGGGAGAAGTACGTCGAGCCGATCCCGGAGGACGAGCGGGAGGACCTGATGTCCGCCTTCCATGAGCGGCTCAACTCCCCCGACCGGGACGTGCGGGTCGCGGCGGCGAAGGCGTGGGCGACGTGGGAGGGCTCGACGCTGACGCTGCGCCCGGACCCGGAGATGGCGGAGGGGTTCGGCGAGCCGGACTACGCGGTGGCGTTCGCGCGGATCGAGAACCACTACTTCGTGAACGAGGGGTTCTTCGAGGACGAGCAGCTGATCAGGGACGTCGACAAGATCCGGCACATCCCGGCCGTGATCGTGCAGGGCCGCTACGACGTGTGCACGCCCGCGGCGACGGCGTGGGACCTGCACCGGGCGTGGCCGGAGGCGGAGTTCCACATCGTGGACGACGCGGGGCACGCCTACAGCGAGCCGGGGATCCTGCACCGGCTCGTGGAGGCGACCGACCGTTTCGCCGAGTCGGGCTGAGCCGCTTCGGCCGGCCGGACCGGGACGCCGTACCGGACACGCCTCAATGGCGTCCGGTGCATGACCGCAAAGGGCCGGGATTCCGCGGGCGCGCGGGGTCCCGGCCGCGTCCGGAATGACCTCCGGACGGGCGCAATCCTTACCGTGCCGCTAACCCTGTCTTACCCGGCGGCAAGGCAACCTCCCCCTTGAAGGTGAGGCACCCGGGCCTCCCAGGGCCCGCGTCCGCGCCCTTGGCCCACATCCGCCCCACGACCCCGCGCGACGGCCCGACCTCCCGCGATGCGGCGTGACGCCGACCGCACCCCTCCCGTTGTCACCGAATCCTAGTGACTTACCTCACACAACCGATACACAAAAAAGCTCTGTTCGCGCGCGCCGAACATTAAGGTTGCGTTCAGGAACGCGCACCGCGCGCCCGCCCGCGAAGCCGCCAGTACCTCCTGCGTAACGCGGGGAATGGCGCGCCACGGCCCCGAGAACGGTCGGCCGAAATTACCCCGAATTTGGCAAGCGTCTTGCCATACCCGCTGCCCGCCGGGCTAAACATCCTGACGATAACATTACGGAACGATCACCCGGCGAGATTCGCTAAGTTGCCTGGACATGGCACCGCAACCCCTGGAATCACCGACCCGACGCCCCGATCCGGACGAGACGAGCGAGGACGTGCAACTCCAGGAGCCGAGCCTCACCGACGGCCCCGAACTGTGGCGGATCGCCCGGGACTCCAAGGTCCTGGACGTCAATTCGCCCTACAGCTACGCCCTCTGGTGCCGTGACTTCGCCGACACCTCCGTGGTCGCCCGCGACGGCGGCCGCCCCTGCGGTTTCGTCACCGGCTACGTCCGTCCGTCCCGCCCCGACACCTTCTTCGTGTGGCAGGTGGCGGTTGACGACGCTCATCGCGGGCAGGGATTGGCACGCCGCATGCTGGACCGCCTCGGCGACCGGCTGGCGGCCCGCGGCCTCCGCTTCATGGAGGCCACCGTGACTCCGGACAACAAAGCGTCGGAGGCGATGTTCGCCTCGTTCGCCCGGGCCCGCGGCTGCGACCTGACCCGCGAGCCGCTGTTCGGCCCGGAGCACTTCCCGGGCGGCGGACACGAGCCCGAGGTGCTGTTCCGGATCGGCCCGTTCGGCCCCGCGACCTGACCCGCGGCCGGCGGAACCGCCGCCGGCCGGACCGCCCGAGTCCGCCTCGAGTCCGCCCCGAGTCCGCTCCGACCCGTACGCACCCGACCGGTGCCGCCCGGTACCGCGTCCCGCCCGAACCGCTCCCACCCCCGACACCTGCCGGAGGCAGAACATGGACGTTTTCGCCCGCATGGAATCGGAAGTCCGCGGCTACTGCCGAAGCTGGCCCACGGTGTTCAGCACCGCACAGGGCTCCCACATCACCGATGAGAACGGCCGCACCTACCTCGATTTCTTCGCCGGCGCGGGAACCCTCAACTACGGACACAACAACCCTCAGCTGAAACGCCGGCTGATGGACTATCTCGCGAGCGACGCCATTGTGCACAGCCTCGACATGTACACCACGGCCAAGCGGGAGTTCCTGGAACGCTTCAACGAGCACGTGCTGGAGCCGCGCGGGCTCGACTACAAGGTCCAGTTCCCCGGCCCGGCGGGCAACAACTCGGTCGAGGCGGCACTGAAACTGGCGCGCAAGTACACCGGGCGGGAGACCGTCGTCAGCTTCACCAACGCCTTCCACGGCATGACGCTCGGCGCGCTGGCGGTCACCGGGAACTCGATGAAGCGCACCGGCGCCGGCGTGCCGCTCGGGCACGGCGTCGCGATGCCCTACGACAACTACCTCGACGGCCGCACCCCCGACTTCCTGCTCTTCGACACGATGCTGGACGACAGCGGCAGCGGCCTGGACAAGCCCGCCGCCGTGATCGTGGAGACCGTCCAGGGCGAGGGCGGCATCAACGTCGCCACCGCCGAGTGGCTGCGCGGCCTGCAGGACCTGTGCCGCCGGCACGACATCCTGCTGATCGTCGACGACGTGCAGATGGGCTGCGGCCGCACCGGCCCGTTCTTCAGCTTCGAGGACGCCGGGATCACCCCCGACATCGTCTGCCTGTCCAAGTCCCTCAGCGGCTACGGGCTGCCGTTCGCGGTCACGCTCATGAAGCGCGAGCTGGACGTGTGGGACCCGGGCGAGCACAACGGCACCTTCCGCGGCTTCAACCCCGCATTCGTCACCGCCGTCGCCGCGCTGGAGGACCACTGGACCGGCGAGGGCATGGAGAAGCAGACCCTCAAGAAGGGCCAGCAGGTCCAGACGGCGCTGGAGGAGATCGCGCTCGCGCACGCCGGCGCCGTCGACTCCGTCCGCGGCCGCGGCCTCGCGTGGGGCCTGGTGATGAAGGACCCGCAGGACGCGCCGAAGGTGTGCGGCGAGGCGTTCGCCCGGGGGCTGCTGATGGAGACCTCCGGCCCCGAGGGCGAGGTCGTCAAGCTGCTGCCGCCGCTCACCACCACCGAGACCGAGCTGGCCCACGGCCTGGAGATCATCGCCGAGTCCGTCGAGGCCGTCCGTACCAAGGTGTCGGTCTGACCCGGCCGCCGGGCCGGATCGCCGCCGCGTAACACACCGGAAAAGAGGAATTCATGATCGTTCGCTCCCTTGACGAGATCATCGGCACCGAGCGCGACGTGCAGGCGCCGACCTGGTGCAGCCGGCGCTTCGTGCTGGCCAAGGAGGGCGTGGGGTTCTCGCTGCACGAGACGATCCTTTACGCGGGCACCGAGACGAAGATGTGGTACGCGAACCACATCGAGGCCGTCTACTGCATCGACGGTGAGGGCGAGCTCACCAACGACGAGACGGGCGAGAAGCACGAGATCAAGCCGGGCGTGATGTACCTGCTCAACGGGCACGAGCACCACACCCTTCGCGCCCACACGGACGTCAAGACCGTGTGCGTCTTCAATCCCCCCTGCACCGGTCGGGAGGTCCATGACGAGAACGGGGTCTATCCGCTGCTCACCGAGGAGGACGCATGAGCATCATCGAGTCGCACCCGTCGATCGACGACGCCTACCCCACCCGCAAGGCCGCCGAGGCGGCGCTGCTGTACCGGCAGGACCCGGTCGTGTACGGCGGCCCCGGCGACGGCCCCATCGACGCCGCCACCCTCGACTCCTTCGACCGCGACGGATTCCTGTCCGTCGAGCAGCTGCTCGCGCCGGAGGAGGTCGAGGACTACCGCGCCGAGCTGCGCCGGCTGGCCTCCGACCCGCGGATCCTGGCCGACGAGCGCACGGTCACCGAGCGCGGCTCCGACGAGGTCCGCTCCATCTTCGAGGTCCACAAGATCAGCGACGTGTTCGCGCAGCTGGTCCGCGACCCGCGGGTGGTCGGCCGGGCCCGCCAGCTGCTCGGCTCCGACGTGTACGTGCACCAGAGCCGGGTGAACTACAAGCCGGGCTTCACCGGCAAGGACTTCTACTGGCACTCCGACTTCGAGACCTGGCACGCCGAGGACGGCATGCCGAGGATGCGCGCGGTGAGCATTTCCATCGCGCTGACGGAGAATTTCGTGCACAATGGCGGGCTAATGATCATGCCCGGTTCGCACAAGACGTTCGTGGCCTGTGTCGGGGAGACCCCGTCCGACCACTACAAGGAGTCGCTGCGCGGGCAGGAGATCGGCACCCCCGACCCGAACAGCCTGTCGATCCTCGCCGACAAGCACGGGATCGAGCTGTTCACCGGGCCCGCGGGCTCGGCCACCATGTTCGACTGCAACTGCATGCACGGCTCGAACGGGAACATCACCCCGTTCCCCCGGTCCAACGTGTTCGTCGTGTTCAACAGCGTGGAGAACACGTGCGTCGAGCCGTTCTCCGCCCCGGCGCCGCGCCCGCCGTTCATCGGCGCCCGCGACTTCACCCCCATCCGCGACTGACGCGGCGTCACGTTCCCCGCTCCCAACTGGATATCCCCGACAACGGTCCCGCGCCCGCGGGGGGCTTCTCCACGGCCCCCCCCCGGGGGGGGGATCCCCCCCGGCCCCCGGGGGGCCCGGGCCACCCCCCATCCCTGCAGGAGTTCAACGATGACTTCCTCGAGACGCGACTTCCTCCGCACCGCCGTTCTGCTGTCCGCCGCCGTCCCCCTGGCCGCGGCGGGCTGCTCCACGACGGATCCGGACAAGGAGGTCTCCGGCGGCGGCACCCTCGACAAGGCCAAGAAGGCCGGCAAGATCACCGTGGGGTTCGCCAACGAGGCCCCCTACGGCTTCACCGACAAGGACGGCAAGCTGACCGGCGAGGCGCCGGAGCTCGCCCGCGTCATCTTCAAGAAGCTCGGCATCGACAAGGTCGAGGGCGTCCAGGTGGACTTCGGCGGCCTGATCGGCGGCCTCAACGCCAAGCGGTTCGACGCGATCGCCGCCGGCATGTTCATCACCCCCGAGCGGTGCGCGTCCGCGGCGTTCGCCAACCCCGAGTACGTCGCCAAGAGCGCCTTCATGGTGCCGAAGGGCAACCCGAAGGGCCTGAAGAACCAGAACGACCCGGCGAAGGCGGGCGTCCGGGTCGGCGTGCTGACCGGCGCCGTCGAGCAGGGCTACGCCGAGAAGAGCGGCGTCAAGAAGAGCAACATCAAGACGTTCCAGGACCAGGCCAGCGCCTACGAGGGCCTGAAGTCCGGGCGCATCGACTGCATCTGGCTGACCCGCATCTCGCTGGCGGACCTGCTGTCCAAGCACCAGGACGGCAAGTACGAGGTGACGGACGCCTTCACGCCCGTCATCGACGGCAAGGAGCAGCTCGGCGCCGGCGCGTTCGTGTTCCGCAAGGCCGACTCCGACCTGCTGAACGCCTGGAACGCCCAGCTCGCCGCGCTGGAGAAGGGCAACCAGCTGCTGCCGGTCCTGCAGCCGTTCGGGTTCACCCAGGCGGAGATGCCGAGCCCGGCCGACACCGCCGCCAAGTTCTGCCAGGGCTGATCGGTGTCGCAGGTCCTCGACAGCTATCACCAGTGGCTGGAGGGCGCGTGGCTGACCTTCCGGCTCACCGTCTTCGGCGGCGTGCTCGCGCTGGTGCTCGCGCTGCTCTTCGGGCTCGCGGGCACCGCGCGCAGCGGGTGGGTCCGCGCGCTGAACCGGGTGTACGTGGAGTTCTTCCGCGGCACCGCGACACTGGTGCTGCTCTACTGGTTCTTCTACGCGCTGCCCCTCATCGGCCTCCGGTTCACCACCCTGTTCGCGGCGATCCTCGCGCTCGGCATGAACGTCGGCGCGTACGGCGCCGAGGTGGTGCGCGGTTCGATCAAGGCCGTCCCCCAAGCGCAGTACGAGGCGACGGTCGCGCTGAACTTCTCGCCCTTCCAGCGGATGCGGCGCGTCCTGCTGCCGCAGGCGTTCGCGCTGATGCTGCCGCCGTTCGGCAACCTGCTCATCGAGCTGATGAAGGGCACCGCCATCGTCTCGCTCGTCGGCCTCGTCGACATCACGCACGTGTCCAAGAACGTGCAGGGCAGCACCGGGCAGACCGTGTGGTCGTTCACGGTCGCGCTGGTGCTGTACTTCGTGATCGCGCAGGTGCTGCAGCTGTTCGTCCGGTACGCCGAACGGCGGGTGGACCGGATGCTCGGCCGCCGTCCCTCCCGTGAGCCCGACCTCGGGACGGTCGCGGCGGGCGCACCCGGAGCGGGGGTGGCCGGCTGATGAGCTGGGACTGGAACTACACCGGCGACATCATCCCCGACCTGCTGGACGGGCTGCGCTACACCGTCATCGCGACGCTGGCCGGCTACGTCATCGCGGTGCTCCTCGGCCTCGTGTGGGCGATGCTGCGCCGCGCCCCGAACGCCGTCGTCAGCCAGACGGTGCGATGGGTCACCGAGTTCATCCGGTCGACGCCGCTGATCCCGCAGCTGTACTTCGTGTACTACGTGCTGCCGTCGTGGGGGCTGACCATCGGGTCGCTCACCGCCGGGATCATCACGCTCGGGCTGCACTACTCGACCTACACCGCCGAGGTGTACCGGGCGGGCATCTCCGACATCCCGAAGGGGCAGTGGGAGGCGTGCACCGCGCTGAACCTGCCCCGGTCGCGGGTGTGGCTGGACGTGATCCTGCCGCAGGCGATCCGCCGGGTGATCCCGACGCTCGGCAACTACCTCATCGCGATGTTCAAGGACTCGCCGATGCTGCTGGCGATCAACGTGACGGAACTGCTGATGTCGGCGTACCAGGTCGGCTCGCGGAGCCTGCGGTTCCTGGAACCGATCACGCTGGTGGGCCTGCTGTTCATCATCGTCAGCGTCATATCCTCGATTCTCGTCCGCCGCCTGGAGAGGCGCTATGCCACCAACTGACACCGCACCGGAAGCCCCCACGCCCGAACAGGAGTCGCCGGGCGTCTCCACCGAGAAGAAGGGCGTCGGCAAGGAGGACGGCGACGGCGCGGCGGCCGCGCTGCCGCGCGGCGACGCCCCCGGGATCCGCTTCGAGAAGGTCGTCAAGCGGTTCGGCTCCAACACCGTCCTGCGCGAGCTCGACTTCGCCGTCGAGCCCGGCGAGCGGGTGACGCTGATCGGGCCGAGCGGATCGGGCAAGACCACGATCCTGCGGCTGCTCATGACCCTGGAGAAGCTCGACGACGGGCTGATCTGGATCGGCGACGACACCCTCTGGCACATGGACAAGGGCGGGCGCCGCGTCCCCGCCAACCAGAAGCACCTGCACGAGATGCGCAAGCAGGTCGGCATGGTGTTCCAGCAGTTCAACCTGTTCCCCAACATGAACGTGCTGCGCAACCTCACCGAAGGGCCGGTGCGGGTGCTCGGCACGTCCAAGGACGAGGCCGTCGAGCGCGCCCGCGGCCTGCTGGACATGGTCGGGCTCTCCGACAAGGAGAACGCCCACCCCTCGCAGCTGTCCGGCGGCCAGCAGCAGCGCGTCGCGATCGCGCGGGCGCTCGCCATGCAGCCCCGGGTGCTGCTGCTGGACGAGGTGACCTCCGCGCTGGACCCCGAACTCGTCGTCGGCGTGCAGGACCTGCTGCGCGACATCGCCCGCGAGAGCGACCTGACGATGCTGTGCGTCACCCACGAGATGACCTTCGCCAAGGACATCTCCAACCGGGTGCTGATGTTCGACCAGGGCCAGATCGTCGAGGAGGGCCCGCCGGACCAGATCTTCGGCGAGCCCGCCGAGCAGCGCACCCGCGACTTCCTGCAGGCGGTGCTCGCCTCCTGACCGCGGCCCGCAGGGGTTAGTCTCGATCCGTTCGACATCGCCCGCGTCCCCGTCGCCCCGGGGACGCGGGCGATCCCCGTTCAGGCCGTCGTCGGGGCGCCGTCAGGGCACCATCGGGGCGTCGTCAGGGCTCCTCCGGCGGACGCCGGGTGATCATCGGGGCGAGGTGGCGGCGGGCGTAGCGGCGCGCGCGGTCGTCGTCGCCCAGCGGGACGCAGCCGTCCGGCGCCAGCACGAACGACAGCATCACCCGGATCAGCGTCTCCGCGGTCACGTCGGCGTCCTCGGCGACGTCCGGGGCGACGCCGTCCGCGCCCCGCAGCACCCCGGCCAGGAACGTCCGCGCCGCCGCCAGGAACGGTCCGCTGTCGACCGTCAGGAACGGCAGCAGCGCGTCCGGCTCCGTCGCCATCAGCCGCTGGAACAGCCCGTGCCCGCGGGCGTGCCGCAGCGTCACCACGAACCCCTCCGCGACCCGGTCGGCCACGCCCGGCAGGCCGTCCACCGCCGCCGTGAACACCTCCAGGAACCGCCGCACCTCCCGCAGCAGCACCGCCTCGACCAGCGCGTTCTTGGACGCGAACCGGCGGTAGACGGTGATCCGGGCGACACCGGCGCGGCGCGCGACGTCCTCCATCGAGGTGCGGCGCAACCCGAACTCGGCGAACTGCTCCAGCGCGGCGTCCAGCACACGCGCGCTGGTCGGGTCCGCGTCGTGATCGTGCGCGAGGACGCGGGCGAGCATGTTCTCGGGGGGAACGGCGGCCATCGCCCGCCAGCGTAGTCGTGCCGGCCACGACCCCGGCTGTGTCCTCCACAAGCCCGGCCCAGCGCGCTCGCCTGGCGGCTCGCGCGCTGACCGTGCTTGGGCGAGCGCGACCTCGCTTCGCGAGCTGCCCGGTGGGGGCTCGCCTTCGGCTTCGCCCCCACCGGTCAGATAACGCGCTCGCGCGACGGCTGAGGTCGCCGCCCCGGGGCCCGGTGGCGCGGGTCAGGCGATGCCGGGCCAGGCTGCTGTTACGAGGTCCGACCAGCGGGGCTGGGGGATGTCGGCGCCGAACTGGCGGGCCAGTTCGTACGGGAGCGAGCCGATCGGGGCCTTGGCCGGGTTCGCGACGATCTGGCCGACGATGATCTCGGCGAGGCCGCAGCCCGGCTCGAGGCGGGGGAACGCGGCGTGGGCGGCCTCGGCGACGTCCCCGGGGAGCCGATCCAGGACCGGGCCGGCGACGTCGGCGCTGGTCCCGGCGTGGGTGAGGGCGATCTCCGGGCCCATGCGGCTCGCGATGCCGCGGCTGGTGTGCAGGGCGATGGCCGCCCAGACGACGCGGACCCGGTCGGCGTCGAACCCGTTCCCGGTGAGGAACTCGGCGGCGAGGTCGGCGCCGTCCACCTCGAAGCGGTGGCCGCCGTTCCCCCGCTCGGTCAGCCCGAGGTCGTGCAGGACGCTCGCCAGGAACAGCGTCTCGTCGTCGTAGTCGGCGCCGGGACGCAGGCCCCGCGCCTCACCGATGGCGCGGGCGAACAGGTAGGTGCGGACGCTGTGGTTGGCGAGCGCCGCCGTCCCGGTGGCGAACACCAGCTCGTAGGACTTGCGGGTCAGGTCGGTGTCGGGCAGCGAGAACTCGGCGAAGTGGTCGGACACGAAGGCTCCTCGGACGTGGTGCTCGGGGACGCCACCGATCGTCCGACGCCGTCCGGGGGCCCGGCCAGTGTCCGGACTGCCGATGTGCGCTACGTTCTGGCCATGCCCGAACCTCACGTCGTCGCGGTGCTCGCGCTGGACGGGGTCGTGGCGTTCGACCTCGCGACCCCTGGCCAGGTGTTCGGGACGACGACCACGGCCGACCTCGTCCCCCTCTACGACGTCCGCGTCTGCACGCCTCCGGGCGGCGCGCGCACCTCCGCCGCGCTCGGCCGGATGCGGGTCGACGCCCCGTACGGCCTGGACGCGCTGGCGGCGGCGGACACGATCGTCGTCCCCGGCCACGAGGGCGTCGCGGACGATCCGCCCGGCGAGGTCCTGGACGCGCTGCGGTCCGCGGCGGCCAGGGGTGCCCGGATCGCGTCGATCTGCGTCGGCGCGTTCGTCCTGGCGGCGGCGGGCCTGCTGGACGGGCACCGCGCGACGACACACTGGCACTACGCGCGCGCTCTGGCGCACCGGTATCCGCAGGTGGAGGTGGACCCGTCCGTCCTGTACGTCGACAACGGGCAGGTGCTCACGTCGGCGGGCGTCGCGGCGGGCGTCGACCTGTGCCTGCACATCGTCCGCCGCGACCACGGCTCGGCGACGGCGGCGCGGACGGCGCGGCGGATCGTCATGCCGCCGCAGCGCGACGGCGGGCAGGCGCAGTTCATCCGGCACGACGAGCCGCCGGACGGCGCGGCGGCGCTGCAGCCGACGCTGGCCTGGCTGGAGGCGAACCTGCACCGTCCGCTGGCGCTGGACGACATCGCGCGGCACGCGTCGTGCAGCGTCCGGACGCTGACCCGGCGGTTCCGGGAGCAGGCCGGGACGACGCCGCAGCAGTGGCTGTCGCACGCGCGGGTGCGCCGCGCCCAGCAGCTGCTGGAGGACACCGACCTGCCGGTCGAACGGGTGGCCGCCGAGGCGGGGTTCGGGTCGCCGGTGACGCTGCGCGCGCACTTCGCCCGGCGGGTCGGCGCGTCGCCGCTGGCCTACCGGGGCGCGTTCCGCGCGCGCTCGGGGTGATCGTCCGCCCCGCCGCGCCGTCTACCGAATGCTGTTCGGTACCGTGGCGGTGACGATGCGGGGAGGGATGCGACGGATGAGCGCTGCGATCGCCGGGCTCGGAATGACGGAGCTCGGCCGGGTGTACGGGCGCAGCCCGCGGCGGCTGGCGGCCGACGCGGTGCGGCTCGCCGCGGCCGACGCCGGCCTCGGCCTGGCCGACCTGGACGGGCTGCTGGTCAGCCACGGCATGGGCGGCTCGCCCGGGATCGAGCTGGCCGACACGCTCGGCCTGCGGGACCTGCGGCTGCTGACCCAGATGAACGCCTTCGGCGCCACCGCCGGGGCCATGGTCGCGCACGCGGCGATGTCCGTGATGAGCGGCGCCGCGACCACGGTCGCGTGCGTGTTCGCCGACGCGCCGCTGAAGCCGAAGCAGTCGGCGGGCTCGGCCTACAACCGCAACGCCCGCGAATGGTACGGCTACGGCGGCATGACGGCGGCGCTCGGGCTGCGCAGCGTCAACTCCTTCTACGCGCTGGCCGCGCAGCGGCACATGTCCCGGTACGGGACGACCAGCGAGCAGCTCGGCGCGATCGCGGTGTCCACACGGGAGTGGGCGGCGCGCAACCCCCTCGCGCAGATGCGCGAACCGATCACCATCGCCGACCACCAGGCGTCCCGCTGGGTGTCGGAACCCCTCCACCTGCTCGACTGCTGCCTGGTCTCCAACGGCGCCATCGCGGTCATCGTGACCAGCGCCGACCGCGCCCGCGACCTCGCCCGGCCGCCCGTCCACCTGTGGGGATGGGGGCAGGGCCACCCCGGGCACCGCAAGGAGCGCGGCAGCGAGTTCGGGCTGACCACCGGCGCCGTCTCCTCCGGCGCGACCGCGATGAAGATGGCCGGGATCACCCCGTCCGACGTGGACGTGTGCGAGCTGTACGACTGCTACACCTACACCGTCCTGGTGTCCCTGGAGGACTACGGGTTCTGCGCCAAGGGCGAGGGCGGCGCGTTCGCCGCGTCCGGCGCCCTCGGCCCCGGCGGGTCGCTGCCCACCAACACCGGCGGCGGGCAGCTGTCGGCGTACTACATGTGGGGCTTCACACCGCTGTCGGAGGCCGTCATCCAGGCGCGCGGCGACGGCGGGGAGCGGCAGGCGCCGTCCAACGACGTCGTCCTCGTCAGCGGCAACGGCGGCATCCTCGACCACCACTCCACCCTGATCGTCAGCCCGCACCCGAAGGGAGCCTGACCGATGGAGATCGGCGTTCTGCGGCGCGACGGGCGCACCGACCCGTTCTTCGACGGCACCGCCGCCGGCAAGCTCGTGATCAAGCGCTGCGAGGCGTGCGACCGCTGGTACGCGCCGGACGCGGGCGGCTGCCCCGAATGCGGCGAAGAGGAGCTGGCCTGGGCGGAGGCGAACGGCGAGGCGACCCTCGTGACCTGGACCGTCACCCACGGCCGGCCCGCCGAGGACGGCACCGTCCCGCCGCCCGCCTACCTCGCGCTCGTCGAGCTGGCCGAGGGCCCGTGGATGTACGCGCGGCTGGACGGCGTCTCCCCCGGCGACCTGCGCGAAGGGCTGCCGCTGCGGGCCTCGTTCGAGCACCCCGGCGAGGGCGAGTCGTACGTGCTGTTCCGCCCGGCCGCCTGACCGTCCAGGCCTGGACCGAATGACGTTCGGTCCGTTAGCGTCGGGGACATGAACACCGAGGTCTGCGCCACGTTCGGGATCGAGTTCCCGCTGTTCGCCTTCAGCCACTGCCGCGACGTCGTCGCCGCCGTCACCAACGCCGGCGGCTTCGGCGTCCTCGGCGCCGTCGCCTACACCCCCGACCGGCTGGAGGAGGAGCTGCGCTGGATCGACGACCACGTCGGCGGCCGCCCCTACGGCGTCGACGTCCTCGTCCCCGCCAAGATCGACGAGGCGGCCGAGCGCGCCGGACGCGGCGAGGGCGGCCTCGACACCCTGCTCGCCGCGGTCCCGCAGGAGCACTGGGACTTCCTCATCGGCCTGTTCGGCAAGTACGACGTCCCGCTGCCCGACTTCGAGAAGGCCAAGAAGACCAACGCGCGCGGCGGCACCTCGGTCACCAAGGAGGGCGCCACCGAGCTGATCGACGTGTCCCTCGCCCACCCGATCCGGCTCATCGCCAGCGCCCTCGGCACCCCGCCGCCGATCATGGTGGAGAAGGCCAAGGCCGCCGGGATCCCCGTCGCCGCGCTCGTCGGGACGGCCGAGCACGCCCGCCGCCAGGTCGCCGCCGGCGTCGACCTCGTCATCGCGCAGGGCGGCGAGGCCGGCGGGCACACCGGCGAGATCTCCACGATGGTGCTCGTCCCCGAGGTCGTCGACACCGTCGCGCCGGTGCCCGTCCTCGCCGCCGGCGGCATCGCCACCGGCCGCCAGATGGCCGCCGCGCTCGCGCTCGGCGCGTCCGGCGTCTGGTGCGGCTCCGTCTGGCTCACCACCGAGGAGGCCGAGACGGCGCCCGCCGTCAAGGAGAAGATGCTCGCCGCCACGTCCCGCGACACCATCCGGTCGCGGTCCCGCACCGGCAAGCCCGCCCGCCAGCTGCGCTCCGCCTGGACCGACGAGTGGGAGGGGCCGGACAGCCCCGGGCCGCTGGGGATGCCGCTGCAGATGATCGTCGCCGAGGGCGCGATGCGGCAGATCACCAAGGTCGCCGAGTCCGGCAACCCCGGCGCCCGCGCACTCGCGAACTACTTCGTCGGACAGTGCGTCGGCCTGATGAACACCGTCAAGCCCGCTCGCCAGGTCGTCTACGACATGGTCGAGGAGTTCGCCGACGCCGTCGAGCGCCTCAACACCATCACCTCGGCCGACTGACCGGCCCCGCCCGGCACGCCACGCCCGCCGGACACCCCCGATCCGACCTCCCTGCGCTCACCATCACAACGCAACGCCGCCGAGTCGGTTCGACATTGAGAGCATCGCTTTCAACGCGCATGCCGAACGATTTCGGGCCGAGTTCCAGTGCTCTTGAAGTGTGGAGTTCGCCGGGACTATCGGCTTTTGCGGTAATGATTCGCCGCACTTGATGGCGAGGGACATTCTGGGGGTGCATGGATGGCCTTCACCAGAGGGCATTGGGGTGACGCGTTCATTGGAGAATCACAGGAGGGGTGTTCGGGTGGTGGGGTGGCGCTTGCGTACGGGGCCGCCCCTCCAAAGTCAAGGGCGCCTTCGGCGTCGCTACGCGATGGACTTCGTCCACCCTTGACTTTGGA
>NZ_WBMR01000155.1 GCF_008923365.1 Actinomadura montaniterrae
GGCGCCGTCCGCCGCCTCCTCCGCCGCGGCCCCGCCGGCCGCGTCCCGCGAACCCGAGCCGGCCCCGGCGCCCGAGCCGGAGCCGGAGCTGGCCGTGGTGAGCGCCGCCGCGCGCGGGAGTCTCAACGGCCGCAGCGCGGTCGGCGTCCCGCACGAGGAGCCCGCCCCGGGCCCCGACCCGGAGAACCTGCGCACCATCGTCATCGACATCCTCGAACGGCGGCACGGCGACATCGCCGCGACGCTCGACGAGGTGCGTGCCGAGGGCTACACCTGCGACGAGGCCGAGATCCGGCGGATCAGCGACAACCACTGGTTCCCGTACGCGGTGTACCGGCTGCTGGCCAAGCACCACGGCGACGGCGAGCTCGTCGCCAGGGAGCTCGGCGAGCAGGGCATCGTCTACGACCAGGCGGCGCTGGACGAGCTCGTCCGCTCCTGGCGCGTCTGACCCTTCCGCACCACCGGCACCGCGAGCGCACCGCTCGTCCCGGGACCGGCCGTCCGAAAAGGCGGCCGGTCCCGTCCGTTTCCGGGGTCATCGCGGCCCTCGACCGGTTTCCCCCGTGATCCGCCCCGTTCCCGTGCGACGCTGGACCCGCATCTCATGCCCATGCCGCGTCAGCGATGCCGGGAGACATCATGAAGACGCAACTGCTCGCGGTGGCCGCCGCGGCCGCCGCCGGCGGCGCCGTCACCGGGTACCTCGTCGCCCCCTCGCCGGGCGACGCCGCCGCCCGTCCCGCCGCCGCCCCCCTCGTCACCGGAACCCTGCACGCCGCGCTGAACATGCCGGCGGGCGACCGCGCGAAGGCCGCGGCGCTCGGCTACGACCTGTTCGACGTGGACCCCGACGCCGGCGACCTCGCCGCGCTGCCGAAGGGCGGCCGCGCGCTGCTGTGGGTCGGCAACACCACCTGCGGGGACTTCCAGCAGAACAGCGCGTCGGCGTTCGCCGACACGGTGAAGCGGTTCGCGGGCGACGACCGCGTGTACGGCTGGTACCTGTCCGACGAGCCGAACCCCGACCAGTGCCCCGGCATCGCCGGGAAGCTGCGGCAGCGCGCCGACATCGTGCACAGGTACGCGCCGGGCCAGAAGGCGTTCGCGTCGCTGACGGACTGGCCGATGGGGCCGCTCAAGCCGTCCGAGACCCACCTCGACCTGATCGGGCTCGACCCCTACCCGTGCCGCTCCGGCCACGACGGATGCGACCTGAACGCGATCGACACGATGGTCGGCCAGGCGACCCGGGCCGGGTTCTCCACGAAGATGATCGTGCCGGTGTTCCAGACGTTCGGGCAGTCCTGCAGCGACGGGGAGAAGAACTGGCGGCTGCCGGCCGCCGGCGAGATGAAGGCGATCCTCGCCCGCTGGGACCGGCTCGTCCCGCGGCCCGCGTTCGACATCAGCTACTCGTGGGGCCGGCAGGACGCCTGGGCGTGCCCCGCGCTCGCCGACGCCGACGGCAGCGGCGGCAACCCCGACCTGCAGGCGGTCATGAAGAAGCACAACCTGCGCCGGACCGGCCCGGGCGTCCCCGAGCGCGACCCGGCGCCCGCGCCGAGCCCGACCGCCACCACCGGGTCCTGCCCCGAGCCGGCGAAGCAGTAGGCCGCAGAGCGGAACCCCCGGCCGCGGGACGCGGCCGGGGGTTCCGGGGCGGGGTTTCGTGCGGCGGGCCGCGTCAGCGGTCCGCCGGGAGGGGGCGGTCTCGCCGGTTCAGGAGGCGTCCTTCCCGGCCTTCACCGGCTCCGGCGCGTCCGCCGCGGTGTCGTCGTGGACGTAGCGGCGGCCGCGCAGCAGCGAGGCCAGCGCCGCGATCAGCGACATCGCGATGGCCATGCTGAACACGATCACCAGGCCGTGGTGGAACGGGTCGGCGATCAGGTGCGGGAAGTACGACCGTCCGGTGAGCGTGGCGACGTCGTGCGGGTCCATGCCCGCCAGCGCGTGGAAGGGCTCCAGCAGGTTCTGGATCGGGTTGTAGCCGAGGAACGCCGCGAACAGCGTGCCGACCGGCGGCGTCCCGCCGACCTGCGCGGCGACGTCGGGCGCGACGCCGTGCGAGGTCAGCCCGCCGGTCAGCGTCTTCGGCAGCGAGTTCGACAGCCCGGCGATCATCAGCGAGAAGAACACCCCGATCGACAGCACCATGCCCGCGTTCATGAAGGTGGCGCGCATGCCGGACGCGGCGCCGCGCTGCCCGGCCGGCACCGAGTTCATGATCGCGGTGGTGTTGGGCGCGGCGAACAGCCCGGAGCCGACCCCGTTGAGGAAGATCAGCAGCGCGAAGACCCCGTAATTGAAGTCCGTCGGGATCAGCAACAGGCCGAGGAACGCCAGCGCGGACAGCAGCAGCCCGCCGGAGGCGAACGCGCGGGCCCCGTAGCGGTCGGACAGGTGGCCCGAGATCGGCCCGGCGACCAGGAAACCGAGGGTCAGTGGCAGCAGGTAGATGCCGGCCCACAGCGGGGTGTCCTCGAAGTCGTAGCCGTGCAGCGGCAGCCAGATGCCCTGCAGCCAGATGATCAGCATGAACTGCATGCCGCCGCGGGAGATCGCGGCGAGCAGCCCGGCGGCGTTCCCGGCCGCGAACGCGCGGATCCTGAACAGGTCGAGGTGGAACATCGGCTCGTCGACCTTGGTCTCGATGTAGCAGAAGACCGCGAGGACCACGACGCCGCCGATGACGCCCGCCAGCACCCACGGGTTCGTCCAGCCCATGTCGTGGCCGCCGTAGGGCTGGATCCCGTAGGTGATCGCGGCCAGCAGCGCGGTCAGCCCGACCGCGAAGGTCGCGTTGCCGATCCAGTCGATCCGGGCGCGGACGGCCCGGGTGGCGGTCTCGACCAGGCTGCGGTACGCCCAGACGGTCCCGATCAGCCCGATCGGGGCGGAGGCGAAGAACACGAGCCGCCAGTTGACCTCGCTGAGCAGGCCGCCCGCGACCAGGCCGAGGAAGCTCCCGGCGATGCCGGCGACCTGGTTGACGCCCATCGCCATGCCGCGCCGGCCGGCCGGGAACGCGTCGGTGAGGATCGCGGCGGAGTTGGCCATGAGCATCGCGCCGCCGATGCCCTGGAACACCCGCCAGGCGATGAGCCAGACGGCGCCGGCGCCGCCGTGCAGCGGGTCCAGCCCGAGCACGATCGTCCCGACCGTGAAGACCGCGAAACCGGCGTTGTACATCCGGACGCGCCCGAACATGTCGCCGAGCCGGCCGAGCGTCACCACCAGCACCGCGGAGACGAGCATGTAGCCCATCAGGATCCACAGCAGGTAGCTGACGTTGCCCGGTTCCAGCGGGTTCAGATGGATCCCGCGGAAGATCGCCGGCAGCGAGATGATCACGATCGAGGAGTTGACCGTCGCGAGCAGCATGCCCAGCGTCGTGTTGCTCAGCGCGATCCACGGATAGTGCTTGGTCGGCACGCGCTCCCCTCCCCAGAGATAGTTTCTTGCGCTAACTAATCATATGACGGCATATGTCCGCCAGCGCGGAAAACGGGGTGACCCTGTCACCTCCCGGCCCGTACGTTCTCCCCCATGACCGCACGAATCGCCGTGCTGACCGGCGCGGGAATCTCCACGGACTCCGGCATCCCGGACTACCGGGGCCCGTCCGGCGTATGGACCCGGGACGTCGACGGGCTGCACCAGAAGGCCGGCTCGACGCCCCCGCAAGGT
Source organism: Actinomadura montaniterrae (assembly GCF_008923365.1). Taxonomy (GTDB): domain Bacteria; phylum Actinomycetota; class Actinomycetes; order Streptosporangiales; family Streptosporangiaceae; genus Spirillospora; species Spirillospora montaniterrae. The sequence goes on from NZ_WBMR01000155.1 coordinate 3,691, forward strand.
GCTGGAGCTGCACGGCAGCATGGCCACCACGTCGTGCCTGCGCTGCCGCGCGTCCGCCCCGACCGCCGAGGTCATCGCGCGCGGCGAGGACGATCCGTCCTGCCCGGCCTCCGGCGGCGTGCTGCAGCCGGGGATCGTGCTGTTCGGCCAGTACCTCGACGCGGACGTGCTGTCGCTGGCCGGGAACATCGCCCGCGCGTCGGAGGTGTTCGTGGCGATCGGCAGCTCGCTGACCGTGGACCCGGCGGCGCGGCTGTGCGCGATCGCGGCCGAGCACGGCGCCCGGCTGATCATCGTGAACCGCGACCCGACGCCCTACGACGACCTCGCCGACGAGGTCGTCCGGGAGCCGATCGGGGAGGCCGTCCCGGCGCTGTGCGCGCGGCTGGCCGCCGCCTGACCCCGCCCGGCGCGCGGAGTGCGGGCGGTTTCTGGGATCCTGCTGACCACCCGGACGAGAGGACGAGATGCAGGGGACACGACACCGGCTGAGCCTGGACGACGAGCGGGTCCGGGAGTTCTGGCGGGAGCGCCGGGTGTGCACGCTGGTCACGGTCCGGCCGGACGGCACGCCGCACGCGGTGCCGGTGGGCGCCACGCTGGACGCGGGGGCCGGGCTGGTGCGCGTGATCACCTCGGCGGGGTCGGCGAAGGCGCGGCACGTGCGGGCGGCGGGCGAGGCGGGGCTGCCGGTCGCGGTGAGCCAGGTGGACGGCCGGCACTGGGTCACGGTCGAGGGCCGGGCCGTCCTGCGGACGGACGCCGCCGCCGTCGCGGACGCCGAGCGCCGGTACGCCGAGCGGTACAAGCCGCCGCGCGCCAACCCGCAGCGGGTCGTGATCGAGATCGCGGTCGGGCGGGTGCTCGGCAATGTCTGACGGGATCACCCGGCCGGACCTGCGGGTGGACGCGCCGGTGGACGCGGCGGCGGCCGCGCCGGTGGACGCGCCGGGGGCGGCGGGCGTCTGGGTCGTCGGGATGGGCGCGGACGGCTGGGACGGCCTCACCGAGCCCGCCCGAGACGCGTTCCGCAAGGCGGACGTGATCATGGGCGGGCCGCGGCAGCTCGGGCTGCTGCCGTCGCTGGACGCCGAGCGGGCGCTGTGGCCGTCGCCGATGCTGCCGGGGCTGCCGTCGCTGTTCGAGGCGCACCGGGGCCGCCGGATCGCGGTCGCGGCGAGCGGCGACCCAATGTTCTACGGGGTCGGGACGACGCTGGTCCGGCTGCTGGGCGCGGACCGGGTGCGGGTGGTGCCGCACGCGTCGTCGCTGTCGCTGGCGTGCGCGCGGCTCCGCTGGCCGGTGGAGGACACCGAGGTCGTCAGCGCGGTGGGGCGTCCGCTGTCGGTGCTGACCGCGGTACTGGCGCCGGGCCGCCGGGTGCTGGTGCTGAGCGCGGGCGCGGACACGCCCGCCGAGGTCAGGGCGCTGCTGGACGAGCGCGGCTACGGCGGCAGCGAGGTGACCGTCCTGGAGCGGCTGGGCGCGGAGGACGAGCGGGTCGGCCCCGTCCCGGACGATCCGGCCGCGCTGAACGTCGTCGCGATCCGCTGCGCGGGCCCCGGGACGCCGGTCGTGCCGGGCCTGCCGGACGACTCCTACGACCACGACGGGCAGATCACCAAGCGGGAGGTCCGGGCGATCACCCTGGCGCGGCTGGGGCCGGTGCCGGGCGAGCTGCTGTGGGACGTCGGGGCCGGCGCCGGCAGCATCGGGATCGAGTGGATGCGCGCGCACCGGTCGTGCCGGGCGATCGCGATCGAGGAGCGGCCGCGGCGCGCCGAACGGATCGAGGCGAACGCGCGGGCCCTGGGCGTGCCGGGGATCCGGGTCGTCGTCGGGGAGGCGCCCGCCGCGCTGGCGGGCCTCGGCGCGCCGGACGCGGTGTTCATCGGCGGCGGCGTCACCGCGCCGGGGATGGTGGACGCGTGCTGGGAGGCGCTGCGGCCGGGCGGGCGGCTGGTCGTCAACGCCGTCACGATCGAGTCGGAGCGGGTGGTGACGCAGGCGCGCGAGCGGCTCGGCGGCGACCTGACCAGGATCGAGATCGGGCGCGCGGGCGCGGTCGGCGGGTTCACCGGCTGGCGGCCGATGATGCCGGTGACGCAGTGGGCCGCGACGCGGGGGGACGACCGGTGACCGTGCACTTCATCGGCGCCGGGCCGGGCGCCGCCGACCTGATGACCGTCCGCGGCCGGGACCTGGTCGCGGCGTCGCCGGTGTGCCTGTACGCGGGGAGCCTCGTCCCGCCGGAGGTGCTGGGGTGGTGCCCGGGGGGCGCGCGGCTGGTGAACACGGCGAGCATGGTGCTGGACGACATCGTCGCCGAGCTCGTCGCCGCCCATGGGCGCGGGCAGGACGTGGCGCGGCTGCATTCGGGCGACCCGTCGGTGTTCAGCGCGATGGCGGAGCAGATGCGGCGGCTGGACGCGGCGGGCGTTCCGTACGACGTGACGCCGGGTGTGCCCGCGTTCGCGGCGGCGGCGGCCTCGCTGGGCCGGGAGCTGACCGTCCCGGAGGTGGCGCAGACCGTGGTGCTGACCCGCACGTCGGCGCGGGCGACGCCGATGCCGCCGGGCGAGGACCTCGCGACGCTCGGCCGGAGCGGCGCGACGATGGTGCTGCATTTGGCCGTCCAGCGGATCGAGTCGGTGGTGGACGAGCTGGTCCCGAACTACGGCGGGGACTGCCCGGTCGCCGTGGTCGCCTACGCGTCCCGCGAGGACGAGGTGATCGTCCGCGGCACGCTCGCCGACATCACCGCGAAGGTCCGGGAGGCGGGCATCCGGCGCACCGCGGTGATCATCGTCGGCCGCGTCCTGACCGCCGCGAAGTTCACCGACAGCCACCTCTACTCCACCGCCCGCTGCCGCTGACCAACCTCACGGGCCGGCGCGGCCGACGATCGTGCCGGCGCGGTCGATCACGATGACGTCGACGGCGACGGGGGCGCCGCGCAAGGTGGCGAGGGCGGTCTCGCGGGCGCGGGCGGCCACCAGGTCGCCGAGCGGAACGGCAGCGCGCTGGCAGATCTGGAGGGCGTCGAGCGCGGTGTTGGCGCCGCGCACCCGCTCGGCGGTGTCCGCGTCGCCGACCATGGCCGCGAGGACGCCGAAGTCGACCTGCGAGCGCTTGGAGTGCAGGTCGAGGTGGCCGGCGGCGAGTTTCGCGAGCTTGCCGATGCCGCCGGCGATCGTCAGCCTCGGCACCGGGTGGCGGCGCAGGTACTTCAGCACGGCGCCGGCGAAGTCGCCCATGTCGAGCAGCGCGTCCTCCGGCAGCCCGTACAGGTCGGCGGCGACCTTCTCGGACGTGCTGCCGGTCGCGCCCGCGACGTGCTCGCGCCCCATCGCCCGCGCGACGTCCACACCGCGCCGGATGCTGTCGATCCACGCCGAGCAGGAGTACGGGACGACGACGCCGGTCGTGCCGAGGATCGACAGCCCGCCGAGGATGCCGAGGCGCGGGTTCCACGTCCGGCGCGCCAGCTCCTCGCCGCCGTCGACGGAGATCTCCACGATGACGTCGGCGTCGCCGAGGACCTCGCGCATCATCCGGCGCGGCACCGGGTTGATCGCCGGTTCGCCCACGTCGAGGGGCAGGCCGGGGCGGGTGACCGTGCCGACGCCCGGGCCCGCGCGGAACACGACGCCGCTGCCGGGCGGGCCCGGCCGGACGGTCGAGCGGACGAGCGCGCCGTGCGTGACGTCGGGGTCGTCGCCGGCGTCCTTGACGATCCCGGCCGTCGCGAACCCGTCGCCGAGCTCCTCGACGGCCAGCGCGAACGCGGGCGTCTGCCCCTTCGGCAGCGTGATCTCGACGGGGTCGGGGAACTCGCCCGTGAGCAGCGCGGCGTGCGCGGCCTTGGTCGCGGCGGTCGCGCACGCGCCGGTCGTCCAGCCGTAACGGAGATCGCTCACGGCAATACCCTGGTCCCGTGACCCTGCGTGCGGAAGAGACCAGGCGCGTCCTGCTGCTCGGTGGCACCGGTGAGGCGCGGCGGCTCGCCGAAGCCCTCGCCGCCGACCCCCGCTACGACGTGATCAGCTCGCTGGCGGGCCGGACCGCCGACCCCGGCCTGCCGCCGGGCCGCACCCGCATCGGCGGGTTCGGCGGACCGGACGGGCTCGCGGCGTGGCTGCGCGACGAGCGGATCGGCGCGGTCGTCGACGCGACGCATCCGTTCGCCGCGCTGATGACCGAGTCCGCCGTCCTCGCGGCGGAGCGGACCGGGGTCCCGCTGCTGGTGCTGCGCCGCCCCGGCTGGACGGAGGGGCCCGGCGACGACTGGCGGCGCGTCCCGTCGCTGGAGGCCGCCGCCGCGGACCTGCCCGGCGAGCGCGTCTTCCTGACCACCGGCCGCAAGAACCTCGCCGCGTTCGCGGGCGACGCGCGCCGCTGGTTCCTCGTCCGGTCCGTCGACCCGCCGGAGCCGCCGCTGCCGCCGCGCATGGAGACGGTCCTCGCGCGCGGGCCGTTCACCGTCGACGAGGAGCTGGCGCTGATGCGCGAGCACGCGATCGACGCGCTGGTCACCAAGGACAGCGGCAGCGCGATGACCTCCGCGAAGCTCACCGCCGCCCGCACCCTCGGCGTCCCGGTCGTCATGGTCGACCGGCCGCCCGCGCCGGACGGCGTCCCGATCGCCGCGACGGTCGAGGAAGCGGTGGCCTGGCTCGCTCATGCCGGATAGCGGCGCGGTGTGAAGACGGTGGTGCGGCCGTCGCCGCGCTCGGCGACCGTCGTCTGCGACGAGCCGACCAGCAGCAGCGTCCGCATGTCGACACCGTCCGCGTCGAGGTCGCCGAGCCGGACCACCCGGACGCTCTCCTCCGGCCCGCCGACGTCGCGCCCGATGACGACCGGCGTGTCCGGCGTGCGGTGCTCCAGCAGCACGTCGCGGGCCTTGGCGACCTGCTCCTTCCGGGTCTTCGACGCCGGGTTGTAGATCGCGATGACCAGGTCGGCGGCCGCGGCGGCGGCGAGGCGGGACGCGATGACGTCCCAGGGCTTCAGCCGGTCCGACAGCGACAGCACGCAGTAGTCGTGCCCGAGCGGCGCGCCGATCCGGGACGCGACGGCGTTCGCGGCGGTCAGCCCGGGCAGGACCCGCACCGGGACGTCCTTCCAGCGCTCCTCGGCGGCGACCTCCAGCACGGCGGCGGCCATCGCGAACACGCCCGGGTCGCCCGACGACACCACCGCCACGCGGCGTCCCCGCTCGGCCAGCGCGAGCGCGAACTCGGCCCGCTCCGACTCGACCCGGTTGTCGGACGCGTGCCGCTCCTGCCGGGGGTTCGCGGGCACCCGCGCCAGGTAGGGGGCGTATCCGACGAGGTCGTCGGCGGCGGCGAGGGCGTCCTGCGCCTCGGGGGTGAGCCATTCGCGGCCCGCGGGGCCGAGCCCGACGATCGCGACCTCGCCGCGTCCCTCTCCCGGCGCGGCGGGTTCCGGCAGCTCGCGGCGGGTCCGCTCGTGCACGCGGCTCGGCAGGATCGCGACGGAGAAGTACGGGACGGTCTCCGGATCGACGTCGGCGAGCGGCAGCGCCCGCTGCCCGTCGGTGGTGGCGCGCTCGACGTACCAGGCGTCGCCCAGGCGGCCCGCCTCGTCCAGGGCCGCGCGGACGCCGCCGAACGTCCGGCCGAGCTTCAGCACAGCGGCCGAGTCGGTCGCGGCGAGGCGGCGGGCCAGGTCGCCGGGCGGCAGCGTGCCCGGCAGGACGGTCAGCACCTCGTCGCGCTCCACGAGGGGGCGGCCCAGCTCGGCGGACGCGGCGCTCACCGACGTCACGCCCGGCACGACCGTCGTCGGGTACCGGCCGGAGAGCCGCTTGTGCAGGTGCATGTACGAGCCGTAGAAGAACGGGTCGCCCTCGCACAGCACGACGACGTCGCGTCCGGCGTCGAGGTGCTCGGCGAGCCGTGCCGCGCACCGCTCGTAGAACTCCTCCAGCACCGCCCGGTAGTCGTCGGTCCTCTCCGTCGTGACCGGGTAGATGAGCGCTTCCTCGATCTGCCCTTCGCGCAGGTGGGGGGCCGCGATGCGGCGGGCGATGCTGCGCCCGTGGCGCGCCGCGTGGTGGACGACCACGTCCGCGGACTCCACGAGCCGGGCCGCCTTCACCGTGATCAGTTCCGGGTCGCCGGGGCCGAGCCCCACCCCGTACAGGTGTCCGGTCATCACTCTTCCTCGCTGGCGATGGCGTTGATCGCGGCGGCGGTCATCGCGCTGCCGCCGCGCCGCCCGCGCACCACCAGGTACGGCAGGCCGGACGCGGCGAGCGCGTCCTTGGACTCGGCCGCGCCGATGAACCCGACCGGGATCCCGAGCACGGCGGCGGGCCGGGGCGCGCCGTCCGCGACCATCTCCAGCAGCCGGAACAGCGCGGTCGGCGCGTTGCCGATCGCGACGACGGAGCCGCCGAGCCGGTCCCGCCACAGCTCCAGCGCGGCGGCGCTGCGGGTGGTGCCGAGTTTCTCCGCGAGCGCGGGCACGCGGGGGTCGGCGAGCGTGCAGACCACGTCGTTGCCCGCCGGGAGGCGCCGGCGGGTGACGCCCGCCGCGACCATCCGCGCGTCGCACAGGATCGGGCGCCCGGCCAGCAGGGCTTCCCGGGCCGCCGCGACGACGCCGGGCGCGTGGTCCAGGTCGCGGACCAGGTCGGTCATCCCGCACGAGTGGATCATGCGGACGGCGACCCGGGCGACGTCGTCCGGCAGCCCCGCGAGGTCCGCCTCCGCCCTGATGGTCGCGAACGACCGCCGGTAGATCTCCGCGCCGTCGCGGACGTAGTCGATCACTCGCTCCTCCGTGTCGTGGCGGCGGCCGCCGCCGTCGCCGTCAGGTCGTGCGGCCGGGCGCGGACCTCGCCGCCGAGCCGCACCTCGTAGCCGCCGGGGACGGCCACGACCGCGACGTGCCGGTCGGCGGGCCGCCCGCACTGCCGCTCGCAGCCCGACCAGTGCACCGGCAGGCCGCCGCCGGCGCGGCGGGCCCGGGCCGCGTCCGCGCGCACGTCGGTGAGCGACTTCGCGCAGCCGGGACGGCCCGCGCAGGACGTCAGCCCCGCCCAGTCGGGTCCGGTGACCAGGCCAGGGAAGTGTGACATGTCCGCGACGCCGGGAATGACGACGCCCCGCCACGGAGTGACAATGATCTCCCCGGCGGCGCCCAGCCCGGCCGGGTCGAGGCGGCCGAGCGGGACGAGCCCGGAGAACGCCGTCCGCCCGTCCCGCTGCGGGATCGCGCCGAGCGGCGTCCTGCGCGGGGCCGCGGGAACCGGCACGGGTTCCGCCCGGTCCCCGGCCAGCGGAAGGTCGCGGCCGAGTTCGGCGAGCCGCCATTCGCTCGTCCGGACGCGCAGGAACGCGCGGGCGGCGTCCAGCGCGAGCGCGGCGGCGTCCTCGGGACGGGCCCGCAGGCCGCTGTCCTTTCCGGCGAGGACCAGCGCGAACGCGTCCGGCACCACCGCGTACAGGCCGACGTCGGCGCGCAGCGCGATGACGTCGCCGCGCCCGTCGTCCACCGCGAACAGGAACCGGCCGGGGAGGCCGGCGAGCTCCGGGTCGGCGCAGAGGCCCGCGTCCAGCGCCGCCACGACGGGCCGGGCGTCCAGCAGGCCGTCTCCGTCGCGTCCGGTCAGCACGCTGCCGAGGATGTTGCGGACGCGTTCGTGCGTCGCGGACGGCAGCAGCCCGGCCTCGCGCAGCCGCTCGCCCAGCTCGGTCTCGGCCCCGTCGGCGAGCCCCCTGATCTGCAGGTTCGCGCGCGACGTCAGTTCGAGGAACCCGTCGCCCAGCGCGCGCGAGGCGGCGGCCAGCGCGTCGAGCTGCGCCCGCGCGAGCGCGCCGCCGGGCAGCCGGACGCGCGCCAGCCCCCCATCGGCGGCGGCGTGCACCCGCAGGGCCCCCGGACACCGGTCCGGTCCCGAACGCGAAGACGACGACACGGCCGGAACTCTAACCCGGACCGGGGAACGCGACCGCTCAGTAGGCCATCGCCGAGCCGCAGTGCCCGAACCCCGCGAAGGCCGTCTGGAACGCGCCGTCGACGGCCCTGCCGAACGCGTCCAGGCCGTTCAAGCAGGCATAACGCGGTTCCCCGCTCGTCGTGAAGGCGATCGCGGTGAGGGTGTTGGGCTTCTGCGGGATCGTGCTGGTGACCCGCATCGGCTTCCCCTCGGTGAAGGAGAAGATGACGGTGGCGTCCGGCCGCCTCATCGTCCCGTAGCCGGAGCGGCCGTCCGGGCCCATGGTGGCGGACGAGACCGCGCCCGGACCGTCCGGCGCACGGAACAGCACCCGTCCCTCGCGCAGGCCGGATCCGCCTTCGCGGGTGTCGGTCGCGCGGACGGTCACGTTCCGGATCGGGGCGTCCCGCCCGGCCGCGGGGACGACGTCGCCGGTCGTGTAGCCGAGCGTCCGACCGTCGCGGGCCCAGACGATCTCGCCGATGACCGAGGGCCCGGCCGCGCTCCAGGTGCGGCGGCTCCCCGTCGCGGTGTCGAGCACGGTCAGCGCGGCGCGCGGCGGGTTCGCGGGCGCCGGCGCCTGCGGCGGGTTCGGCGCGCAGGGGGCGGTCGTGTAGGCGAGCCGGTCGCCTCGGCGGTTCATCGCGAGGCCCGCGACCAGCACCGGGGTGGTGCCGCCGCGTATCGGCGCGAGCCCGGTCACGTGGCCGTCACCGGTCAGCCGGAACCGGAAGAGACGCGTCTCGCACGGGTCGCTCCGGGACGCCGCGACCACGAAGCTCCCGCCCGGCCCGGCGAGGATCTCCTGCACCTCGCCGGCGGAGTCCGGCGGCCGCACCATGTCGACGACGCGCCCGGGCCCGTTCACGGTGGGCGGCGTACGCACCTCGATCCACGGCCCCTGCCGTCCCGCGCTGAGCAAGAAGCGCGGTGCCTGGTAGACGAAACGCCCTGCCGTCTGCGGGGTCTCTCCGCCCACCGTCGCGCCGACCGCGGCGATGGCGGCGGCGACCAGGACCGCCAGCGCGGCGGGCGCCGCCCAGCGCTGGAACCGCCATGACACCGGCTCGCTCTCCCGTCGCATCGGAAGATCGTCCCACGGCGGGCGGCTCCCCCGGCCGCGCCGGAGGCGGGGGAATCGGGTTAGGGTGTGGGCGGCGGCAAGGGAGGAAGCCGGTGCGAATCCGGCGCGGTCCCGCCACTGTCACCGGGGAGCGGACCCCACGCAAGGCCACCGCGCGAGCGGGAAGGCCGGGGCGAGCGCCGATCCGGGAGCCAGGAGACTCCGTGCCGCCGCTGTCTTGACCTGCGATTCGGGGCGAGGACCCCGGGTGAGGACGCGATCCGCGTGATCCTGCTGCTGTCCACTTCGGACACCGACCTGCTCAGTGCGCGCGCCAGCGGCGCCGACTTCAGGCTCGCCAACCCGGCCCGCACGTCCGTGGACGACCTGCCCGCCCTGGTGGACGGCACCGACCTGGTGGTCGTGCGGCTGCTCGGCGGCCGGCGCGCGTGGGAGGAGGGCCTCGACGCGCTGCTCGCGGGGCCTCGGCCGGTCGTGGTGCTCAGCGGCGAGCAGGCACCGGACGCCGAACTGATGGAGCTGTCGACCGTACCCGCCGGGGTGAGCGCGGAGGCACACGCCTACCTGGCGCACGGCGGTCCCGGCAATCTCGCCGAGCTGTTCGGCTTCCTGTCCGACACGGTGCTGCTCACCGGGTTCGGGTTCGCTGCCCCGTCGCCCACCCCGACCTGGGGCGTGCTGGAGCGTGAGAGCCGGTCGGACGAGGGGCCGGTCGTCGGCGTCCTGTACTACCGCGCCCATCACCTCGCCGGGAACACCGCGTTCGTCGAGGCGCTGTGCGAGCAGATCGAGGCGAAGGGCGGGCAGGCGCTCCCGGTGTTCTGCGCGTCGCTGCGCACCGCCGAGAAGGAACTCCTGGACACGCTCGGACGGGCGGACGCGCTGGTCGTCACCGTGCTCGCCGCGGGCGGCACCAAGCCGGCGTTCGCGGGCGCGGGCGGCGACGACGAGGCGTGGGACGTCGGCGCGCTCGCCGGGCTGGACGTCCCGATCCTGCAAGGGCTGTGCCTGACCAGCGAGCGCGCCGCGTGGGAGGCCAACGACGACGGGCTGTCGCCGCTGGACACCGCGACGCAGGTGGCGGTGCCGGAGTTCGACGGCCGGATCATCACGGTGCCGTTCTCGTTCAAGGAGACCGACGAGGACGGCCTCAGCGTCTACGTCGCCGACGCGGAGCGCGCCGCGCGGGTCGCCGGGATCGCCGTCCGGCACGCGCGGCTGCGGCACGTCCCGGCGCGGGACAAGCGGGTCGCGCTGATGCTGTCGGCGTACCCGACCAAGCACGCGCGGATCGGCAACGCGGTCGGCCTCGACACCCCGGCCAGCGTCGTGAAGCTGCTCGCCGAGATGCGCGACCACGGCTACGACGTCGGCGACGAGTTGCCCGCCGAGGGCGACGCGCTGATGCACGCGCTCATCGCGGCGGGCGGGCAGGACCCCGACTGGCTGACCGAGGCGCAGCTCACCGGCAACCCCGTCCGCATCCCGGCGGCGCGGTACAGGGCCTGGTACGCGACGCTCCCGCAGGACCTGCGCGACGGCATCGAGCGGCACTGGGGCCCGCCGCCCGGCGAGCTGTTCGTGGACGACTCCCGCGACCCCGACGGCGAGATCGTGCTCGCCGCGCTGCGGTCCGGGAACGTCGTCGTGATGGTGCAGCCGCCGCGCGGGTTCGGCGAGAACCCCGTCGCGATCTACCACGACCCCGACCTCCCGCCGAGCCACCACTACCTGGCGGCGTACCGGTGGATCGCGGACGAGTTCGGCGCGGACGCGATCGTCCACGTCGGCAAGCACGGGAACCTGGAGTGGCTGCCGGGCAAGTCCGCCGGGATGTCGGCGTCCTGCGGGCCGGACGCGGCGGTCGGGGACCTGCCGCTGGTCTACCCGTTCCTGGTGAACGACCCGGGCGAGGGCACGCAGGCGAAGCGGCGCGCGCACGCGACGCTCGTCGACCACCTGATCCCGCCGATGGCGCGGGCGGAGAGCTACGGCGACATCGCGCGGCTGGAGCAGCTCCTCGACGAGCACGCGAACATCGCGGCGCTCGACCCGGCGAAGCTGCCCGCGATCCGCGCGCAGATCTGGACGCTGATCCAGGCCGCCCGCCTGGACCACGACCTCGGCCTGGACGACCGCCCGCACGACGCCGAGTTCGACGACTTCCTGCTGCACGTGGACGGCTGGCTGTGCGAGGTGAAGGACGTCCAGATCCGCGACGGCCTGCACGTCCTCGGCGCGGCCCCGGCCGGGGAGACGCGCGTCGACCTGGTGCTGGCGATGCTGCGGGCGCGGCAGATGTGGGGCGGTTCGGTGACGCTGCCCGGCCTGCGCGAGGCGCTCGGCCTGAAGGAGGACGGCGGCTCCCGGAACGAGGTCGACGCGGTCGAGGAGCGGGCGCGGGCGCTGGTCGCCGCGATGGAGGAGCGCGGCTGGGACCCGGCCGCCGCGTCCGGCATCGCGGACGGGCCGGTCGCCGACATCCTCCGGTTCGCCGCGACGGAGATCGTCCCGCGGCTGGAGAAGACCCGCGACGAGATCGGGATGGTGCTGCACGCCCTCGACGGCGGGTACGTGCCGGCCGGGCCGAGCGGGTCCCCGCTGCGCGGCCTGATCAACGTGCTGCCGACCGGCCGGAACTTCTACTCCGTCGATCCGAAGGCCGTCCCGTCCCGGCTCGCCTACGACACCGGCCGCGCGATGGCCGACTCGCTGCTGGACCGGTACCGGGAGGACACCGGCGAGTGGCCGCGCTCGGTCGGGCTGTCGGTGTGGGGCACCAGCGCGATGCGCACGTCCGGCGACGACATCGCCGAGGTCCTCGCGCTGCTCGGCGTCCGGCCGGTGTGGGACGAGGCGTCCCGCCGCGTCACCGGTCTCGAGGCGGTGCCGCTCGACGAGCTGGGCCGCCCGCGCATCGACGTGACGATCCGGATCAGCGGGTTCTTCCGCGACGCGTTCCCGCACGCCGTCGCGATGCTCGACGACGCCGTGCGGGTCGCGGCGGACCAGGACGAGCCCGACGAGATGAACTTCGTCCGCGCGCACGTCCGCGCCGACCTCGCCAAGGGCGGCGACGAGCGGCGGGCGACGCTGCGGGTGTTCGGGTCGCGGCCCGGCGCGTACGGGGCCGGGATCCTGCCGCTGATCGACAGCCGGAACTGGCGCGACGACTCCGACCTCGCCGAGGTGTACGCGGTGTGGGGCGGCTACGCCTACGGGCGCGGGCTGGACGGCGTCCCGGCGCGCGGCGACATGGAGAACGCCTACCGGCGGATCAGCGTCGCCGCGAAGAACACCGACACGCGCGAGCACGACATCGCCGACTCCGACGACTACTTCCAGTACCACGGCGGCATGATCGCGACGGTGCGGGCGCTGACCGGCAAGGCGCCGAAGGCCTACATCGGCGACAGCACCCGCCCGGACGCCGTCCGCACCCGCACGCTCGACGAGGAGACCTCCCGCGTCTTCCGTGCCCGCGTCGTCAACCCGCGCTGGCTCGCCGCGATGCGCCGGCACGGCTACAAGGGCGCGTTCGAGCTGGCCGCGACCGTCGACTACCTGTTCGGCTACGACGCGACCGCCGGGGTCGTCGCCGACTGGATGTACGAGAAGCTCGCGCGGACGTACGCCCTCGACGCCGAGAACCAGGCGTTCTTCAACGAGTCGAACCCGTGGGCGCTGCACGGCATCACCGAACGGCTCCTCGAAGCCGCCGACCGCGGCATGTGGGAGCACCCGGAACAGGACACCCTCGACGCGCTGAAGCGCCTCTACCTCGAAGTCGAAGGCGACCTGGAGGACTCCGGCTGAGCCGCGGCCTACCCGAGGAGGCGTGCGGCGATCGCGCGCAGATCGCGGTCCTCCGCGAAGCCTCGCCAGCCGCCGTGGTTGCGGTGCCGCCGGTCGGAGTCGAGGATCTCGCGCACCGCCCAGCCACCGGGCACGGCGCCTCCCATGTCGGCCAGATACCGCAACGCCGCCCATCGGAACGGCAGGTATTCGCCCCGCGCCAGGTCGTACGCCGCGCCGGACAGAACGTCCGCGGCGGCGTCCACGTCGCCGGTGACCCGGTGGTAGGCGTTGGCCGCCTCCGTTCGCGCCCAGTCGTCACTCGACCTCATGAGCATCCGGAGATGGTCGGCGTAGGCGGCGCCGTGCGCGCCGAGATCGGCGAGGAGCCGCAGATCCCCGCCCGGGTACCGCTGGTCGAGCAGGGCGTCCGCGACACCGAGCAGCGGCGCCGGATCACCCGTGACCTTGAAGAACGCCCAGGGGAACGTGAACCTCCGCTGCCCCGCGACCCGATCGTCCGGGTGCTCGGCGCCCGCGCGGAGGGCGTCCACCGCGTCGGCGGCGGCCGGGCCGATCGCGCCGATCGCGATCGCGGCCTGCGCGGCGGCCTCGGTGCCGAGCAGCCGGACGAGTTCGGGCACGGCCGGCGCCGCCGGTGGCCCCCACTCCTGCAGCACTCGCGCGAGGGTGCGGCCGGAGTCGACGCCGTCCATCCGCGCCCGGATCGCGGGCAGGAGGTCGTCCGCGTGGTGAACGAGCGGCGTCAGCGAGTGGAGGATCGCCGGCGGAGCGTTGATGAACGGTGATGGACCGTAGTAGGCGTCACTCCCTGGCGGCTTCTCCGCGAGGCGTTCCACCAGGTGGGGGACGCAGCGGGCGTCCTTGCGCCAGGCCAGGCCCCAGGCGGCGAAGTCGGAGATCCGCCCGCGGCCGCGCCGGGACAGCGGCGCGTCGTCGCCGAGCCGGGCCGCGAGCAGGTCGGCGTCGCCCTCGTCCAGTGCCGCGAGCAGATGAACGGCGTAGGAGCGCGCCGCGGACGACTCGTCGGTGGCGAGAGCCGCGAGCCCCGGCAGCAGGCGCCGCACCGGCGACCGCCGGTCGCTCAGCAGGTCCGCGGCGACGCGGACGGCGCCGATCCGGCGGTCGGCGTCGGCGTCGCCGATGAAGGCCGTGCACAGGTCGAGGCGTGCGGACGGGTCGTCCTTGATCCCGCCCGCGATCCAGCCGAGCAGCCGGGACGCGCCGCCGCCGAAGTACGGGACGAGCTCCGGGCTCATGCCGCCGACCCACGGGACGTCCCGCCAGACCGCGATGTCGCCGCGGAGCGCCTCGACGGCCACGGCGAGGTCCGGGCGCTGCGCGCCGACCGCCGCCGAGACCGCCGTCTCAGCGGCGAGCCGGAGCTGCGGGTCGTCCGATGTGCGCAGGTCGCGGAGCCAGACGAGCGTCTCGGGCAGCACGTCGACCGTGCAGCCGGGCGCCAGTTCGCCGGCGGCGAGGACGAGCCCGAGCCGCGCCGCCGCGTCGTCCTCGCCGTCCCACGTGGTGCGCAGCGCCGGGACGATCGCGTCCGCGTCGCTCACGGCGGCCGACAGTGTGCTCGCCAGTTTCCGCCGGACGGCGACGTCGGGATCGTCGAGCAGGGCGAGCAGGCGGGGCAGTTCGGGGGCCCAGGCGTCCGGCCAGCCGGCGTCCACGCGCGGGATCGTGTTCGCCTCGTGGACGAGCCGTCCGAGCAGTTCCAGGAGGCCGATCCGGTCGGCGGTGCCCGGTGCCGCCGCCAGCTCGACCAGGTACGGCAGGGCCGCCGTGGCGGCGTCGCAGACGAATCCGCCCTGGTGGTAGAGCCGGCTGTCGAGGTCGTCCACCGCTTCGACGTTCTCGGCGGCGGCGCGCAGCAGGCCGGGGACGTCTTCGGCGGAGCCGTAGGCGTGCCGCAGGGCAGACCAGTCGATCTCGCCCAAGCCCTGGAGAAGCGTCACGAGACGGAGATCATTCCACGGATCCGGTGTAGGCGGCGATGGTGCGATCGGTGCGGGCGCGGGCCTCGGCCTGCGGCGTGCCGGACGCGGCGTCCGCCGCGTACCAGCCTTCCGCGCAGCCGGTCATGAAGGCGCGGGCCTCGTCGGACGCCTGCCATTCGGGGCCGAGGTCCGCCGGGACGTCCTTCCCGGTCGACAGGTGCAGGGACAGGCCGAGCAGGCCCATGTCCCAGCCGACGCCGACCGCGCCGGGCCCGAACTGCTCCCAGTGGTCGTCGACGTGCGTGATGTGCTCCAGCTCGAACCGCGTCCGGCCGCCCTCCTCGGGCGTGAGCCGCACCTCGATCCAGCTGGTCTGGCCGGCGAACTCCCAGGTGGCGAAGAAGCTCTTGGGCGGGTCGCAGCGCTCGACGGTGCCGCCGGCGTTGCCTTCGAGCTGGTAGCGGCCGCCGGCGCGCAGGTCGCCCGAGACGGGCAGGAACCAGCGCGGGATCCGCTCGGGGCTGGTGACGGCGTCCCACACGTCCTCGACGGGGGCGGCGTAGGTCTGGCTGATGACGACGGCGCGGGCGGTGCCGGCCTCCATCTCGCGCTCGCCGACCCGGCGGCGCACGTCGTTGATCTGCCCGGTCACTTCGATCACGGTTCCTCCTCGGTGCGGCGTGCGCGCCGGCCCCTGGCGATCTCGGTGGCCAGGGCGTCCAGATGCGGCGTCCAGTAGCGGCGGAAGCGGTCGAGCCAGGCGTCGATCTCCTGGAGCGGCGCGGAGCCGACGCGGTAGAGGCGCCGGGTCCCGTCCGGCCGGACGACCGCGAAGCCCGCCTCCCGCAGCACCTTGAGGTGCTGCGAGACGGCGGGCTGCGAGATGCCGAACTCCTCCCGGATGACCGACGACACCTCGCCCGAGGACCGCTCGCCGTCGGCGAGCAGCTCGAGGATGCGGCGCCGGACCGGGTCGCCCAGCACATCGAAGGCGTGCACGGCCCTCAACATACAGGCGCGACTTATATAAGTCAAGCCTTAAACAACGAGGCCGGCGGGTCAGCGGCCGGCGAGGAGGTCCTCGAACGGGACGGGTTCGTCGTACGGGTCGGACTTCGCGGCGGCGGGCCGCCCGGCGATCGCGGCGGCGAGCTCGGCGCCGGCGCGGGCGATCCGGTCGGGCAGGCCGGTGTCGCCGCTCCCCCAGTCCTCGGACGCGGCGAACACGGCAGTCGGCATGGCGTTCGCGCGCAGGTAGGCGAACAGCGGGCGCATCGCGAAGTCGATGGCCAGCGAGTGCCGGGCGGTGCCGCCGGTCGCGCCGAGCAGCACCGGCTTGCCCTCCAGGTCACCGCGCTCGATGACGTCGAAGAACGTCTTGAACAGGCCGCTGTAGGACGCGTTGAACACCGGCGTTACGGCGATCAGGCCGTCCGCGCCGGTCACCGACTCGACGGCGGCGCGGAAATCGCCCGACGGGAAGCCGGTGAGGTTCGCGTCCACCATCGCGTGGGCGTGGTCGCGCAGCTCGACGGTCTCGGTGGACACGTCCCCGCCGAGCGCCCGCGCGGCCGACTCGGCGAGCCGGTCGGCGAGCAGCCGCGTGGACGAGGGCCGCCCGAGCCCGGCGGAAACGACGGCGAGCGTCGTCATCGGGTCACCTCCGCGTTCTCCTTGGCCGCGACCAGCGACGCGTGCGTCGGCGCGGTCGCCGGGACGTGCGCGGGCCGCAGCGCCTCGAACTCCTTGCGCAGCACCGGGACGACCTCCTCGCCCAGCATGTCGATCTGCTCCAGGACGGTCTTCAGCGGCAGTCCCGCGTGGTCCATCAGGAACAGCTGCCGCTGGTAGTCGCCGAAGTGGTCGCGGAACGTCAGGGTCCTGTCGATCACCTGCTGCGGGCTGCCGACGGTCAGCGGCGTCTCGCGGGTGAACTCCTCCAGCGACGGCCCGTGCCCGTAGACGGGCGCGTTGTCGAAGTAGGGCCGGAACTCGCGGACGGCGTCCTGGGAGTTCTTCCGCATGAACACCTGGCCGCCGAGGCCGACGATCGCCTGGTCGGCGGACCCGTGGCCGTAGTGCTCGTAGCGGCGGCGGTAGAGGCCGATCAGCCGCTGGAAGTGGTCGGTGGGCCAGAAGATGTGGTTCGCGAAGAACCCGTCGCCGTAGTAGGCGGCCTGCTCGGCGATCTCCGGGCTGCGGATCGAGCCGTGCCACACGAACGGCGGCGCGCCGTCCAGCGGGCGCGGCGTCGAGGTGAACGACTGGAGCGGCGTGCGGTACTTGCCCTCCCAGTCGACGACGTCCTCGCGCCAGAGCCGGTGCAGCAGGTGGTAGTTCTCGATCGCGAGCGGGATGCCGTCGCGGATGTCCTTGCCGAACCAGGGGTAGACGGGCCCGGTGTTGCCGCGCCCCATCATCAGGTCGACGCGGCCGCCCGCGAGGTGCTGCAGCATCGCGAAGTCCTCGGCGATCTTCACCGGGTCGTTCGTGGTGATCAGCGTGGTCGCGGTGGACAGGATGAGCCGCTCGGTGCGCGCCGCGATGTAGCCGAGCATGGTCGTCGGGGACGACGGCACGAACGGCGGGTTGTGGTGCTCGCCGGTGGCGAAGACGTCGAGGCCGGCCTCCTCGGCCTTGAGCGCGATCGTGACCATCGCCTGGATCCGCTCGGCCTCGGACGGGGTCCGGCCGGTGGTCGGGTCGGCGGTGACGTCGCCGACCGTGAAGATCCCGAACTGCATGCCGGCCTCCAAGTAGTAGAAGTTTCAATTACCCTACCGAACCCGGCCGCCCGTCCCGCTATTCCGCACGCCGCGTCCCCGCTAGGGCACGGACCGCTCGAGCGCGTCGAGCAGCCAGAAGTGCAGCGCGCCGAGGGTCACCGGATCGCCCGTCACCAGCCGGAACAGGTCCCAGTACCGGGCCACCCGCGCGTCGCGCTCCGCCTCGGAGTCGCGCAGGATCCGGCGCCGGAACTCCGGGGTGTCCCTGCCCTTCCTCCCCGCGACGTGGGCGGCGACGAACCGGTCCAGGGCCGCGCCGGGCCCCGGCGCCTCCCCCGCCAGGACGAGGGGCGCCGCCAGCTCCATCGCCTCGCTCATCCCGGCCAGCAGCGACTCCTCGTCACCCACGACCCGCACGTTCGACCGCCCCTGCGCCAGCAGCCGCCGGTTCAGCGACCGGTCACCGGCCAGGACGACCATCTCGGCGTAGGCGACCACCTGCGCCGGCGTCGGGTCGGCGGGCGGCGGCGGGACCACCATCTCCAGGAACGCCTCGACCCGCTCGTCCGGCAGCGGAGCCATGATCCGGCGCAGCCAGAACTCCGCCAGCGCGGTGCGCGCGGCCCGGCCGTCCTCCGCCGCCGCGAGCAGGTCCAGCCGCGCGGCCCG